>NZ_KV838739.1:127751-379178 GCF_001838765.1 Staphylococcus sp. HMSC34G04
TTTCTATATTATTTTAATAGAAATTGTCTTTTGTTACTTATACTAAAACTTTATGCCCCGGACTCTTTAATGTTAAAACTCTTTCTTAATGATTACCTATCTAAATGATTCATT
Organism: Staphylococcus sp. HMSC34G04; assembly: GCF_001838765.1. Classification (NCBI taxonomy): domain Bacteria; kingdom Bacillati; phylum Bacillota; class Bacilli; order Caryophanales; family Staphylococcaceae; genus Staphylococcus; species Staphylococcus sp. HMSC34G04. The sequence continues at coordinate 127,866 of NZ_KV838739.1, forward strand.
GCATATTGTGCTTCTTCAGGAGTAAATCCTTCTCCATTTTCTGAAACGAGTTGATCATATAACGCTTGATTAGAAATGTTTATATTTTTTACGTAACTTTTTGCTAATCTCAATGCATTCTTTTTATAATCTACACTGATATGGTCAACAGCATACTGTGCTACGTCTGCCGGATATTTCTCTCCGTATTCCGAAGTTAATTGTTTGTATAAACTTTTCTTAGAGATAGGTAATGAATTTGCATATGATTTTGCTTGTGCTATAGCTGCATTTTGTTCGCTAGTTGGAGAAGCTACTTCATCATTTGCGTTATTGTTTTGATCTTTTGTGTTTTGCTTTAAGTTCACAGAGTTTTGTTTGTCTTTGTGTATTGATTTTTCAATATTTTTATTTCTAGTTGTTTTTACATTATTTATATCAGACTTTTCTTTCATAGTTGATGCATGTTCTGTTTGATTTGGTTTGTTTTCATTTAATAGACTAACTTGAAATAAAACTGTTAAAACTAAACCAATAGTATAGACTGATGAAACAACCAATTTCAACCAAATTTTCCAATGCGCATACCTCCACATTAGAAAGAGACCTAATGGAAAAATAAATAGCAATGTGAGAATAATAAACCAAGATTTTTGGTACCACGATTGTCGTTCTTGTTGCATAGCATAGTCCTCCTGACTATATTCTTAGCTGCCTGTAGTGATACAGTTTTTATAACTTCATTTTGTACTTTATATTAGTTTAAGTAATTGATTAACATTTTCTTCAGTAGTGGCCCAACTTGTCGCGAAGCGTACTACACGATGTTGATTATCATATTTCTCCCAAACTGCGAATTTTACCTTTTGTTTTAGTTCTTCAATTTTATCGTTACTTAAAATAAAAAATTGTTGGTTGGTTGGTGAATCAAAATAGACTTGATACCCTTTATCTATAAATCCTTTTTTTACCTTTTCAGCCATTTCAATAGCATGTCGACTTATATCAAAATATAAATCATCAGTGAATAATTCTAGAAATTGAACACCAGTTAGACGGCCTTTTGCTAATAAAGCACCATGATGTTTTATAATTGTAGTGAAGTTTTTAGGTTCATTTTGTTTAGTGAATACGATTGCTTCACCACAAAGTGCTCCAATCTTAGTACCGCCTATGTAAAACACATCACAGTATTTTGCAACATCTTCGATAGTTACATTAGTGTGATTGCTCATAAGGCCATAACCTAAACGTGCACCATCCATAAATAGTGGAATCTGATGTCTACGGCAAACTCTAGATAAAGATTGTAATTCCTCTTTAGTGTATAAAGTTCCGTATTCGGTTGGATGTGAAATATAGACCATCCCTGGATACACCATGTGTTCTTTTTTAAAATCACTTTCAAAAGTTTCTATATAATTCTCAACATCTTGAGCAGTAATTTTACCTTCTTGGGAGGGTATGGTTAGAACTTTATGTCCACTGAATTCTATAGCACCACCTTCATGGACTGCCACATGTCCTGTATCAGCGGATATAACTCCTTCATAACTATCAAGCATTGAGTTAATAACTACTTGATTGGTTTGCGTACCACCTACTAAAAATCGAATGGTAGCATCTGGACAGTCAATACGTTGTCTAATTTTATCTGCAGCTTGTGCCGAAAAGTCATCGAAGCCATATCCAGCAGCTTGTATTCGATTTGTCTCTACTAATCGATTTAAAACTTTTTCATGTGCACCTTCTAAATAATCATTTTCAAATGAAATCACAAGCGTTCCCTCCAATGTTAAATCGATATTTATTAATTTATTCGATGAAAAGTGTTGATTAGCTCTCAATTAGAAAAGATTTCAATCAATTAAAAGAGGAGCAATAAAGACATTGATGTGAATCTAGACTAATAAAATTTCTGAATATTCAATCGAATGTAATTTATTATACATCAATACCATTTAAATTAAAATATATTCTGTTCAAGATAATGAACGTTTGATTTATAAAAGATAATTCCTCTAAATTAATTGAAATTTTGTATGAAAAGTTCTATGATTTAATCAATATAATGAAAGGGGTATGGGATTTATGCAACAAATAAAATTTAAAACTTTAACTGAGGAAACACTGGAGAGCTTAGAGAAAAGTGTTAATTCGTTTTTGAAGTCTCAAGAGGGTAATGGTTATAAATTATTAAACATTACCATTAAACAAATCGAAGAACGTGCATTTCCGCATAATGACGAGGACTTTAATGCTATTTTAACATTGGTAACTGAAGTATAGTTCGGTAAATCGGCAACTAAATTTTCTTGGTGAAAGACTGAATAGGAGTATTTAGTAATGAATTTTGGATTTTTGGGCACCATTTTAACTATATTGTTAGTACTTGGGTTTATAACTAATATAGTACTGGCATTTGTCATCATTTTCCTTGAACGTGATCGACGTACTGCCAGTTCAACATGGGCGTGGTTATTCGTATTATTCGTTCTTCCTGTCATTGGATTTATTTTGTATTTATTTTTAGGACGAACGGTTTCCAAGAAAAAGATGGAAAAAAATAACGGTGATGAATTACATGCATTTGAAGATTTAGTTCAAGACCAAATCGACAGTTTTGATAAACACAATTATGGTTATATCAATGATCAAGTCATAAAACACCGTGATTTAATTCGTATGTTGTTAATGAAACAAGATGCCTTTTTAACAGAAAATAATAAAATTGATTTATTTACAGATGGTCATAAGCTTTATGAAAAAGTACTTGAGGATATTTACAATGCTCAAGACTATATACATCTAGAGTACTATACCTTTGAACTTGATGGATTAGGTAAAAGAATCTTAGATGCACTTGAAACAAAACTTAGAGAAGGTTTAGAAGTTAAACTGTTGTATGACGATGTTGGTTCTAAGAAGGTTAGATTATCAAAATTTAAACATTTCAGAGCATTAGGTGGAGAAGTTGAAGCATTTTTCCCTTCGAAAGTACCTTTAATCAATTTTAGAATGAATAATCGAAATCATAGAAAGATTATCATTATAGATGGACAAATTGGTTACATTGGCGGTTTCAATGTTGGCGATGATTATTTAGGATTAGGTAAGTTAGGTTACTGGAGAGACACACATACACGTGTTCAAGGTGAAGGCATCGATGCACTACAATTAAGATTTATTTTAGACTGGAATTCACAGTCGCATCGTCCACAATTTAAATTTGATCAAAAGTACTTCCCTAAAAAAAATGGAGACAAAGGGAACACAGCTATTCAAATCGCTTCTAGTGGACCTGCATTTGATTTACATCAAATAGAATATGGTTATACAAAAATGATAATGAGCGCTAAAAAGTCTATTTATCTACAAAGCCCTTATTTTATTCCAGACCAATCATACATTAATGCATTAAAAATGGCTGCTAATAGTGGTGTTGAAGTAAACCTTATGATTCCGTGTAAACCTGACCATCCATTCGTTTATTGGGCTACATTTTCAAATGCAGCTGATTTACTAGATAGCGGAGTTAATATTTACACTTATCAAAATGGATTTATTCACTCTAAAATATTAATGATTGATGATGAAATTTCTTCAATTGGTAGTGCAAACATGGACTTTAGAAGTTTTGAGCTGAATTTCGAAGTGAACGCATTTATATATGATGAAGATATTGCTAAACAGTTACGTCAAGCATTTGAAAAAGATATTGAGCAATCTAAATTACTTACAAAAGAAGAATACAACAAGCGCCCATTATCAATTAAATTTAAAGAAGGACTAGCAAAATTAATATCTCCAATTTTATAAAATTTCAAAATACCCTCGTTTAAATGAACGAGGGTATTTTTTAAAAACAATAAATATATTATGTAAACTTTTATGCACGATATGACAAATGTCATTGTTAATTAATGACATTCGGTACTAATATCACTCACTTAAACTTGCTAAATTATAAGTAACATTAATCAAGGGGTGTGACGATAGTGATTGAACTACGACATATTTCTAAATCTTTCAAGAAACATAAAGTTTTAGAAGATATAAGTATTAATATAAAAAATAATTGTTGTACGGCATTAATAGGTAAAAATGGAGCAGGTAAGTCAACGTTAATTGATATTATCGTTGGAAATAATCACTATGATAGTGGTCAAATCGCTGATAAATCAAATTTGTTAAATAGACATAAGATGGGTATTCTTTTTCAAAAAACAGAGTTTCCTAAATACATAAAGATTTGCGAATTATTACATTTATATCAATCCTTTTATCAAACGTTTATTTCTTTTCATCAGTTTAAAGAAATCACACAATTTAGTGACCGTCAAATGGATCAGTTTGCATGTAATTTATCAGGCGGACAGCAGAGGATTTTAGATTTTGCTTTAGCATTGGTGGGTAAACCTGAACTGTTAATTTTAGATGAGCCTACGTCAGGTATGGATGTAGAAATGCGTCAACATTTTTGGAATGTTATAGAAAAATTAAAAATGAATAACACTACGATACTATATACTTCTCATTACATTGAAGAAGTTGAAAGAATGGCTGATCAAGTAATGATGTTAGATAAAGGTAAAATTCAATTAGATGATGCACCAGATAATATAAAAAGGAATCAAAGTTATTCTGTAATTCGAATTCCATGCAAATATCAAGAACTTATCAATCAACTGAAACATAAATACGAAATTGAATTAATAAAAAATAAATATGAAATAAAAACAACTGATGTGAGTGATGTTTTACAATTATTGAAACAACATCATGTCAATTTCAATCTTATTGAAATTCTTAAAACGTCTTTATTAGAAGTCATGTTTTCTAATGATAAGTCTAAAGGAGGGAAATAACAGTGATATCAACATTTTTTAAAATAGAATTAAAGATTATATTTAGAAAGAAATTGTATTTAGTTGTGTCCATATTCCTACCTGTCGTGTTTTATTTATTATTTACTTCTATATTGGACATGCCAGAAGAAGCAAAACTTAAGTTTTATAAAGAGTATATGTATAGTATGACAGTATTTAGTTTAATGAACTTTTGTCTATTGTCATTTCCATTAGATTTGATTGAAGAGCGAAATCAAGGTTGGTATAAACGGTTAATGGTGACCCCATTATCATCATTTCAATATTATTTAGTTAAAATTAGTAAGACAATGTGTCAGTTTTTAATAGCAATTATTATTATTTTTTCAGTAGCTCATTTTTACAAAGATGTTCACATGACTGTTTTTCAATGGATATTCTCTGCATTAACTTTATGGATTGGTGTTAGTTTATTTTTGACTTTAGGATTGATTATCGCTCAACTCAATGATATTCAAAAAGCAAGTAGTTTTGCCAATTTACTTAATATTACACTAGCTATATTAGGAGGTTTATGGTTTCCAGTAAACACGTTTCCTGATTGGCTTCAGTCGATTTCTAAACACATGCCAACATATAATTTAAAGCTACTTGCTATAGATTTAGCGCAAGATAAAGTGGTGAATATAGAAGCGATTGGCTATCTCATAGTCTATAGTATAATCTTTTTGAGTATTGCTTTATTCATGAATAAGAAAGGAGATGTATCCTAATGGAATCAAGAAGTTGGGGAGCGAGAATAGGGGAATTAAGTACTTTAATATATTTAATATTTCCGATTTTAGCTATATTTGTTGACAAACGTGGTAACTTATTCACTTATTTAATTGTTTGTACTATTTTTATAATCAGCTATGTGACGATGATTTTATTTTATAAACACCTTAGTGATAGTATTTTATATTCATTACTGGTTATTCATTATTTAGGAATCTTTTATTTTGTCTATAGTGTCAATCCTATGAATAGTTTGTTTTTCTTCTATAGTGCATTCGCCTTACCTTTTATTTTTAATGTTCGTGTTGTATCAAAAGAATTTATAACCTTTTTAATAGCTATGATAAGTTGCTTAATACTAACTTATATATTTAATCCAACATTTGTGGTTCCATTAAGTGCATTTTATTTGGTTATATTAATTGTTGCTGTAGGTAATTTTAAAAATAGAGACGAACGAATTATGAAAGCTAAACTTGATGAAAAGAATAAGTATATTAATGTATTAATAGCTCAACAAGAGCGTAATAGAATAAGTCAAGATCTTCATGATACATTAGGACATGTATTTGCTAGTCTTACTTTGAAGTCTGAATTAGCTGTTAAACTCATAGATACTTATCCAGAAAAAGCAAAAAATGAAATGCAGGCAATAAATCAACTTTCAACAGAAACCTTAAATAAAGTTAGACTCATTATTGATGATTTGAAGATACAATCTTTTGAAGATGAAATTTCATCATTGGAAAACTTATTGCAAAATGCTAATCTAGATTTTAAATTTAACAATAAAAGTGCGGCTAAATCATTAAACCCAGCGAAACAATCAATATTATCTATGATTTTTAGAGAAGCAATTAATAATGTTATTAAACATGCACATGCGACTGAAGTAAAAGGTGAATTGGAGGTACATGAGCATCAAATCATTTTAAAAATTAAAGATAATGGTGTGGGAATAGAAAATGAGAATGCTTCAAATTTGAAAAGTATTAAAAAACGTGTAGATTATTTAAATGGTAAATTAATTGTACAATCAAATAATGGAACACTTATTATTGTTGAAATACCTAGAGGTGATTTATTATGATATCGCTTGTCATAACTGAGGATCAATTGATGTTAAGAAAAGCTATGGTACAACTGATAGAAATGCATGAAGAAATGAATGTACTAAAAGATTTTGAAAATGGTGTAGAAGCACTCGAGTTTATTGAAAATAATGAACCCAATGTAGCCATTTTAGATATTGAAATTCCGGGTATAACAGGCTTGGAAATCTTATCTTATGTAAGAAAAAAACAACTCAATACAAGAATAATCATAGTGACTACATTTAAACGTCCAGGTTATTTTGAAAAAGCCGTAGCAAATGATGTTGATGCTTATGTACTAAAAGAGCGTTCAATTGATGATTTAATTAAAACTATTTATAAAGTGACAAAGGGTGAGAAGGAATATAGCCCTTCGCTCATGACGTCATTGTTTACTGAATCGAATCCATTAACTCATAAAGAACAAGTTGTTTTAAGAGAAATAGGCAATGGATTAAGTAGCAAAGAGATTGCTAACAAATTGTATTTATCAAACGGGACCGTGCGTAACTATACTAGTACTATTATAGACAAAATGAATTCAGATCATCGTTTCGAGGCATGGAAAAAAGCAAATGAAAAGGGTTGGATTTAATTAATAAGAGTCCACCATTCATAATTGAGGCAGACTCTATAAAATTAAATCAATCTAACAATTATCATTACTATAAAGTTTTGATAAATAAAACTTTGTAGTGAGACAAAGTTACTGAGTGCATGATGTTTAATTTTAAACTATATATACTAAATATTATCCTATTTTAATTCTTTTTTTTACGACGAAATGATTGAATTAGGTAGACGATAAAACCAACGAACATACCTAAAAATACTGACCCCACTAAACTCACGATTAAGGGTAGTTTAAAGACAATTTGTAGTACGACACCAACAATTATTGCTACTATGACGGCAATGATTGTTATTTTATTTTCATTAGACGTATCCATTTCTTTCACTCCTAACATCATGTATTATATCATGCTCTTATAATTTGGAAAGCGAGATTGTAATTATATAAATTTGATTACTTGTAATAGTATGAAATCATTTGACGTTGGATCAAATTTTCTTTAGTATTAATCGGGATATTAAGTGAAATAAGGTGACATTATTGAAATCTAAGAAAATGTCATCGCTTTTTGTAGTAGCGATGATAGGAATACTTGTTATTATTTTTCAGTTTGTAAACCATTCTGGACCGTTTAGTGGTTCAGAATCTCAACATCAATCAGAAAAATCTAATTTAAATGGTAAAGACAAAGTATATGTGAAACGAGTTGTAGATGGTGATACATTTGTTGCTCAAAAAAATGGAGAGGAAATTAAAGTCAGATTAATTGGTGTAGATACGCCAGAGACTGTTAAGCCTAATACGCCAGTTCAACCCTATGGTAAACAAGCATCTAATTATACGAAGAAGTATCTCACGCATCAAAATGTTTATTTAGAATATGATAAAGAAAAAACTGATAGGTATGGTCGTACTTTGGCGTACGTATGGTTAAAAAATGGAGATATGTTTAACGAATCATTGGTGAAAAAAGGTCTAGCCAGAGAAAAGTATTTTTCTCCAAACGGAAAATATAGGGATACCTTCGTAAACGCTCAAGAAGAGGCAAAAAAGAGAAATTTAAATATTTGGAGCTAGTAGCGATAATTTAGAGTCTGATATTGAGTGAAAATATAAAAATTCATTTGTTATATCAATAAGTAGAAACTCAGTTGAACCATTTTGTTTTGCAACGTTTTCTTATTCTAGCTAAAGAGATTAGAATAAAAAAAGAGTGATAATTAGTAGATTTCAACTACGTTTCTGATTAGTGTTTCAATAAAGTAGAAATTAGGATATCTACTTCTTAGTCTAGTGAAAAACATTATGTTTTAAAAAGATTTCTAATGTAAACTGATACGGTTTATAATTAAGTTTATTTATTCATGAAATAATTGCTATAAGTGTTGTCATATAAATGTGTGCTATGACTACTGAATCGTATTAAAACGTTAAAATTAAAAATATATATGACAACATTGTTGATAATAGATAATTTAATAAGTTGAAATGTAAAATTACAATTTAAGCTATCTTAAAATTCAAATTGGGATGAGATTTCTTATTAGAAGAAACGTTTGCAGTTAAAGAAATTTGATGCGAAACTTGTTGATGGATTTACGAAAGTTATTTTGAGTTTTATTTGTATGTCGGTTCGAAACGTAACTAAAGTCAAAAGAGAACTAGGATTTGTGCTAATGGCACTTAATATAAGAAAAGTAACAGCTCAACGAGCTGAAAATAATCAAAAAAATTATAAAAAAGACAATTTCTATATTATTTCAATAGAAATTGTCTTTTTTTATTTATCTTGGAACTTTATGTCCCAGCCTCTTTTTTGAATTTTAATTATTCATATGTTGTTTAAAGCTTTCAGAAATTTCTTCGATTTGTTTATCAGTAAGGGGGTGCTTAGATAAATCGATAGCATCCTCAATTACTTTTTCAAGTGATATCGGAGTAGATACGGTGTCAACATATTTATCACTCTCGTCGGATCCTTCAATAATATTAACGCTACCATCACTAAAGTAGATGACGCCAATACTTTGAATTTTAAAATTATAATCATTTTCAATTTTATCTTTTAATGCTTTTGCATTGTTTGCAGCTTTATCGTATGGATCGTGGTCATAAAATTCATATATTACACGATTATCCTGTAAAATCTCAATAAAAGTATAGACACCAGAACGTGTAGTTTTAAACTGACTATGATATCGATTGCTAATATAATGTCCGACAACCTTTTCGGTATTATATTGTGGTTGTCCTTCTTCAAGATGTTGATCTGGCACATCAAAATGATAGAACGTTTTTTGGTTCCAATTTTTAACATCCACATTTATCAAACCAACATCAGTAATGATAATAAAATCGAATGAACGTGCATATTCGAAAAGGGGATGTTTAACAGCCAAATTACTCGTAGGAACAATTGTAAATGATCGTAAACGACCCTCTTCTTTAAATCGATTTAATATTTTTCTTAATTCACGCTTGGCGTTTTTAAAAGCGTGCTGACCGACGTCATTGTTTGTACTTAACATTTGGTTTTTCAACGATAAATTTTCTTCACTTAAAGTTGAATTTTTAGAGATTAATTGATTTCTAGCATATTCTTCTGTTTCAATCCTATCTTTCATAAATTTTTGATTAAGAACCATAGCCATAATCAAAATAATAATTATTATAGATAAGATAATTGTTAAAGACATTACTACTCACCCAAATCTTTTAATATAATAAATTCTATTTGCAAGATAAATTATAAACTTCTTAAATTTTGAGTTCAATGAAAAGGAGAGGGGAAATGTGTTTTATCAAATAGTAGTGACGAAATATTTACATATCAATTAATTTTTCGTGAATTTTTATGAGAGCCCTATCATATGCGAAGCAAATAGTGATACAGTAACTTTTTATGAAAATAATTTTATTGAAAATAAAATAAATTTTACTAAATGTTCACATTTATTTGTTTGATAAGTGAAAAAAAGAATGTATAATTAACTATGAAAGCGCTTGCTCTAGGGGTGGTAACATGTACGTTAAAGAAGAAAAACCAGTGAATAAAATAGTCGAAATTTTAAGGAAAACATCATCTCATTTATTCAAATTTCACGGCGAGGTAGCGATGCATCTATTTCTAAATGATGATTTTATATTACCATCGAAAGTAGATATTTGTGTTGAGCGCAAAAAGTTATTGGAAATTATCAGAGTGATTCCTGAAGAATTTACGATTCATTATTATGATGAACAGCTAAATGAAAGATTAAGAGAATCTTTATCTTTATCAGATGTTGAACATGTTAAAATATTTAAAAACGATACAGAAGTCATGACAATATTTGTTTATGATGTTGTAAATGATGAATGGCTATTTAGGCTAGATCATCATATACGTTTACCTAAAAATAATATATATTTTCATTCTTTAAGTTGGAACGTAGATTATATCAAGCCAGAAATAGTTCTTATGTATGATTTAATGAGTGAACAAAAATATCATCAGTTTAGTAATTATAAAGCTGTTATTGATTCTCTTAGTTATTATCAATTCTATATTTTAAAATTAGTAGTAGGTGAACAGCGTATTAAAAAGGCTATAGTAAATAGTTCGGCTAAAAAGATATCTTAAAAAGATTTCTACATCATTGATACAGAGTTAATAAATTTACTTTATGTATTGAAAGTGATGTAGAAATCTTTTTTATTTTATTTACACAAATTTTTTAAACAAACGCCGTTGTAACAAAATTCGTACGTAGATAATACTGCTTTCTCAGCATCTGCTTCATGAATTCCAAACATCATTGAAATTTCAGAAGCACCTTGGTTTATCATTATTAAATTAATGTTTGATTCTGAAAGGGCGTGAGTAATTTTACTAGCTGTACCAACAACTTGACTCATACCTTCACCAACAATCATTAGTACTGCTAAATCATGGTCGATACTTAATTCATCAACTTCACAACGTTTGCGTATGGCATTAAGAACTTGACTTTCTTTACCTTGAATTTGATTTGTACGCATGATAATACTTATGTTATCAATACCGGAAGGCATGTGGTCAAATGATATATTAAATTCTTCTAAAACGCCAAGAATCTTTCGTGTAAATCCAACTAATCTATTCATTAAATATTTTTTAATATTAATTACAGTAAAGCCTTTATCACAACTAATTCCACTAATGACATTTTTAGAATCAATTTCACGGTCATGTAAAATGTATGTCCCTTTATCATTCGGACGATTAGTATTTTTGATAACTACCGGAATTCGATCTTTGTATAAAGGTTGTAGGGCTTCATCGTGAAAAACTCCAAATCCTGCATAAGATAGCTCTCGCATTTCCCTATAAGTTATTTCCTCAATGAGTTCAGGATTATTTATGATATTTGGATTAGCTTTATATATTCCTGATACATCAGTGAAGTTTTCATAAAGTGAGGCTCGAACGCCACGTGCTATGATAGCGCCAGTTATGTCAGAACCACCACGTGGAAACGTAACGATATAATTTTGTTTTGAGACTCCGAAAAAACCAGGAATAATTAGTTTTTCATCATAATCACGCAATTTGTATATATCATTATATGCGGAATCTAAAATTTGAGCCTGTTGTGGTAGATCAGTTACGGTTAATCCAGCTTCTTTAGGAGAAATATAACGAGTAGGAATACCTTGACTATTATTATATTGGGCTATTAATTGAGCATTAAAATTTTCGCCACAAGACAATAAAGCATCATATAAACGGTTAGGTTTGTCAGAAAGATCTTTAATATATTCCTCTAAAGTATCATTAATTGTTATTAGAATGTCATTTCCTATACCTAATTCTTCTACTATATCAGCATATCTTTGAATAATTTCTTGTTTTTTACTTTCATAATTTAATTTATTAAGTACTTTTTCATAGAGACGAATTAATAAATCAGTAGTTTTAATGTCGTCATTATGCCTTTTTCCTGGAGCTGAAACGATAATGATTTTACGTTCAGGATCTTCATTCACAATAGTTAATACTTTTTTAATTTGTTCTGCAGTTGACACAGAACTTCCACCAAACTTAGCAACTTTCATAATTTTCCTACCTTTCTAAAAAATCAGAAAATTTTATTTAGTTTTCTGATTAAGCATGGTAATATAGATTTATATTTTCAATATTAAGAACTTTACAAAAATTTAGAATGATTTTATACTAAACCATTATCTAGTATTTTTCAACAGTACAATTGTTTTTCTCAAAAGCACAAACGGAGGTAATTTACATGAAAGAGTTAAATATCGCATTACTTGGTTTGGGAACTGTCGGATCAGGTGTTGTAAAGATTATTGAAGAGAATAGACAACAGATTAAAGACACCATCAATAAGGATATTGTCATTAAACATATTCTAGTCCGAGATAAATCTAAGAAACGTCCGTTAAATATTAGTCAATATCATCTTACAGAAGATATTAATGACATCTTAAATGACAATTCTATTGATATAGTCGTTGAAGTTATGGGTGGTATTGAACCTACTGTTGATTGGTTAAGAACAGCCCTTAAAAATAAAAAACATGTGATTACAGCAAATAAGGATTTACTAGCTATCCATTTAAAATTGTTAGAAGACTTAGCTGAAGAAAATGGCGTCGCTCTTAAATTTGAAGCAAGTGTGGCAGGTGGTATCCCTATTGTCAATGCTATTAATAATGGACTGAATGCAAATAATATTTCTAAATTTATGGGAATATTTAATGGAACTTCTAACTTTATTCTCTCAAAAATGACTCATGAACAAACAACTTTTAAAGATGCGTTAGAAGAAGCACAAAGATTAGGATTTGCTGAAGCTGATCCAACAGATGATGTAGAAGGTGTAGATGCTGCAAGAAAGGTAGTTATTACATCTTATTTATCTTTTAACCAAGTCATTAAACTTAATGATGTTAAATTGGTAGGAATTAGTGACATAACATTAGCAGACATCAATGCAGCAAGCGCATTAAATTATAAAATTAAATTAATAGGTAAAGGTACATATGAAAATGGATATGTGAATGCTTCAGTGGAACCGACACTGATACATAAGAATCACCAACTTGCAGCTGTAGAGAACGAATACAATGCAATATATGTTATAGGTGATGCTGTTGGCGATACAATGTTTTATGGTAAAGGTGCAGGTAGTTTAGCAACAGGAAGTGCAGTTGTAAGTGACTTATTAAATGTGGCACTTTTCTTTGAATCAAACTTACACACTTTACCACCTCATTTTGAATTAAAGACAGAGGAAACGAAAGAAATGATGGATGGTGCAGAACCAGTGGTTATTCAAGAGAAATCTAATTACTATATAGTAATTAGTCACAGTCATAAATCTTTGGAGAAAGTTGAATATGACATAAAAAAGAAATTACCATTTCATAAATCGTTGCAACTCGTTGAGAGGGATCAAGATACCTATGCAATTATTGTTACTGGAATAGAAACATCTCCAGAAAAAGTTTTAAATCAATCAGGATTTAATGTCAAGAAAGTTTATCCTGTAGAGGGAGTTTAATAATTATGAAAAGATGGCAAGGATTAGTTAAAGAATTTAAAGAATATTTACCAGTCAATCAATCTACACCGGCACTAACACTAAATGAAGGACATACACCACTTATTTATTGTGAAAATCTTTCTCAAAAATTAGATATTCAATTATATGTTAAATATGAAGGAGCAAACCCGACTGGCTCATTTAAAGATCGTGGTATGGTTATGGCTGTAACAAAGGCAAAAGAACAAGGGAAAAAAGTTGTTATTTGTGCTTCTACTGGTAATACTTCAGCATCAGCAGCTGCTTATGCTGCAAGAGCTGGTTTAAAAGCAATTGTTGTAATCCCTGAAGGTAAAATAGCATTGGGTAAATTATCACAAGCAGTTATGTATGGTGCAGAAATTGTGTCTATAGAAGGAAACTTCGATGAAGCACTTGAAATTGTCAAAGAGATTGCTGAAGAAAATGATGAAATTGAATTAGTTAATTCTGTTAATCCATTTAGAATTGAAGGACAAAAGACAGGTGCCTTTGAAATTGTTGAACAGTTAGATGGTCAAGCCCCTGACATTTTAGCAATACCAGTGGGAAATGCAGGTAATATAACTGCTTATTGGCAAGGATTTGTTGAGTATCATAATAAAAAGAATACTCAATTACCACAAATGTTTGGCTTCCAAGCAGAAGGAGCATCTCCAATTGTTCAAAATAAAATAATCAAAAATCCAGAAACAATAGCTACAGCTATTCGAATAGGGAATCCTGCTAGTTGGCAAAAAGCTGTTAATGCACTCGATGAATCAAACGGTTTAATTGATAGTGTGACAGATGAAGAAATTTTAGAAGCTTATCAATTAATGACAACAAAGGAAGGTGTTTTTAGTGAACCAGCGAGTAATGCTTCAATTGCAGGTCTAATCAAACTTCATCGCTCTGGTAAGTTACCTAAAGGTAAAAAGATAGTAGCAATATTAACTGGGAATGGACTTAAAGATCCTGACACAGCTATTTCTCTTTTAGATAATCCTATCCAACCTTTACCCAATAATAAAGAAAGTATAATCAGATATATCAAAGGGGCAATCTAGTATGGAGGAAGTTTTAAAACTCAAAATCCCTGCATCAACCGCGAATCTAGGCGTAGGATTTGACTCAATTGGTATGGCATTGGATAAATATTTGCATATGTCTATACGTAAGATTGAAAAATCTAATTGGGATTTTCAATATTATAGTTCAGAACTAGAAGGTTTACCTAAAGATGACAATAATTATATTTATCAAACTGCTGTAAATGTTGCGCGTAAATACAATGTTACACTCCCAAACTTGCAAATCGAAATGAGAAGTGATATTCCATTAGCTAGAGGATTAGGTTCATCTGCCTCTGCATTAGTCGGGGCTCTTTTTATTGCTAATTACTTTGGTAATATTCAATTATCTAAATACGAATTGTTACAGCTAGCGACTGAAATTGAGGGACACCCTGATAATGTAGCACCTACAATATATGGAGGTTTGATTGCAGGTTTTTATAATCCAATAACTAAAATAACAGATGTTGCTAGAATAGAAATTCCGCACGTAGATATAATTTTAACTATACCTCCATATGAGCTTCGCACTGAAGACTCTAGAAGGGTATTACCCGATACATTTTCACATAAAGGTGCTGTGCAAAATAGTGCCATTAGTAACACTATGATTTGTGCTCTCATTCAGCACAAATATAAACTTGCTGGAAAGATGATGGAACAAGATGGTTTTCATGAACCATATAGACAACATCTTATTCCAGAATTCAATCAAGTACGTCAACTATCACGTCAACATGATGCATATGCAACCGTTATAAGTGGAGCTGGACCTACGATACTCACTCTTTGTCCAAAAGAAAAAAGTGGTAAATTAGTTAGAACACTACGTGAGAAAATTAATAATTGTGCTTCAGAACTAGTAACAATTAATGAAATGGGTGTTAAAGAGGAAGTAGTGTACCTAAAGTCCTAAATTATTCTAAAATATAGTTAAGAATAAACTTTTAATAACTCTTGAAAGGAGTTCTATACTATATGACTCAGTATAAAATGGTAGTTTTAGATATGGATGATACTTTAATGAACAGTGATAATAAATTGTCCATTGAGACAAAATCTTACTTATTAGATATTCAAAAGCGTGGTTATTATGTGGTATTGGCCTCTGGTCGTCCAACAGAAGGTATGTTACCTACTGCGAGAGATTTAGAGTTAAATAAATACAATAGCTTCATTATTAGTTATAATGGAGGTAAAACTATAAATATGGCTAATGAGAATGTAGAGGTCGATCAGCCTGTTTCAAAAGAAAATTTCGATAATATTGTAGATTATTGTAGAGATAAGAACTTTTTAGTACTTACTTATGATAATGGATATATCATTCACGATAGTAGTCATGAATACATGAACATAGAATCACAACTTACCGGATTAACTATGAATCGTGTTGCTGATTTGAAGGAATATATTAATCATAGTGTGCCTAAAGTTATGGGTGTGGATTATGTAAGTCATATTACTGAGGCACGTATTGAATTGGATGGTAACTTCAATAAAGACATTGATGTGACAACGAGTAAGCCTTTTTTCCTAGAGTTTATGGCAAAGAATGTTTCGAAGGGAAACGCAATAAAAGCACTTTGTAAAAGATTACAAATTCCTCTAGAAGAAGTCATAGTATTCGGGGATAGTTTGAATGATAAGTCAATGTTTGAAGTTGCTGGATATTCTGTAGCAATGGGAAATGCTAGCGATGAACTCAAGAAAATTGCTGACGAAGTAACTTTAGATAATAATTCTAATGGTATTCCTTATGCATTAAAAGAAATTTTGGTTTAAAGCATTATTTCAATGAATTAGTGTGAAAATTAATAATTTTAAGGTTAATTGAAACTGACTTCTCTGCCTATGAGTGGTAAGTCATAAAACAACGTCGATATAAATATAAGTAAGAACTTTTCATGTTAATATATTATATGAGTCTGTGACATAATTCCTAGAAAAATAGCCCGTAAATGAATTTTCAAAATTTATTTACGGGCTTCTTTATTCATTATATAAGTTAGATAATTAATCTTCATCCATGCCAATGAATATATTTAAATTTTTGTTTACTTTTCCTTTTCTTTCAAATCAATTAAAAATCGACATTTTTAATTGATTTGCTATTTCGCAGTATGTGTCCAGTCATGTTTCCCTTTAAAGCGTTTAACATGTGCATAGACTTGATCTGCAGCATAATCTAGATTTGTATAAACTGTAATACTATATGCTGATTGATTGACACCAAAAGGTTCTTCAAGAAATACTTCTTTAAGATGAGAGAAAAGGTCATTCATTTGCGTGTGCTCTAAGCTTGGATATTCTCTCAAAGTCCGTTTTAAGAGCTTACCATTTTTTTCTTCAAGTGCTTGAACAACTATAACAAAGCGTTCCTCTTTCTTTATAACATCATCGAATAAATTTGTTTGTCCAACCATGTTATCCACCTCTATACCATTTTATTATCTTTATTATACATTATAAGTTTTAATCATAAAATAACGAAAATTTATGTACGGTATTAAATCATAAATAAGAAGGTGAACAAAATTCCTATCGAATTCGAAGCTCCAACACAGTCTATAGTCACGATGTATATTTTCAGTAAAAATTAAGTATGAAGTACTCTTTAGCATCGAGGATATTGATATTGAAAGTGATGTAAGCATTTTGGGGTCAACTATCAATTACTAATATTAAGAAGGCCTGTGACAAATACACACGTCACAGGCCTTCTTAATAATTAATTCTTGTAATTATGCGGAGTTAAATCTATTTCTTCCAGTTTGACAAAATGTGTCCGTTTGATTAATTTATGAGCAATATAGATGATTGCTAGAATAAATAATGGTGTAAAGTTTCGAATGACACCTAAAATATCACCAGATGCGATACTACCAAAGGAACTACCTAATAATAAGAATAATAATGTGAAAAGGACAATAATAGGTCCTACTGGGTAAAAAGGTGCTTTATATGGCAACAGTTTATCTGGATTTTTACCCTGTTTTTTAATTGCTTGTCTTAATCTAATTTGTGACCAAATACTAGATCCCCAAACGACAATAACCATAGATCCTATGATATTTAATAAGTTAAATACAGCATTAGCATTAAAATTAGCATAAACAATGACTAATACAATAATAATATATGTTGTAATTAATGCACGCATAGGTAATTTAGTCTTATCATTGAGTTTTCCAAAGAATTTAGGTGCTTGTTTATCAGCACTTAAAGAAAATAGCATTCTACTTGTTGTATAAATACCAGAGTTAGCTGCTGATAATAATGATGTTAAGATAACAGCATTGATGACTGATGCAGCAAAAGCGATTCCTATTCTATCGAAAACAATTGTAAACGGACTTTGTGATACAGACTCACTTTCATTAAGTAAAAGTGGGTCCGTATATGGAATGATGGCAGCTATCACAGCTATAGACAATACGTAAAAGAGTAATATTCTCCAAAATACCTGTTTGATAGCTTTAGGCATTGATTTTTCAGGATTATTTGATTCACCAGCTGTTACTGCAACTACTTCAGTACCACCAACTGAAAATCCAGCAACTAAAAGAACGCTTAATATGCCTGATATTCCACCGACAAAAGGTGCTTGACCTTTTGTATAATTCTCAAAGCCATATGTATGACCACCAAGAATACCGAAAATCATCATAATTCCAAAAATAATAAATACTATTATAGTAATGACTTTGATAAGTGATAACCAAAACTCAGTTTCTCCAAAAGCTTTAACAGAAAAAATATTAATTAAAAACAACAGAGTTAAAAAAATTAAGCTCCATGTAAGTGGATTTAAAACTTTAAATACATCCCAATATTGTAATACATTGGAAGCAACAATGATATCTACACTTGTTACAAGTGACCACATACCCCAATACAACCAACCCATTGTAAAACCAAGTGACGAATCAACAAATCTGGTAGAGTATGAACTAAAAGAACCAGAAACCGGATAGAAAGTTGCTAATTCTCCTATTGATGACATTAAAAAATAAAGCATGATACCAATTAGTATATAAGCTAATATAGCTCCTCCCGGACCAGCTTGAGAAATGACACTTCCAGTTGCCACAAAAAGTCCAGTACCTATAGCGCCACCTATAGCTATCATGGATATATGTCTCGAATTGAGACCACGTTTCATATTATTATCTTCCATATGCCGTCTCCCATCTATCTTAAAATATATCCTTCATTTTAATCTTTTTAAAGATACTATTCAATAACTTTTTAGTACTTTAAAGCGTAATTGTTAAATTTTTCTGATATTTCTTATATTTTTCTAACAATAACTTTAAAATAAGTTTATTTGCTATCGGAAAAGGGTTTAATTAAAATGGGTACTACATAGTAATCAATATTAAATATAAAGGTGAGGGGGAGCTTGCTATGTCAAAACAGGATGGAAAATTAACTGGACTTTTTGGTGCTCCAGTTTCGGATAGAGAAAATAGTATGACAGCAGGACAACGTGGACCATTATTAATGCAGGACGTTTATTATTTAGAACAAATGTCTCACTTCGATAGAGAAGTGATTCCTGAACGTCGTATGCATGCGAAAGGTTCAGGTGCATTTGGAACGTTCACAGTTACAAATGACATCACACAATATACAAATGCGAAAATATTCTCAGAAGTCGGAAAACAAACAGAGATGTTTGCACGTTTTTCTACCGTATCAGGAGAACGTGGAGCAGCAGATTTAGAACGTGATATACGTGGGTTTGCTTTGAAATTCTACACTGAAGATGGAAACTGGGATTTAGTAGGTAACAATACGCCAGTTTTCTTCTTTAGAGATCCTAAACTATTTATTAGTTTGAATCGTGCTGTAAAACGAGATCCACGTACAAATATGAGAAGTGCACAAAATAACTGGGACTTTTGGACAGGTCTCCCTGAAGCATTGCATCAAGTGACAATATTAATGTCAGACAGAGGTATGCCAAAAGGATTCCGAAATATGCATGGATTCGGATCTCATACGTATTCTATGTATAATGATAAAGGTGAACGTGTATGGGTTAAATATCATTTCCGTACACAACAAGGAATTGAAAACTATACTGACGAGGAAGCAGCTAAAATTGTAGGTATGGATAGAGATTCTTCACAGAGGGATTTATATAATGCTATCGAAAATGGAGATTATCCAAAATGGAAAATGTACATTCAAGTTATGACAGAGAAACAAGCTAAAAATCATCCAGACAATCCTTTTGATTTAACAAAGGTATGGTATAAAAAAGACTATCCACTGATTGAAGTGGGAGAATTTGAGTTGAATCGTAATCCTGAGAATTATTTTCTTGATGTAGAGCAGGCAGCGTTTGCGCCTACAAATATTGTTCCTGGGTTAGATTATTCACCAGATAAAATGCTACAAGGACGTTTATTCTCATATGGAGATGCCCAACGTTATCGTTTAGGAGTTAATCATTGGCAGATTCCTGTCAATCAACCTAAGGGAGTTGGAGTTGAGAACTTGTGTCCATTTAGTCGTGATGGACAAATGCGTTTCTTAGATAATAACCAAGGTGGAGGCCCACATTATTATCCTAATAATCAAGGTATATATGAGTCACAGCCTGAACACAAGAAGCCACCATTCCCGACAGATGGTGATGGTTATGAATATAATTATCGCCAGGATGATGACAATTACTTTGAACAGCCAGGTAAATTATTCAGATTACAGTCCGAAGATGCAAAAGAGCGTATCTTCACAAATACAGCTAATGCAATGGATGGGGTCTCTAAAGATGTCAAAGTTCGCCACATTCGCCACTGCTATAAAGCTGATCCAGAATATGGGAAAGGTGTAGCAAAAGCTTTAGATTTTGATATCAATCAAATTGATTTAGAGACAAACCAAGACGAAACATATGAAAACTTTAAATAATCTAAAATTCATAGATTGCTTACCACTGAATTTTATGATACAATCTTAAATCGTAAGAATTCCTAACAACATTAGAAAGGGTGTTTAACGTGCGCGTAAATATTACATTAGCCTGCACAGAGTGTGGCGATCGTAACTATATTACTACTAAAAATAAACGTAATAATCCTGAACGCATTGAAATGAAAAAATATTGCCCAAGATTAAATAAATATACGTTACATCGTGAAACAAAATAATTACTTATCTTTCAAATACGACAATTTGAAACGAAAACTCTCCTTAACTCATAGGGGAGTTTTTTTAGTTTATACATAGATAGAAGGATTTTCACTTGTATATTTTGAAATATATGTTATTCTATAAAACGTAATAATTACGATTTATAGAAAGAGGTTATAATATATGGCGAAAAAATCTAAAATAGCAAAAGAGCAAAAAAGACAAGAATTAGTAAATCAATATTACGAGTTACGTAAAGAATTAAAAGCAAAAGGAGACTACGAAGCATTAAGAAAGTTACCAAGAGATTCATCTCCAACTAGACTAACTAGAAGATGTAAAGTAACTGGTAGACCTAGAGGTGTGTTACGTAAGTTTGAAATGTCTAGAATTGCATTTAGAGAACATGCGCATAAAGGTCAAATTCCAGGTGTAAAAAAATCTAGTTGGTAAAAATTTACTACTTAGGTCCATTTACAATAGAAGAAAAACAATGTACATTTAAAAAGGATGAATAATATGAATGATTTTTACAAAATTAAAGGTATTATTCGTATATTGAATAAATATTTTGAAGATTAATTCTATTGTAAGGGGTTAAAAAAGATGAAAATTTTTGATTATGAAGATATACAATTAATTCCCAATAAATGTATTGTTGGAAGTAGATCTGAGTGTAATACTTCGGTTAAATTTGGGCCTCGTACTTTTAAATTGCCAGTTGTTCCAGCAAACATGCAAACAGTCATGAATGAAGAACTTGCGCAATGGTTTGCAGAAAACGATTATTTTTATATCATGCATAGATTTAATGAAGAAAATAGAATTCCATTTATAAAAAAAATGCATCATGAAGGGTTATTTGCTTCTATTTCTGTTGGTGTTAAAGAAAACGAATTTAATTTTATTGAAAAATTAGCTTCTTCATCGCTCATACCAGAATATATAACAATTGATATTGCTCATGGTCACTCAAATTCAGTTATAAATATGATTAAGCATATAAAAAAACATTTACCAAATAGTTTTGTGATAGCTGGAAATGTTGGGACTCCTGAAGGAGTAAGAGAACTTGAGAATGCTGGTGCAGATGCTACAAAAGTAGGTATTGGTCCAGGAAGAGTATGTATTACTAAAATTAAAACTGGATTTGGTACAGGAGGTTGGCAACTTTCTGCGTTAAACCTTTGTAATAAGGCAGCTAGAAAACCTATTATTGCAGATGGAGGGTTAAGAACCCACGGTGATATAGCCAAATCAATTCGTTTTGGTGCCTCTATGGTGATGATTGGGTCTTTGTTTGCTGCCCACGAGGAATCACCGGGTGAAACCGTCGAGCTAGATGGCAAAAAATATAAAGAATATTTTGGTAGTGCCTCAGAATATCAAAAAGGTGAACATAAGAACGTTGAAGGTAAAAAAATGTTTGTAGAACACAAAGGATCTCTTAAAGATACGCTTACTGAAATGGAACAAGATTTACAGAGTTCAATTTCATATGCAGGAGGAAAGGACTTGAAGTCATTAAGAACAGTTGATTACGTCATAGTTAGAAATTCAATTTTTAATGGTGATAGAGATTAGTAAAAAGTAGTAGGTGAATACAATTAAAAGATTTCTTTTATTGATTACAGTTTTACTTTGCATCGTTATTTTTACGCCAGTCAAAGAAACTACTTTTATGATAAAAGCTCAAAATGATATACGTCATCAAATTAATCGATGGATTGATTCTGATTCAAATGACGATAATACTCAATTAGCGATTCCTAAAAAACAAGAATTTGCAATCAACAATATACAGATGAATATGACTAGAAAAGATGTTGAAGCACAGTTGGGACGGCATAAGCGTATGACTTCGAGTGTGTATGGCACAAATTGGTACACATATTATTCAAATGATTATAATCAATTTTTGATGGTGAGTTATATTAACAATCATGTTAATGCATTGTATACAAATCAAAATCTTATTTCATCTAAATCTCAAATTAAGTATGATACTCCTAAAGATGTTGTTAGGGAAAGATATGGGTCCCCGATTCAAGTTATAAAAAAAGGAAAAGTTGGTTTTGATGTAAAAAGTAATGAGTATGATGTTTTCCATAAAGACCATATTTATACCACAGTATTTTATGATAAACACAGAGATAATGGTGTGAAGTCATTATTACAAGTGAGTGAGAAAATGGAAAATCGTTTAAGATATCAATATGGTAGACCATCTAAATTACTTGCAAAGAGTTTTGAGTTGCAAAATTTTGACATTGTTAATGCTGAAAGAAAACAACATGGCTTAAAAACATTAGATTATTCCAAGGATGTTTCTCATACTGCGCGTAAGCATAGTATTGACATGGTTAAGCATAATTACTTTGACCATGTAAATGAAAAGAAACTTTCTCCTTTTGATAGATTAAAAAAAGATGGAATCGAATTTAAAGCTGCTGGAGAAAATTTAGCATATGGACAATTGAATAGTATCTATGCACATGAAGGTTTGATGAATTCATTGGGGCATAGAAAGAATATTTTAAACACTCATTTTGATTATTTAGGCGTAGGTGTATATTTCAATGATCGAAGACAACCCTTTTGGACTGAAAATTATACAAGTTAAATGTTTATATATATGACTTATGGGTATAAATAGTCCGTAAGGATGTAGATAAATATGAAGCAAAAAAGTAAAAAGCAAACTGATATACTTGAAAAAGTGAAAGAAATATTAGATAAGAACAAAAAAACAAAATCGGTTGGTCAGAAGTTGTATTGAATTTTTCTCTCACAACAGGTGTAGTTCAGAGTAAAAAATTTGATAAAAGCCGTTATCTTAACACTAACACTGGCATCGAGATTAATATATTAAATACCCTAGGACATTAGTGGCTGTCCTAGGGTATTGTTTTTAAACCATATAAAAAATATAAGGAGGCCTACACTTAAAAATAAGAAATTGATTATAAATTTATTACATTTCTCTATATAATCCTATTACTTTACCTATTACAATGACATTATCTAAGTAAATAGGCTCCATAGTACTATTTTCAGGTTGTAGTCTATAACGATTTTTTTCTTTATAGAAGCGTTTAACAGTAGCTTCTTCATCTTCAGTCATAGCTACTATAATATCACCATTTTCAGCAATAGTTTGACTTCGTACAATTACTTTGTCGCCATCTAATATTCCAGCTTCAATCATACTTTCCCCAACTACATTTAAAATAAATATATCGCTGTTATGTGTTGAAGTTAAGTGCTCTGGTAGTGGAAAATATTCTTCTATATTTTCTACAGCGGTAATTGGAACGCCGGCCGTAACTTTACCGATAACCGGAACATGAATTGTTTCCTCTACATTTACCTCATCTAATTGTTCGCTAACTATCTCGATAGCTCTAGGTTTAGTAGGATCTCTTCTTATATATCCTTTTTCTTCTAATCTAGATAAATGTCCATGTACTGTAGAACTTGAAGCTAAACCGACAGCTTCGCCAATTTCTCGAACACTTGGTGGATAACCTTTTGTTTGAACAATTTTCTTAATATAATCATATATTTCACTTTGTCGCTTAGTGAGTTCTCTCATAAATAGGCACTCCTTATTATTGTTTGAGATAATTATATCATTAATTACCTTTTCTAACAAACATTTGTTCGCAATGTTGTTGACACAGAACTTATGTTCTGATAAATTACTTATACAAACAAATGTTCTAGGAGTGATATTGGATGATTTTAAAATACAAATATAAATTTTTAACATATATGGCAATAGTAATAGTGTCTTGTATTGTTTTTTTAACTTTCTTTTTAAGCGTTAACCAAGGTGCTCAATCAGAACAAACGTACGAAATGACTGACCACAAGATTCATCAACATAATCAAAAAGGAACTACTCAAAACTATAAAGACAAACAAAATAGCGAACAGAATGATCAGTCTGTGTTCGCATTAGTCAATTAATTTTCATATTATCTACTGTAAAATGAGCGTAACAATTTGGTTATGCTTATTTTTTTGATATATTCTACTCAAGTAATAAGTATCATTAAAACTAACAGAATATTTGTTAATTATTATCATAACAATAAAATTTTATGCATTAAGAAAGAGGTTTCAAATGAGTAAAGAAAATTTAAATATTGATAGAATAAATGAATTAGCCAGAAAAAAGAAAGAACAGGGCTTAACCAATGAAGAGGCTAAAGAACAGACTAAATTAAGAAAACAGTATTTAGAAGAATTTAGAAAAGGTTTTAAACAACAGATAGAAAATACTAAGGTCATTGATCCTGAAGGAAATGATGTGACACCTGAAAAGTTAAAAAAGATACAAGAAGAGAATCACAATAAATAAAACAATAGAGTTCGACTCATCATTGATATATAAGTTGAAAATTTTCGTAGTCATTGATGATTTACTTAGAAATAATTTATTTTTAATTAACTTTTAGGGAGTTAAACTAGGTATATAGTTTGAATCCAGTTATATCCTTAGATCTAATTTATCTGATTTTTCTTTATCATTTTAAAATAAAATAAGTTATAATTAAAAATAGATATTAATTGTAGAAGGGAAGACACAACGATGTTTAATGAAAAAGATCAATTAGCTATAGATACGATACGTGCTTTAAGCATTGATGCAATCGAAAAAGCAAATTCAGGACACCCTGGATTACCTATGGGAGCGGCACCTATGGCGTATACTTTATGGACGCGCCACCTTAATTTTAACCCTCAATCTAAAGATTTTTTTAATAGAGATAGATTTATTCTATCAGCAGGTCATGGTTCGGCTTTATTGTATAGCTTATTACATGTCTCTGGTAGTTTAGAACTTGAAGAACTTAAACAATTTAGACAATGGGGTTCGAAGACGCCTGGACATCCAGAATATAGACATACTGATGGCGTAGAAGTTACTACTGGTCCATTAGGTCAAGGTTTTGCCATGTCTGTAGGGATGGCGTTAGCAGAAAGTCATTTAGCAGGTAAATTTAATAGGGACCAATTTAATATAGTTGATCATTACACTTATGTACTAGCGTCAGATGGTGACTTAATGGAAGGTATCTCACATGAAGCTGCATCTTTTGCAGGTCATAATCAGTTAGATAAATTAATTGTCCTTTATGATTCAAATGATATATCTTTAGATGGAGATTTAGATAAATCATTTTCTGAAGACACAAAACAGCGTTTTGAAGCCTATGGTTGGAACTATATTCTAGTTGAAAATGGTAACGATTTAGATGAGATTGATAATGCAATCACTCAAGCTAAATCACAACAAGGACCTACTATTATCGAAGTTAAAACTATTATTGGTTTTGGTTCTCCTAATAAAGCTGGTTCAAATGGAGTTCATGGTGCCCCACTTGGTGAAGAAGAACGTGCACTTACATTTAAAGAATATGGATTAGATCCTGAAAAACGTTTTAATGTTCCTGAAGATGTATACGAAATATTTAAATCAACAATGTTAAAACGTGCAAATGAAAATGAAGAGGCTTGGAATAATATGCTTAAAAATTATAGTGAAGCCTATCCAGAATTAGCTGAGGAATTTAAATTAGCAATGAGTGGTAAGTTACCAAATCATTACGCTAATGCCTTACCAGAATATGATTTAAATCACAGTGGTGCTTCTAGAGCTGATTCAGGAGAAATAATTCAAAAATTAAGTGAATTTGTTCCTTCATTCTTTGGTGGATCAGCAGACTTAGCAGGTTCAAATAAATCTAACGTTAAAGAAGCTAAAGATTATAATAAAGATACTCCAGAAGGTAAAAACGTATGGTTTGGTGTACGTGAATTTGCAATGGGAGCAGCAGTAAACGGTATGGCAGCACATGGTGGACTTCATCCGTATGCAGCAACATTCTTTGTATTCAGTGATTATCTAAAACCAGCTTTACGATTATCATCAATCATGGGGCTCAATTCAACATTCATCTTTACTCATGATTCAATTGCTGTAGGTGAAGATGGACCCACACACGAACCTATAGAACAATTAGCAGGTCTTCGTGCCATTCCTAATATGAATGTTATTCGTCCAGCTGATGGTAATGAAACACGTGTAGCTTGGGAAGTTGCACTTGAATCAGAACAAACGCCAACATCATTAGTGTTAACTCGTCAAAATTTACCAACTTTGGATGTTGATAAACAAACAGTTGAAAATGGTGTGAGAAAAGGTGCGTATATTGTTTTTGAAACAGAACAACAACTTGAATATTTATTATTGGCATCAGGATCAGAAGTTAATTTAGCTGTAGAAGCTGCAAAAGAATTAGAGCAACAAGGTAAAGGTGTACGAGTTATTTCTATGCCAAACTGGTACGCATTTGAACAACAATCTTCTGAATATAAAGAATCAATTTTACCTTCTGATGTTACTAAACGTATAGCTATCGAAATGGCATCACCACTCGGTTGGCATAAATATGTTGGTATTGAAGGTAAAGTTATTGGTATAGATAGTTTTGGTGCTAGTGCTCCTGGAGATTTAGTAGTTGAAAAGTATGGATTCACTAAAGAAAATATTTTAAAACAAGTCCGTTCATTATAAATTTAGACAATGATTTAGTTGAACTTTTTAGGTTACTAACCATCAAAATTGGTTAGTAACCTTTTAGATATTAAAATAGAATTTAATAATATCTTTGGCTTTGTTATGATAATAAATGGAGTACTAATCGTTATTATTCAAGAATGTCTTGAAATAACAGAACGAATTTAGTAAAATTCATAAGGATACAGAAAGCGGGTGAAACAATGGCAATTTGGGTAGCAATTATTCTGATCGTTATAGCACTTATTGCAGGTTTAATTGGTGGTTTCTTATTAGCTAGAAAATATATGAAAGATTACTTAAAGAAAAATCCACCTATCAATGAGGAAATGCTACGTATGATGATGATGCAAATGGGACAAAAACCATCTCAAAAGAAAATCAATCAAATGATGACAATGATGAATAAAAATATGAATCAAAAAATGTAAGGTTCATAGACATTATATTAATGAGTGTTACAGAAACTTATCAAAATAACTGTAGCGCTCTTTTTTTACTTATTATTAATATATTAATTTTATGTTCTAGTAATGAATTAAATACTATATATGTATTAAAATGTTAAAACTTGAACATTTAAAGTGTCAATTTTATAGTGATAGTGATATACTATCAGATGATTATTTAAGCGAATAAGTTTATGTCAAAAGAGGGTGTCAATTTGGCTTATTTAGTCTTTTCCATTGTGTTTGCATTTCTAATGGGTGCTGTCGTTATAGTGATAAGAATGAAAGCACAACAGTTTCCAGTCAATGAAAAGAAAATTATCTTACCACCATTTTTCATGGCTACCGGTGCATTGATGTATGTGGTACCATATTTTAGATTAACTGGTATGGAAATGTTAGAATCTTTGATATTAGGTGTTTTGTTTTCTACTGTTTTAATCTGGACTTCTAGATTTGAAGTTAAAGATGATAATATTTATATGAAACGGTCTAAAGCATTTCCAATTATTTTAATATCATTATTAATAATAAGAACAGTTATTAAAATATTTATAAGTAGCGAAATTGATCCAGGTGAAATTGCTGGTATGTTTTTTTTACTCGCATTTTGTATGATAGTACCTTGGAGATGTGCAATGCTTTATAAATATAAAAAATTGCAAAAGAATCTTATTAAGTAATATGTTTAACCACTTATCATTATTTTGATAGGTGGTTTTTTACTTGAAAAAGGTAAAAAAAGCATATAGAATTGAAACGAACAAACGTTCTTATCAGGAGGGTAATTATGAAAATTGTACATACCGCTGATTGGCATCTGGGTAAAATTTTAAATGGAAAGCAATTGCTTGAAGACCAAAAATATATTTTAACTCAATTTAAACAACATATGGAGAAGGAACAACCAGATTTAATAGTCATTGCAGGTGATTTGTATGACACCTCATATCCAAGTAAAGAAGCGATAGGTTTACTAGAAGAGACTATTGAATACTTAAATATAGAACTTGAAATTCCAATAATCATGATAAGCGGTAACCATGATGGTAGGGAAAGATTGAATTATGGCGCTAAGTGGTTTGAGAATAATCAACTTTACATAAGAACTCAACTAGAAAATATTGATGATCCAATAGAATTGAGTGGTGTTCAATTTTTCACTTTACCTTTCGCAACTGTGAGTGAAATGCAAAATTATTTTAAGGATAAGCAAATAGAAACATATCAACAAGCATTAAACGAATGCTTAGAGCAAATGTCTAGTTCCATAGATAATAATAAGGTAAATATACTAATTGGTCATTTAACTATAGAGGGCGGTAAAACTTCAGATTCGGAAAGACCATTAACTATTGGAACAGTAGAATCAGTTGATATGCATTCTTTTCGGTTGTTTGATTATGTAATGCTTGGGCACCTACATCATCCATTTAGTATAAATAACTCTTTTATCAAATATAGCGGTTCGATATTGCAATACTCTTTCTCTGAAGTAACTCAATCTAAAGGATATAGAGTTCTTGATATTGAAAATAATCAAATATTAAATGAAACTTTTGTTCCTTTAAAACCTCTAAGAGAATTAGAAGTTATTGAAGGTGATTATGAAGATATTATTCAAGAAAGAATAAAAGTAAAAAATAAAAATAATTATTTTCATTTTAAGTTAACGAATGTTTCTCATGTTACTGATCCAATGACGAAACTGAAACAGATTTATCCCAATATATTAGCGCTATCGAATGTAGCATTTGAGCATAGTGAGAATTTTAGCCATGCCGAAATCAAAAAGCAAGATGATCAGACAATTATAGAAAATTTTTATGAAAATATGACGGATCAACATCTGAGTCAAGTTCAATCAGACAAAATAAAGCACTTGTTAAGTTTTATATTGGATAGGGAGGGATAAGATTTGAAGCCTTTACATATAGTTATGGAGAACTTTGGCCCTTTTATTAAAGAAACTATTGATTTTGAGCAAGTTGAAACTGATCAACTCTTTCTAATTAGTGGTAAAACTGGATCTGGTAAAACAATGATATTTGATGCTATAGTATACGCTTTATACGGTATGGCTTCGACCAAAACTAGAAAAGAAGGAGATTTGAGAAGTCATTTTGCAGATGGTAAATCGCCAATGTCAGTAATTTATCAATTTAAAGTTAATAATCAAACCTTTAAAATTCATAGAGAAGCACCTTTTATTAAAGAGGGGAATATAACTAAAACACAAGCCAAGTTAAATATATATGAATTAGTTGATAATCAATTTGAATTAAGAGAAAGTAAAGTGAATCAAGGTAATCAATTTATTGTACAATTATTAGGCGTTAATGCTGAACAATTTCGTCAATTATTTATTTTGCCTCAAGGAGAATTTAAAAAGTTTCTTCAGTCAAATAGTAAAGATAAACAATCGATTCTTAGAACACTTTTTAATAGTGAGCGATTTGATGAGATTAGACATCTACTTGTAGAAAATGTAAAGCAAGAAAAAGTACAAATTGAAAATAGATACACTCAAATTGAAAATTTATGGAATGATATAGATACATTTAATAATGATGAATTGGCCTTATATAAAGAATTAGAGAGTTCTCAGACAGATAAAATGATTGAAAAATTCCCACAATTTAATGATTATGGATACAAAATTCTCAAGTCATTTGAAGATGCTAAGATTAAAATAACTAAAGAATTAGATGATTTAAATCATAAATATAAAGTGAATGTTGAATTAAGTGAGAATACTAAAAAATTAAAAGCGGAAACAATCAAATTTGACGAATTAAAAAAAGAACAAAACTATATTGATAAATTGAATCAAGAATTAAAAATGATTCAGGAATCTAAAGTATTAATCACTTATTTTACTAGGCTGCAAAGTTTAAAAAAAGGTAAAGATGAATTAGAGTCACTTCATGAGCAATCAAAATTAAATGAAACAAACTATTGCAATGAAATTAAAGATTTTCAAAAACAACTCGACCATTTATCAACACGAGAAAATGAAATAACTCAATTTAATCAGTATCTAGAAAAAAACCAAGTTTTCTTTAATCAATTAGATATGATTATTAGTAGTTATCAACAAAAACCGGTAATTGAAGAAGAAATAAAAAGATTATACAGTGAATATAATGATTTAATAACCAAAAAAGAAAAATTGACGAAAGAATTGAACGATAAAAACAAAGATTTTGCAATTATTGATCATTACACTGAAGAGATTTATAACCTGAAAAAGATTATAGATGAATATGAAAGACAAAAAAAGGATGAGAAATTATTTGATAAATTACAACAAAATAAATCATCTTATCTTAGTAAATTAAATGAGAAGAAAGAACAGTTAAATGAAATTGAATCATCAATAATTAATATAGATGCGACTTTAATTGATTTGAATGACAAAAAGGATTTTGTAAATGAAATAAAGTCCGCTTTGTCAGTAGGGGATACTTGTCCAATTTGTGGTAATGAAATACATTCATTGGGAGAACATATCGATTTTGAATTAATTGCTCAAAAAAATAATAAAATAAAACAGTTTGAAAGTAAGAAGGTAAAAATTCGTGATGAAATAATCAAAATAGAAACTCGAATTGAGGAATTAAATCATAGAGAAAAAGAATTAAATTTTGAGAAACAAGAAAAGAAGGATATTAGTGAGCTTCAAAAACAACTTAATCATTTGAAACAACTAAAAGATGAACAACAAAGCATAAATAAGTTAGTAGAAAATTTTGAGAAACAAGAAAAAGAAATAGTTAATAAAATACATCAGTTTGATTTAGATTTGAGTAGAAAGAACACGCAAAAAGAAAAACTGGAAATTCAAATTAATGATTTTGAACGACATTCACAATTTTCATCAGTAAAGGATTTTGAAGCTTATTATTCTCATGCTAAAAAACAAGTTGAGAACTATGAGTATGATAAAGAAAAAACTAAAAATAAATTGAACGAGTTAAATAATAAGTTAAAGATAGAAATGAATGATCAAAAACATTTAACTGAGAATTTAACTCAAACAAGTAAAGAAATAAATAATTTAGAATTAAAAATGGAAAAAGAAATGCAACAACTTGGTTTTGAGTCTTATGATCAAGTCAAAAGCGCTGCAGATTTAAGTGCCCAAAAAGATGAAATAGAAAGAGAAATTAGTATTTATAATAAGAACTATCAAAGTTTTGAAATAGAGATTAACAGACTCAATGAATTAGTTAAAGGAAAAAAATTATTAAATTTAGAAGATTTACGACAATCTATAGAAAAAACAAACTTGAAACTAGATGAAACGAATTCACAGATAGCTACGATTAGCTATAAAATAGATAATAACTCTAACAAATTTAATAACATAAAAAATATAATTCAGATCCTCGATGATGAATTAAAAGTGCAAAAAGAAATTTTCTTGCTATCAGAAATATTAGCAGGTAAAAATGATTATAAATTAACACTAGAAAATTATGTTTTAATTTATTACTTGGAAAAAATAATTTTTCAAGCGAATCAACGACTTTCATTTATGAGTGGTAATAGATATCAACTGATTAGAAGAGAGGCCATTTCCTTAGGATTAAGTGGATTGGAAATTGACGTGTTTGATTTTCATTCAAATAAATCGAGACACATAAGTTCACTTTCAGGAGGAGAAACATTTCAAGCATCACTGGCTTTAGCTTTAGGATTAAGTGAAGTCGTACAGCAAGAATCAGGTGGAATCACTTTAGATTCTATGTTTATAGATGAAGGATTTGGCACTTTAGATCAAGAAACACTTGAAACTGCGATAGATACATTAATTAATTTAAAATCATCTGGGCGCATGGTTGGTATAATCTCACATGTAAGCGAGCTTAAGCAACGTATTCCTTTGATTTTAGAAGTGACAAGCAATCAATACGAAAGCCATACACAATTTAAAAAAAATTAAAAAAATAGAGACTTAAGATTTTGTGACATGCTCTAATTTAAAGCTATTGATTTTTCAATACTTTAATAAAAACATGCATAATTTCTTTAAGTCTCTATAATTGAATATAGTGATTTGATTATTTTTTAAGCAAGTCTCTAATTTCTGTTAATAAAACAGTATTTTCTTCCACTTCTTCTTCTTTCTCTTCTTTTTTCATAACTGTATTAGCTATCTTAACAAAGATAAATAAAGCAAAAGCAATTATAATGAAGTCAATTATTGATTGTATGAAAAGTCCATACTTGATACCCCAAAAAGACCAATCTTCAGCAAAATCAACTGAACCAAATAATTTACCAATTAATGGCATGATAATGTATTGGACTAGGGATGTAACTATTTTATTAAACGCTGCCCCCATAACTACAGCAATAGCTAAGTCTAAAACATTGCCCTTGAGTGCAAACTCTTTAAATTCTTTTAACATAAAGCATATCCCTTCTTTTAAAATATATTTCTGATTATACAATATATAAATATTTTAGCAAATACTATAATTATGTAAATTTGATAATGTTGAAGACCTTTGTTAATCTATTAAAGTGTATTGGTAAAGTTAAAAATTTTAAAATAAAATTTAATTTTTTGATTTTACTGCCTTGAAAAATTAAATATTCGAATGAAGGGAGTAATTAATTATGAATTCTTCTTCACAAGAGAAGAAAAATAAAAAGTTTTCTTCGGTTTTCATCTATAGTTCAATTATTGCAGCTATAGTAGTGATCATCGGTGCTGTTTGGCCTGAGAAATTCGATAGCGTTACTAATACAGCTAAGATGTGGATTACTAATAATTTGGGTTGGTATTACCTTATTTTAACAACAGTAATTGTATTCTTCTGTATTTTCTTGATATTCAGTCCAATTGGGAAACTTAAATTAGGGAAACCTAATGACAAACCAGAATTTAATACAATTTCTTGGTTCGCAATGCTATTCAGTGCTGGTATGGGTATTGGTTTAGTATTCTATGGTGCAGCTGAACCTATGGCACATTTTGCAGCTCCACCAACAGCTGATCCTGAAACGACAAAAGCATACACTGAGTCTTTAAGATCTACATTTTTCCATTGGGGATTCCACGCATGGGCAATTTATGGTGTGGTAGCTTTAGCCTTAGCTTATTCTCAATTCCGTAAAGGAGAACCTGGATTAATTTCTAGAACTTTACGTCCATTATTGGGAGATAAAGTTGAAGGACCAATAGGTACTTTAATTGATGTATTATCTGTTTTTGCTACATTAGTTGGTGTAGCTGTATCTCTAGGTATGGGCGCGCTTCAAATTAATGGTGGCTTACATTATTTATTTGACGTGCCGAACAACACTTTTGTTCAAGGTATTATTATTGTTGTTGTAACAATTTTATTTATTGCTAGTGCTTGGTCAGGTTTAAGCAAGGGAATTCAATATTTAAGTAATTTAAATATAGGTCTTGGTACGGTATTAATGATTGTTACATTAATTGTTGGACCAACTGTTTTAATCTTAAATATGATGACAAGTTCTACAGGTAGTTTATTAAATTCATTCTTATTTAACAGTTTTGATACCGCTGCGTTAAACGGTCAAAAGCGTGAATGGATGTCAACGTGGACATTATACTATTGGGGTTGGTGGCTAAGTTGGAGTCCATTCGTTGGTGTATTCATCGCACGTGTATCTAAAGGTCGTTCTATAAGGGAATTTATTTCAGGTGTTTTATTAGTACCGGCAATTGTTAGTTTTATATGGTTCAGTGTTTTCGGCGTATTAGGAATTGAAACTGGTAAAAAACATTCGGATCTTTTTAAAATGTCACCTGAAACGCAGTTGTTTGGTGTATTCAACCATATTCCGTTAGGTATTGTTTTATCTATCATTGCATTATTGCTTATTGCTTCTTTCTTTGTTACTTCAGCTGACTCAGCAACATTCGTATTAGGTATGCAAACTACATTTGGATCATTAAATCCAAGTAGTCTAGTTAAAGTAACTTGGGGAGTTGCGCAAGCACTTATTGCCTTTGTACTATTATTAGCTGGTGGAGGAGATGGCTCTAAAGCCTTGAATGCTATTCAAAGTGCTGCCATTATAAGTGCTTTCCCATTCTCATTCGTCGTCATAATGATGATGATAAGTTTCTACAAAGATGCAAATAAGGAACGTAAATTCCTTGGATTGACACTTACACCAAATAAACATCGTTTACAAGAATATGTTAAATATCAACAAGAAGATTATGAAACAGATATTCTTGAAAAAAGAGAAGTTAGAAGAAATAAAGAAAAAGAAGAATAAAGTGTAATTGCTTTATAAACCTGAGACAAACAAAATTGTCTCAGGTTTTTTTATAAAAATCACTAATATCTCACTACTAAAATTTTATTATTATATCTGCTGATAGATACAGTATCAAATTGATATCATTTCATTTTTGAGCGCATACGCTTATAAGTTTGTGGTCATTCAATTTGTATGAAGAAACCGAATAGTAGTTTGATATTTAAAATGATGTTCATTATTGATAACCATTCTCAATTAATAACATTTACTTATTGCGCTAATATCTTACGATAAGTTTTTCTTATATAAACTGATTACAAAAGCGAAATGAAAATAAAGCGTTTTCTAAAGGTACATAGTTGTTTTGATAAACATATAATAATACAATTTAATTAACGGCATATAAATATATATAAATATCAAGGGGGATATAAAATGGCTTCTAATATTAAAGAACAAGCAAAGAAACAATTCGAATTAAATGGTCAATCATATACTTACTATGACTTACAAACATTAGAAGAAAAAGGGCTAACTAAAATTTCTAAATTACCATATTCAATTCGCGTATTGTTAGAATCTGTGTTACGACAAGAGGATGATTTTGTTATAACTGATGATCATATCAAAGCATTAAGTGAATTCGGTAATGAAGGTAACGAAGGTGAAGTTCCATTCAAACCTTCTCGTGTTATTTTACAAGACTTTACAGGTGTGCCAGCAGTAGTAGATTTGGCTTCATTGCGTAAAGCTATGAATGATGTTGGTGGGGATATTAATAAAATCAACCCAGAAGTACCTGTGGATTTAGTTATCGACCATTCTGTTCAAGTTGATAGTTACGCTAATCCAGAAGCATTAGAACGTAATATGAAATTAGAATTTGAACGTAACTATGAACGTTATCAATTCTTAAACTGGGCAACAAAAGCTTTTGATAACTATAATGCAGTACCTCCTGCTACAGGTATTGTCCATCAAGTAAACTTAGAGTATTTAGCAAATGTTGTACATGTAAGAGATGTTGATGGTGAAAAAACAGCATTTCCTGACACTTTAGTTGGTACAGATTCACATACTACAATGATAAATGGTATTGGTGTTCTAGGTTGGGGCGTTGGTGGTATCGAAGCCGAAGCAGGTATGTTAGGACAACCGTCATATTTCCCAATTCCTGAAGTTATCGGAGTGCGTTTAACTCACTCTTTACCACAAGGTTCAACAGCTACCGATTTGGCTTTACGTGTGACTGAAGAATTACGTAAAAAAGGTGTGGTTGGAAAATTTGTTGAATTCTTTGGTCCAGGTGTTCAACATTTACCATTAGCAGACAGAGCTACAATTGCTAACATGGCCCCAGAATATGGCGCAACGTGTGGTTTCTTCCCAGTAGATGAAGAATCATTGAAATATATGAAACTTACTGGCCGTGACGAAGAACATATTGAATTGGTTAAAGAATATTTACAACAAAATCATATGTTCTTTGATGTTGAAAAAGAGGATCCTGAATATACAGATGTTATTGATTTAGACTTATCTACAGTAGAGGCATCACTTTCAGGTCCAAAGCGTCCACAAGACTTAATTTTCTTAAGTGATATGAAAAAAGAATTTGAAAAATCAGTAACTGCTCCTGCTGGTAATCAAGGTCATGGACTTGATCAAAGTGAATTTGATAAAAAAGCAGAAATTAATTTTAATGATGGGTCTAAAGCAACTATGAAAACAGGAGATATCGCAATTGCTGCTATTACCTCATGTACTAACACTTCTAACCCATATGTTATGTTAGGTGCTGGTTTAGTTGCTAAAAAAGCTGTAGAAAAAGGATTGAAAGTACCAGAGTTCGTTAAGACGTCACTTGCTCCAGGTTCAAAAGTTGTTACAGGGTATTTAAGAGATTCTGGATTACAACAATATTTAGATGATTTAGGTTTCAACCTTGTTGGTTATGGTTGTACTACATGTATTGGTAACTCAGGGCCACTATTGCCTGAAATTGAAAAGGCAGTTGCAGATGAAGATTTATTAGTAACTTCAGTCTTATCAGGTAATCGTAATTTTGAAGGTCGAATCCACCCATTAGTGAAAGCAAACTATTTAGCATCACCACAACTTGTTGTAGCTTATGCGCTTGCTGGTACAGTAGATATTGATTTACAAAATGAACCAATTGGTAAAGGCAAAGATGGTAAAGATGTATACTTACAAGACATTTGGCCTTCAATACAAGAAGTTTCTGATACTGTAGATAAAGTTGTTACACCTGAACTATTCTTAGAAGAATATAAAAATGTATATCATAACAATGAAATGTGGAATGAAATAGATGTAACCGATGAACCATTATATGATTTTGATCCTAATTCAACATATATTCAAAATCCAACATTTTTCCAAGGATTATCTAAAGAGCCGGGTAAAATTGAACCGCTTAAAAGTTTGAGAGTTATGGGTAAATTTGGTGATTCTGTTACAACAGACCATATTTCTCCAGCAGGTGCTATCGGCAAAGATACACCAGCAGGTAAATATTTATTAGATCATGATGTTGCAATTCGCAACTTTAACTCTTATGGTTCCCGTCGTGGTAACCACGAAGTAATGGTACGTGGTACATTTGCCAATATTCGTATCAAAAACCAACTTGCTCCAGGTACTGAAGGTGGATTTACAACATATTGGCCTACCGGAGAAATAATGCCTATATATGATGCAGCAATAAAATATAAAGAAGATGGAACTGGCTTAGTTGTCTTAGCTGGTAATGACTATGGAATGGGATCTTCTCGTGACTGGGCTGCAAAAGGTACGAATTTATTAGGAGTTAAAACTGTCATAGCACAAAGTTATGAACGTATTCATCGCTCTAACTTAGTTATGATGGGGGTATTACCGCTTCAATTCCAACAAGGAGAATCTGCAGAAACACTAGGTCTTGATGGTAAAGAAGAAATATCTGTAGACATTAATGAAGATGTACAACCACATGATCTTGTAAATGTGACTGCTAAAAAAGAAAATGGTGAAATCATTAATTTCAAAGCTATTGTACGTTTTGATTCACTAGTAGAATTAGACTATTATCGTCATGGTGGTATTTTACAAATGGTATTAAGAAATAAACTCGCGCAGTAATTTAATATAATTTTGACTCATTTTTAATTCAAAGCAGTCATGCTAACTATTGTGTTGGTATGACTGCTTTATGTTATCCTTAATTGAAAGAATAAGTTAAAGTTGAAAGAAGGATTACTCCAATGATATACAGTTTGACTGAAATTGAAGCAAGATATCAAGAAACGGATAAAATGGGGGTTATCTATCATGGTAACTACGCAACATGGTTTGAAGTTGCGAGAACTGACTATATAAGAAAACTTGGCTTCAGTTATGCCTCTATGGAAGAACAAGGTGTTATTTCACCAGTTGTAGATTTAAAAGTGCAATATAAAAAATCAATTTACTATCCTGAAAAGGTTACAGTAAAAACATGGGTAGAAAAATATTCTAGATTACGTTCAACGTATTGTTATGAGGTTTATAATGAAAATGGAGAATTAGCTACGACTGGTTCAACAGAGCTTATCTGTATTAAAGCAGATACATTTAAACCCATACGCCTGGATAGATATTTTCCTGAGTGGCATGAGACTTATAGTAAGGTTAACCAGTTAAATAAAGAAGGTAAAGATGCTGAGGTTACGTTTGGCACTGATCATTTATAAAAAGAAGCGAAGTGGTTTATCGCTTCTTTTTTTATATGTATAATTATATTAATTTCGTTTGTAGATGATCTCATCTTCATGATCGATTGCATCTACTTTTAGTGTTTCATCTTGAAAATACCATAAATCTTTTTCCGCAATAACGACATTTATTTCGAAGAATGTTTGTTCAAAACCTATTTCAATAGCATCTTTATTTTCTACGGTGAACGCTGGACTAAATCCTTGTTTTAATTGGAATTCTCCTCCATATTTTACATAAAACTGAAGAACTTTATTGCTTATAGGTAAATCCAATTCGTTTTTAAACCATTCTACTGCCTTTTGAGTTAATTTTATATTCATAGTGTTATCACCTTACTTTTTTTAATTTTTATTTATCTAAATTTTAAAGGCATGATAGCATAATACATTTGATATGCTCTTTTATTGTAATCGAGTAAATATAAATTCATAGAAAATAATGAATCTTTTCAAAATTTTAAGTTTTTATTTTATTTTGGCCATTAAGTTATTAATCGCTAATATATTAATAATGCCTGGAACATTGATTTGAAGTCCCAGGCTCTAAACAATTAGAAATTTGAGTTACATCCATTTAATTTTAGGTTCTTCACCTTTAAAAATTCTAACTATATTAGATTTGTGTCGAATGATTAATATGATTGAAACAATTCCGCTAACAGCAAGTAAAATATAATCATGAATGATAATTGAACCGATCACACAACTAATTGCTGCAATGATACTTGATAAAGAAACATATTTAAAGATTTTTAATACACTAAAAAAGATAATTGCCAAGATAAGAAGTAAAATAGGATTGACACCTAATACAACTCCTGCACTGGTAGCTACTGCTTTTCCGCCATTAAATTTCAGATATATTGGATACACGTGACCGAGTATTGCAAACAATCCTACTATTAAACCATTTGTAAAGAAGGTGCTTATAACACCATCCGCATGAACTGGGAACCATAGTGGAAAAAAGACTGTAATAAATCCCTTGAAAATATCTAAAAACGTAACTATAAATCCGGCTGGTCTTCCAAGAACACGAAAACTGTTAGTTGCTCCAGTATTTCCACTACCGTATTGTCTTATATCTTTTTTAAAAAATAATTTACCAATAATTAACCCACTTGGGAATGCACCAATCAGATAACTCAAGATTAACATGACGATGATCATCATAAAAACTTACACATCCTTTAGAAACTTAGCTTCATTCTACCACACTCAATATTAATTAGAACATTGTTAATTTAATTTAATTCAATAAAGTTACTCAAACAACTTAGTAATTTAAATGACACTTGCAATTTAGGTGAATTTATATAAGAATAACTATTGTATAGTTTTAATAACGAACGTACGTTTGTAGGAGGGCGAAATCATTGGCAATGAATAAACAAAATAATTATTCAGATGATTCAATTCAGGTACTTGAAGGACTAGAAGCTGTTAGAAAGAGACCTGGTATGTACATTGGATCAACTGATAAACGAGGATTACATCATCTTGTATATGAAGTTGTCGATAACTCCGTCGATGAAGTATTAAATGGTTATGGTGATGCAATTACAGTAACAATTAATCAGGATGGTAGTATTTCTATAGAAGATAATGGTCGAGGTATGCCAACAGGTATACATGCGTCTGGCAAACCTACTGCAGAAGTTATATTTACTGTTTTACATGCTGGAGGTAAGTTTGGACAAGGGGGTTATAAAACATCTGGAGGTCTCCATGGGGTAGGTGCTTCTGTTGTAAATGCCCTTAGTGAATGGCTTGAAGTTGAAATTCATAGAGATGGTAATATCTACACCCAAAATTTCAAAAATGGTGGTATTCCAGCGACAGGCTTAGTAAAAACTGGAAAAACAAAAAAAACAGGTACTAAAGTTACATTTAAACCAGACCCAGAAATATTTAAGTCAACGACGACTTTTAATTTTGATATTTTAAGTGAGCGTTTACAAGAATCTGCATTTTTACTTAAAGATTTAAAAATTACACTTACTGATTTACGTAGTGGAAAAGAACGAGAAGAAATCTACCATTACGAAGAAGGAATTAAAGAATTTGTTAGTTATGTCAATGAAGGTAAAGAAGTATTACATGATGTCACTACATTTGCAGGGCATTCCAATGGAATAGAGGTAGACGTAGCATTCCAATATAATGATCAGTACTCTGAGAGCATATTAAGTTTTGTAAATAATGTTCGTACAAAGGATGGAGGTACTCATGAAGTTGGTTTCAAAACAGCGATGACTCGTGTTTTTAATGAATATGCACGTCGTATAAACGAACTGAAAGATAAAGATAAAAATTTAGACGGTAATGATATTCGTGAAGGTTTAACAGCGATTATTTCAGTACGTATACCAGAAGAACTTCTTCAATTTGAAGGGCAAACGAAATCAAAACTTGGCACTTCAGAAGCTAGGAGTGCTGTAGACTCTGTTGTTTCAGAGAAATTACCATATTACTTAGAAGAAAAGGGCCAATTATCTAAATCATTAGTTAAAAAAGCAATTAAAGCTCAACAAGCACGAGAGGCTGCTCGTAAAGCTAGAGAAGATGCACGCTCAGGAAAGAAAAATAAACGTAAAGATACATTGTTATCAGGTAAGTTAACCCCTGCGCAAAGTAAAAATACTGATAAAAACGAGTTATATCTAGTTGAGGGTGATTCAGCGGGAGGTTCTGCAAAATTAGGACGCGACCGTAAATTCCAAGCTATTTTACCTCTTCGTGGAAAGGTGATTAATACAGAAAAGGCACGTTTAGAGGATATTTTTAAAAATGAAGAAATTAATACGATTATTCATACTATTGGTGCTGGTGTTGGTACTGACTTTAAAATTGAAGATAGTAATTACAACAGAATTATTATCATGACAGATGCTGATACGGATGGTGCACATATTCAAGTATTATTGCTTACATTTTTCTTTAAATATATGAAACCACTTGTTCAAGCTGGACGTGTCTTTATTGCGTTACCGCCTTTATACAAATTAGAAAAAGGTAAAGGTAAGAATAAAAAAGTTGAGTACGCTTGGACTGATGAAGAATTAGAAAATTTACAAAAGCAATTAGGAAAAGGTTTCACATTACAGCGTTATAAAGGTCTTGGTGAAATGAATCCAGAACAATTATGGGAAACTACCATGAATCCAGAAACTCGGACATTAATTAGAGTTCAAGTTGAAGATGAAGTTCGTTCATCAAAACGTGTCACTACTTTGATGGGGGATAAGGTTGCGCCACGAAGAGAGTGGATTGAAAAACACGTTGAATTTGGTATGCAAGAAGATCAAAGTATTTTGGATAATAAAGAAGTCCAAATACTAGAGAATGAAAAATATATTGAGGAGGAAACGAATTGAGTGAGATAATTCAAGATTTGTCACTTGAAGATGTTATTGGTGACCGATTTGGACGTTATAGTAAATATATCATTCAAGAACGTGCATTACCTGATGTACGTGATGGTTTAAAACCAGTACAACGACGTATACTATTCGCAATGTATTCTAGTGGGAATACGTATGATAAAAATTTCCGTAAAAGTGCGAAAACTGTCGGTGATGTAATAGGTCAGTATCATCCTCATGGAGACTCTTCAGTATATGATGCTATGGTGCGCTTAAGTCAAGATTGGAAGTTACGTCATGTTCTAATTGAAATGCATGGGAATAATGGTAGTATCGATAACGATCCTCCAGCTGCTATGCGTTACACAGAAGCTAAACTTAGTCAATTATCAGAAGAACTATTAAGGGATATTAATAAGGAAACAGTATCATTTATTCCAAACTATGATGACACAACTTTGGAACCAATGGTATTACCAGCGAGATTTCCTAATTTATTAATTAATGGATCTACGGGGATTTCTTCAGGATATGCTACTGATATCCCGCCACATAACCTTGCCGAAGTGATACAAGGTACATTGAAGTATATCGATCAACCTGATATTACAATTAATCAGCTGATGAAATATATCAAAGGGCCTGACTTTCCTACAGGTGGTATCATTCAAGGAATAGAAGGTATAAAAAAAGCATATGAGACTGGTAAAGGAAGGGTTGTCGTGCGTTCACGAGTAGATGAAGAACCTTTAAGAAGTGGACGTAAACAATTAATTGTGACTGAAATTCCTTATGAAGTGAATAAAAGTAGTTTAGTTAAAAGAATCGACGAATTACGTGCTGATAAAAAGGTTGATGGTATTGTAGAAGTTCGAGATGAGACTGATAGAACTGGATTACGAATTGCAATCGAATTAAAAAAAGATGCTAATAGCGAATCAATCAAAAACTATTTATATAAGAATTCGGATTTACAAATTTCATATAATTTTAATATGGTTGCTATTAGTGAAGGCCGCCCTAAGTTGATGGGATTACGTGAAATTATAGAAAGTTATTTAAATCATCAAATTGAAGTGGTTACAAATAGAACGCGCTATGACTTAGAGCAAGCTGAAAAACGTATGCATATTGTGGAAGGATTAATGAAAGCTTTATCTATACTTGATGAAGTTATTGCATTGATACGTAATTCTAAAAATAAAAAAGATGCCAAAGATAATTTAGTTGCAGAATATGGCTTTACTGAAGCTCAAGCAGAAGCTATTGTCATGTTACAGCTATATAGATTAACAAATACTGACATTGAAGCTTTGAAAAAAGAACATGAAGAGTTAGAAGCTTTAATAAAAGAATTAAGAAATATCTTAGATAATCATGAGGCGCTTTTAGCAGTAATTAAAGATGAACTAAATGAAATTAAAAAGAAATTTAAAGTGGATCGACTATCTACAATCGAAGCTGAAATTTCCGAAATCAAAATTGATAAAGAAGTTATGGTGCCTAGTGAAGAAGTGATTTTAAGTTTGACACAACATGGCTATATAAAACGTACATCTACACGTAGTTTTAACGCAAGCGGTGTGACTGAAATCGGTTTGAAGGACGGTGACCGCTTATTAAAACATGAAGCCGTGAATACTCAAGATACTGTTCTTGTATTTACAAATAAAGGTAGATATTTGTTTATACCTGTTCATAAATTAGCCGATATCCGTTGGAAAGAGCTTGGTCAACACATATCACAAATTGTGCCAATAGATGAAGATGAAGAAGTGGTAAATGTATACAACGAAAAAGATTTTAAAAATGAAGCCTTTTATATTATGGCTACTAAAAACGGCATGATTAAGAAAAGTAGCGCTTCACAATTTAAAACTACTCGTTTTAATAAACCACTCATAAATATGAAGGTTAAAGACAATGATAAACTTATTAATGTCGTTCGATTAGAGACTGATCAGTTAATTACTGTTCTAACGCATAAAGGCATGTCATTAACTTATTCAACTAATGAATTATCGGATACAGGCTTAAGAGCAGCTGGTGTTAAATCAATTAATCTTAAAGATGAAGACTATGTTGTTATGACAGAAGATGTGAACGATTCAGATTCCATAATAATGGTTACACAACGTGGTGCTATGAAGCGTATTGATTTTAATGTTCTTCAAGAAGCTAAACGCGCACAACGTGGAATCACTTTACTAAAAGAATTAAAGAAAAAACCGCATCGGATTGTGGCGGGTGCAGTAGTTAAAGAAAATCACACGAAATATGTTGTATTCTCTCAACATCATGAAGAATATGGTAAAATCGATGATGTACACTTATCTGAACAATATACGAATGGATCATTTATTATTGATACTGATGATTTTGGAGAAGTAGAAAGTATGATTCTAGAGTAAAAGTATATGCAATCACAAAATAAAATGATAAAATAAAAATTAATAATAGCAACTAAAATGAGCCCAAGGGATTTATGTCTAATTTG
This sequence comes from Staphylococcus sp. HMSC34G04, assembly GCF_001838765.1. Lineage (NCBI taxonomy): Bacteria > Bacillati > Bacillota > Bacilli > Caryophanales > Staphylococcaceae > Staphylococcus > Staphylococcus sp. HMSC34G04. Next base: position 172,796 of record NZ_KV838739.1, read on the forward strand.
AACTATCAAAGTGATAATATACATTTATTGTTAATATGAATGTTTAATCTTTGTTAATGAAATTAAAGCATAAATCTCTTGGTGTATTTAAAACGATAAATTTAAGTGGATGAGAGGGATTCGTTTTGCAAGATTTCGATAACTTAATTCCTGGCTGGTTTAAAACATTTGTTCAAGTCGGGAATGACTTAATTTGGTCTCAATATCTTATTGGATTATTATTAACAGCAGGTTTTTTCTTTACAATTAGTTCTAAATTTATTCAACTCAGAATGTTACCAGAGATGTTTAGAGCATTAACTGAAAAGCCAGAAACTTTAAGTAGTGGTGAGAAGGGTATTTCACCATTTCAAGCTTTTGCGATTAGTGCTGGGTCAAGAGTAGGAACTGGAAATATTGCCGGTGTTGCAACTGCTATTGTTCTTGGTGGTCCCGGTGCAGTCTTTTGGATGTGGGTTATTGCTTTTATTGGTGCAGCTAGTGCATTTATGGAAGCAACACTTGCGCAAGTTTATAAGGTACATGACAAAGAAGGTGGGTTCCGTGGCGGACCAGCCTATTACATAACAAAAGGACTTAACCAAAAATGGCTTGGAATTGTATTTGCTGTTTTAATTACAGTTACATTTGCTTTTGTATTTAATACTGTTCAAGCAAATACAATTGCTGAATCATTAAATACTCAATACAATATTAGCCCAGTAATTACTGGAATAGTACTTGCAGTTATTACAGGTATTATCATTTTTGGTGGTGTTCGTAGCATAGCTACACTATCTTCACTTATTGTGCCTATTATGGCTATTGTTTATATAGGTATGGTTTTAATCATTTTATTACTCAATATAGATCAAATTGTACCTATGATTGGCACTATTATCAAAAGTGCATTCGGAGTTCAGCAGGTTACTGGTGGTGCTGTAGGAGCAGCTATTCTTCAAGGTATTAAACGTGGTTTATTCTCAAACGAAGCTGGTATGGGATCTGCACCTAATGCTGCTGCTACAGCTGCTGTGCCTCATCCCGTTAAACAAGGTTTAATTCAATCATTAGGTGTATTCTTTGACACTATGCTTGTTTGTACAGCTACAGCAATTATGATTTTATTATATTCTGGTTTACAATTTGGTGATAGCGCGCCTCAAGGTGTAGCAGTTACACAATCAGCGTTGAACGAACATTTAGGTTCAGCAGGAGGTATTTTCCTAACTGTAGCAGTTACCTTATTTGCATTTTCATCTGTTGTAGGTAACTATTACTATGGTCAATCCAATATCGAATTTTTATCTAACAATAAGATGATATTATTTATTTTTAGATGTTTTGTAGTACTTTTAGTATTTGTAGGTGCTGTTGCTAAAACAGAAACAGTATGGAGTACTGCCGATTTATTTATGGGTCTTATGGCAATAGTAAATATCATATCAATTATAGGTTTGTCGAATATTGCGTTTGCAGTGATGAAAGATTATCAAAGACAGCGTAAAGAAGGTAAGAGACCTGTGTTTAAACCCGAAAACTTAGAAATAAATTTATTTGGCATTGAGACTTGGGGACAACATGCAAAAATGCCAAAAAAATAGTGAATAAATTAATAAAATAACGGCTTGATACATATCCCTTGATGTATCAAGTCGCTTTATTTTTGGCAAGATTTAAAGTATTGATGTCATTGATTCAATCTCTATATAACAGTAAAAACTTTCAAAATAGATTCCTTTTCAATTTAGGTATTAAGCATTATAATTTTAATAATGATATTAGAAAGGTGATTATGATGAGCAAGTATGTAATAACGAAAACACTCAATAATAATGTCATCATATGCACAAAAAATCATCAAGAGGTTGTTTTAATTGGTAAAGGTATTGGTTTTAATAAAAAGGTTGGTATGACAGTTCAAGAGAATGCTTCGATAGAAAAAATTTATAAATTAGAACAACAAGAGCAACAAGAACACTACAAAACACTTTTGGAGCTCGGAGAAGATCATGTTGTTCAAGCGGTGATAGACTCAGTTAATATTATCAATGAATCTGGTCTAATTACAGATGATAAAAATTTGGTTGTTGCACTTACAGATCACATCATTTATGCCTATAAAAGACTTAAGCAACATCAAATGATTACAAATCCATTTGTGATTGAAACAAAACATCTTTATAGTAATGCGTACAATGTTGCTCGAAAGGTAATCGATAAATTAAATAAAACCTTAGACGTACATTTTCCAGAAGATGAAATTGGATTCATCGCATTACATATTGCATCCAACTCTGAAAAATTATCAATTCACGATATTTCAGTAATAAACAAGTTAATCAATAAGAGTATTACAATTATTGAAACTGATTTACAACATTCAATTGATAAACAAACAATACAATATCAGCGTTTTATAAGGCACATACAATTTTTAATATATCGATTAACTAAAGGTGAGTATTTAGAAGCACAAGAGAATTTTATATCGATGATAAAAACTATGTATCCACGTAGTTTTAATACGGCTTATAAAATATTAAAAATGATTCAACGTGAATTTAGTGTGTATGTATACGAAGCGGAAATAGTTTATTTAACACTACATATCAATCATTTTGAAGTTCAAATTAGTAGTAAATAAATCTTAAAATATTCTTTTAATAAGAAAAGTGACCTTAATGATTAGAATATTGTTATTTGTGGTAAGATAAATATTGTGTTTTTAAGCTTATTTTTACAATAAAATTAAAAAGTAAATAGATGTATTTTTAAGGCGTGGTGAATTTAATGAAAAATGAAAAAGAAATAAATGGAAAGAAAAGCCATTTTTTTAGTTTGTCAGAGTCTAGATTTATGAGGTTTTTAGGCGGAAATGACCTTATTTATGCTTTAATTGCATTGGTTCTTTTAGGTATTGTCATTTTTATCTTTGATAAAATTTCATATGTCTTTCAACCATTTATTATTGTATTTAATACAATAGCAGCACCTATTATTGTTTCGTTAGTACTATTTTATTTATTCAATCCTATTGTAAATATGATGGAGAGGTATCGTATTCCAAGACTATTAGGTATAACAATTATTTATGTTGCAATTGTTGGTATTATTACATTAATAGTTAATTTACTTATTCCAATTATTGGATCACAGATAGAAAGTTTTATCAAAAATACACCTAATTATTTACATAAAATTACGCGATCACTTGATAAACTTAATAATAATACAATTTTATCTGGTTATATGGGACAAGTGAACGAATGGTTAGAATCTGCTCAGAAAAAGATACCATCTATGGTTTCAGATTACTCAGATGGATTTGGATCTAAACTTGCAACTTTTGCTGAAGCAGTCGCGAATATCGGTATTGTTATTGGGACTACACCTTTTGTGTTGTTCTTTATGTTAAAAGATGGTCATAAATTTAAAGATTATACTACAAAAATTATGCCACCTAAATTTAGAAAAGATTTTCATGACTTGTTAGAAAAGATGAGTGTACAAGTTGGTTCGTACATTCAAGGTCAAATTATTGTGTCATTTTGTATTGGATTATTACTATTTATTGGCTATTTAATTATTGGTCTTAAGTACGCCTTGGTTTTAGCAAGTATTGCTGCAGTCACTAGTGTAGTTCCTTATTTAGGACCGACAATAGCAATATCGCCTGCGATTGTTATCGCGATTATTACTTCACCTTTGATGTTATTAAAGTTAGCTGTTGTATGGACGCTTGTCCAATTCTTTGAAGGCCACTTTATCTCTCCTAACGTTATGGGTAAAACATTGAAAATTCATCCTTTAACAATTATTTTCATTTTATTATGTGCAGGAAATTTAATGGGCATTGTTGGAGTGATTATTGGTATTCCTCTATACGCTGTACTTAAGGTATTGGTTTCACACATATTTATGTTATTTAAACGAAGATACAATCGCTACTATGGAAATGATGCTGGTGAGTACACTATCACTGAAGAAGAAAAAGGAATTAAACAATAATATATTAATTTAGACTGGAACAACAAAAACAATGTTCCAGTCTTTTTTATTTTAAATCACATACATTTACAATCATGATATGCTTAGTAATCATATGTTAAATGATTTTATTCAAATTAATCCCTCGGATGATGTGAAAATTGTATTACAATAATGTAAGGTTCATCTTGCTTATTGATATTCTATATGACATAGCTTTATGATATATTTTGATATATATCATATTGAATTAGAATCGAAGTGAAAACATGACACAAGAATTAAAAAGTAAATTACTTTCTTTTTTAAAACTTATTTTCGCCACTGCTTTATTTATCTTTGTAATTTTTACACTCTATAGAGAATTATCACATATCAATTTTAAAGAGACATTCATACAGTTTGGCAAAATTAATAGATTATGGCTCGTACTACTATTTGCTGGTGGGGGACTGTCACTCATTTTATTATCACTGTACGATATTATTTTAGTAAAATCTCTTAAACTTAAAATGCCGATGATTAGAGTCTTTAGAGTGAGTTATATTATCAACGCCCTAAATTCTATAATTGGTTTTGGAGGGTTTATAGGTGCAGGTGTAAGAGCTTTTGTATATAAAAATTATACTAATGACACGAAAAAGCTTGTGCAATATATTTCTATTATTTTAGTATCTATGCTTACGGGATTAAGTTTATTATCTATCTTAGTTGTTCTGCGTATATTTAACGCTTCTCACATGATTGATGAAATTTCATGGGTACGTTGGATTTTATATATTGTTGCATTATTTTTACCTATCTTTATTTTCTATACCGTGGCACGACCTGTAGATAGAAATAATCGTTTTATGGGTGTGTATTGTACAGTTGTATCATGTGTTGAGTGGATGGCAGCAGCTACTGTATTATATTTTGCTGCACTGATTGTCGATATACATATCTCATTTATGACTTTTGTAGGTATATTTGTTATTGCAGCTTTATCTGGTTTAGTTAGTTTTATTCCAGGTGGTTTTGGCGCGTTTGATTTAGTCGTGTTACTAGGACTGAAATCACTTGGTATTTCTGAAGAAAAGATACTTCTAGCATTAGTTTTATATCGATTTGCTTATTATTTTGTGCCAGTGATGATTGCACTTATATTATCTTCATTTGAATTTGGAAATACTGCTAAAAAATATCTCGACAATTCGAAGTACTTTATACCTGTAAAAGACTTCACTTCATTTTTGAGATCTTATCAGAAAGATATTTTAGCTAAAATACCTTCATTTTCGTTAGCAATTTTAATATTTTTAACTAGTATTATTTTCTTTATTAACAATTTAACTATTGTCTACGATGGATTGTATGACGGAAATCATTTTGCCTATTATATTGCCTTAGCTATACAAACGGGTGCTTGTTTGTTACTTATTCTAAATGTAAGAGGTATTTATAAAGGCAGTCGTCGAGCAATAATTTATGCCTTTATTTCTATTATTTTAATTGCTAGTGTGACTATATATACTTATGCGTCATTTTTATTATTGTCATGGCTCATTATCATATTTGTGTTACTGATTTTAGCTTATCAACGTGCTCAAGTACTTAAACGACCATTACGCTTTAAAAAGTTGGCGTTTATGCTACTTCTTAGTATCTTTATTCTTTATTTAAATCATATTTTAATATCAGGAACTTTATATGCATTAGATGTTTATCATATTGAGATTGATACGTCTTTATTACGATATTACTTTTGGATGACCATTATTATTATTATGCTACTCGTTGGCGTTATTGCTTGGCTTTTTGATTATAAGTATAAACGTTCTCATCATAGTGTTGATTTAACACTTTGCGATGAAATTATTCAAAAATACGGTGGTAATTATTTAAGTCACCTGGTTTATAGTGGTGACAAAGATTGTTTCTTTAATGAAAATAAAGATTCTTTTATTATGTATCGATATAAGTCCAATGCCCTTGTCGTTTTGGGTGATCCAATTGGCAATACTAAATCATTTGAGTCATTATTAGAAGCATTTTATCAGTTTGCTGAGTATCAAGGTTATGAAATTATTTTTTATCAAATAAGTGATCAATATATGCCTTTATATCATAATTTTGGTAATCAATTCTTTAAATTAGGTGAAGAAGCTATTATTGATTTAACAACGTTTACAACATCTGGTAAAAAACGACGTGGTTTTAGAGCGACGCTTAATAAGTTTGATGATTTAAATATCAATTTTGAAATTATTGAACCACCATTCACTCAAGATTTCTTTGATGAACTTAAATTTGTGAGTGATAAATGGTTGGATGGAAGAAGTGAGATGCATTTTTCTGTAGGTCAATTTACTCAAACTTATTTATCGAAAGCACCTATTGGAGTAATGAGAGATCATTCTGGCAAGATGATTGCATTTTGTAGTTTGATGCCTACTTATTCTAATAATGCAATATCTGTTGATTTAATTAGATGGCTGCCTGAATTGGATTTACCTTTAATGGATGGATTATATCTTCATATGTTGTTATGGAGTAAAGAAAAGGGGTATAAAGCATTTAATATGGGAATGGCGACACTCTCCAATGTAGGTCAATTGCATTATTCTTATTTAAGAGAGAGAATGGCGGGGCGTGTATTTGAACATTTCAATGGTTTATACCGTTTTCAAGGATTAAGACGTTATAAAGAAAAATATAGCCCCAATTGGGAACCTAGATTTTTAGTTTATCAAAAGCATTATTCTCTGTGGGAGAGTATGCTTAAAGTGATGAGAGTCATACGCCATAAATAATGAGTGTTTTAAACATTTATCTCTAAATATCTCTAAATATCTCTAAATATAGCCTGGAACATCAATTGTTGTTCCAGGCATTTTTAATGTAAGGTAGTTGTTGACTAAATTGAAAAAATCTTTTTATCAAAAATCTACATTCATATTTTTATTCTCAAGATGGAGTGATATATTCAAAATGAATCACGGTCCAATCTATTATTTACATATGATTATCTTTGATATAATTAGCACGGTCTTGTTGTTCTTGTTTATAACGTTCAGGGTTCTTTTTGTAAAAATCTTGATGGTATGCTTCCGCTTCATAAAAAGTTGATGCCGGTAAAATTTTTGTTGCAATTGCTTTATCAGCGTTAAAACTATCTTGGAGTTCACATATATATTGTTCAGCTAACTGTCTTTGATGTTCATTTGAATAGAAAATAGCGGTCTTATATTGAGAACCTCTATCTTGAAATTGACCACCATCATCCAAAGGATCGATAACTGAAAAGAAAATTTCTAATAATTTATGATATGAAAATAGAGCAACATCATACTCAATTTTAACCACTTCATAATGCCCAGTAGATCCAGTTTTTACTTCTTCATAAGAAGGATTAACTAAGTGTCCTCCCATATATCCCGATGTGACTTTTTCGATACCATCAAATGTATCAAAAGGTTTAGTCATACACCAAAAACAGCCACCAGCAAAGTATGCAGTATTGATATTCATTTATGCCATCCTCTCATTGGACCTTAGTACCATTTATTAAAAAACTCTTGCAATTTGAATACTTTTTCTATAACGTTAATACATATTAATTATAGTATATAGATATGTAATTTTGAAGGTATAAGGTAGGTAAATATGACTGAACAGAAGGATATTAAAGAAACAGAGTATCGACGACAGAAAGGAACAACTTCGACACCTTCTAGGCGAAGAAATAAAAAAAGAATGCGGAAGTTACCTTTTATCATTTTAATCATTCTTATTATTTTAATTTCTATCATTGTGTATATTACTCATCAGTATAACAGTGGTATGAAGTATGCTAAAGAACATGCTAAGGATGTGAAAGTGCATAAATTTAATGGGAATATGAAAAATGATGGGAAGATTTCAGTTCTTGTCCTTGGTGCAGATAAGGCTCAAGGTGGCAAATCACGTACTGACTCGATTATGATTGTTCAATATGATTACGTACATAAAAAAATGAAAATGATGTCTGTCATGAGAGATATTTATGCTCATATTCCTGGTTATGATAAATATAAAATTAATGCCGCATATTCACTTGGAGGCCCGGAATTGTTAAGAAAATCACTTAACAAAAATTTAGGTATTAATCCTGAGTATTACGCTGTAGTAGATTTTACGGGATTTGAAAAAATGATAGATGAACTACAGCCTAATGGTGTCCCAATTGATGTGGAAAAAGACATGTCTGAAAATATAGGTGTGTCTTTGAAAAAAGGACACCATAAGTTAAATGGTAAAGAATTACTTGGTTATGCTAGATTTCGTCATGATCCGGAAGGAGATTTTGGTCGTGTGAGAAGACAGCAACAAGTGATGCAAACATTAAAACAAGAGTTAGTTAATTTCAATACAGTTGCGAAACTACCAAAAGTTGCTGGTATTTTAAGAGGTTATGTTAACACAAACATGCCTAACTCTGCGATTTTTCAAACAGGTATAAGTTTTGGAATTCGTGGAGATAAAGATGTGCAATCTTTGACAGTTCCTATTAAAGGAAGCTACCAAGATATTAATACAAATAATGACGGTAGTGCGCTTCAAATAGACTCTGAGAAAAATAAGCAAGCAATTAAAAATTTCTTTGAAGATAATTAAAAAATGAATCCCTGAAAGTAAGACAATTAATAATAATTGTTTTACTTTCAGGGATTTTATGTTTACTGATCAGATTTTCTTACGCCACCGACAGCATAATGATCTTTTCTCATTTCTTCAATGACCACGTGAATCGCTTCTTTATTTGCACCTGTAGTTTTTTCTACAGCATGAGTGACTTCCGTAACCAAATCCTTAAGTTGTTCATCAGAACGGCCTTCTAATAATTTCACATTAATGATTGGCATAATCAACATTCTCCTTTGCTATATAACATTGGTTCTTTTAGTATAGCATGAAAATGAGAAGAATGAATAAGAACAAATGTTCTTATTAGCATTGAAATAGAACAAGTGTTCCTATATAATGATTTTGTAAGGGAGGATCAGTTATGTATGATTACAATTTATTAGAAGATAGGGATGTACTCTGCATAGACCAAAAAAGTTTTTTTGCGAGTGTATCATGTATGGAAAAAGGATTGGACCCATTAACAACTAAGCTAGCAGTTGTAGCAGATACGAAAAGGCAAGGTTCGGTTGTTCTAGCAGCAACTCCAAAGTTAAAAGAATTAGGTATTAAAACGGGATCAAGACTTTTTGAGATACCGCATCGTAATGACATTTATATTATTAATCCAAGTATGAGAAAGTATTTAAATGTATCTGTTGCAATTTCAAAGATTGCACTGCGGTACGTTCCACCTGAAGATTTACATCAGTATAGTATTGATGAATTTTTCATGGATGTAACGGATAGTTACCATAGATTTAATTCAACAGTTTTTGCTTTTTGTAAAAGATTTCAAAATGAAATATTAGAAGAAACAGGTATTCACTGTACCATTGGAATAGGCTCGAATATGCTATTGAGCAAGGTTGCAATGGATATTGAAGCTAAGCATACGGAAAACGGTATAGCTGAATGGCGTTATCAAGATGTACCTGAAAAATTATGGCCAATTCAACCACTTAGAGATTTTTGGGGGATTAATAAGCGTACAGAAAAGAAATTGAATAAAAGAGGAATATTTACAATAGGAGATTTAGCAAAGTATCCATATCATTATTTAAAAAGAGATTTTGGAGTTTTAGGTATAGATATGCATCTACATGCAAACGGTATTGATCAAAGTAAAGTAAGAGAAAAATATAAAGTAACAAATCCTTCAATATGTAAAAGTCAGATTTTAATGCGAGACTATCAATTTGAAGAATCCAAAGTTGTCATGCAAGAATTGATAGAAGATGTAGCAAGTCGTTTAAGAGCAGAAAAGAAGCTTGCGCGAACAATTCATTTTTCTTTTGGTTATGCAGAAGGTGGCGGCATACATAAGCAATACACCTTGGAGGATCCTACAAATTTAGAAAGAGATATATTCAAAGTCATTAATTATTTTGCAAATCGTCTGTGTGACAAAAAAGCATTGTATAGAACGTTAAGTGTATCGTTAACTCAGTTTATTAAAGAAAGCGATCGACAACTTAACTTATTCATTGATGAATATGAACGTAAGAAAGATGAAAAACTTGCTAAAACCATTGATCACTTACATTTAAAATATGGAAAAGGAATTGTGTCAAAAGCGACTTCATACACCGAAGCTGGTACAAAGCATGGTCGATTAGGACTAATGGCTGGTCATAAAATGTAGATATACAAAGAGAGTTCCCCCTCGTCGTGCAACATATAGAAGCGAAAAGATAACGACTGGAAGGAGGATTTATTTAATAATAAGTATCAAAATTTGCGAGGGCTTTTATAGCATTCTCTCGATCTTCGGGATTTTTAAAACTGATTTGTAAAGCACCATAAATATCTTCACGTACTTCTAAAATCTTCAAGTTTATAATAGAAATATTATGTGAACTTATGATGTTTGTAATTTGACTTATCATACCCGGTTTATCAGGGATATCAACATAAAGATCATACGCAGTAGATATTGCACCGTGTTGTTTAACAGGAAGTTGATCACGATAATCTTTAGCTTTAACGAAGAAATCGTAAATACTATTACTATTTTGTTCTTGTATCAAATGTTCAATACCAGTAATTTGTTCCTTAATCTCGTTAAGTAAAGATAAAATATGATTTGGATTATTTAAAGTGATGTCCTTCCACATCTGAGCATTACTACTTGCTATACGAGTTATATCTCTAAAGCCACCGGCTGCTAATTTTTCGATTAAAGAATGGTCTTTGACATGATTAGCACTTAGATGAACTAAAATTGAAGCGATGATATGTGGAACATGACTCACTATACCGGTTACGAAATCATGTTCATTTGCATGGGTAACGATAAATTTTGCTAAAGTAGGTTTAAGTAATTTTTTTAAATATGTCGCGGATTCATTGTTTTCCATTTCATTAAATACAAGAATGTAATAAGCATTTTCAAATAAATGTTTTTTCGCGTTTAAAACACCAGATTTATGACTTCCTGCCATAGGATGACCACTAATTAAATGAATATCATGTTTTAATAATTCTTTTTCAAATGATTGTATAGTAAGTTTGGTACTACCTGTGTCTGTTACAATCAAATGAGTTTTTGTATTGTAATTTGTAAGTTCAGATAGATACTTAATTGTTTGCTCAACAGGAGTGGCAAAAATGATTATATCTGCTATCTCAACAGCAGCAGCATAATCATTAACTTTTTGATCAATAATACCTATAGAAAGGGCTTTATCAAGTTGTGTGTAGTCTGAATCGTATGCAAGAATATTGAAATTACTGTAATGATATTTTAAATTACTCGCCAAGCTACCGCCAATAAGGCCTAACCCTACAAATAAAATATTTCGCATAGAGCGCCTCCTTGTTTCAGAATTTTCAGAATAACAATATTGTATATGAGTCATTTCAAGTATTCAATAACAAATATAACTTATGTATGATTTTAAGTTATTAAATAAAGAAGAATTTATAGTTTAATTTCAGTACGTTTTTGTATAGGACATAAAGATAAACTCAACAAATTTTTCAATTTAATTTTAAAGTCAGTTGACAAATTAGAGAAAGATGAGTATTATATTAAATAATTAGAAAAATCAGATAATTTGATTGATAGAGTAATCATTATATTTTGTAGCAAGCAGAAAGCTAATGGTAGATGTAAATTAGCACATGATAATAGATGAAATGGGCTTTCAAATTTTAACTTAATCATTAAAGTGAACATATTTGTTAACTAAGGTGGCACCACGGTAACGCGTCCTTATAGAATGATAGCGTTATTGTGGTTTTTTTGAAGCAAAATGAAGTATCTAAAGTTGAGGTAGCACCAGAAAGTTAGTGGTAGATGAGAACTAACACCGTCTTTAGTGAAATTGGGTTTTGTGGAACAACTTAAAATAAATTGAACAAGTGAGCTATGAATATATTATATTCTGCTAATAAAGGTGGTACCACGCGTCAGCGTCCTTATAACGAAGGAGGCTGATTTTTTTTGGAAAAGGAGGAAATCAATGGATATTGTATACAAAAAAGTGAATGCTCAAATTACGCCAGAGGCTTTAGCAAAATTAAAACAAAAAAAGATTATTTTTGAAAGTACCAATCAACAGCAACTTAAAGGTAGGTACTCGATAGTAATATTCGATCATTATGGCAAAATTACATTAGATAATTCTCAACTTTTAATTAAGCTAGACAACCATTGTGAAATAATTAAGAATCAACCGTATCAACGACTTAAGGAATTAGTAGATAAATATTATTTTGAAATAAAAGATAAATATTTAAAAGATTTGCCTTTTATTTCCGGCTTTATAGGGACTTGTAGCTTTGATTTAGTACGACATGAATTTAAAAAATTACAAGATATTAAATTATAAGATCATCAAACTCATGATGTCCAATTTTATCTAGTGGAAGATGTATTTGTTTTTGATCATTATAAAGATGAATTATATATTATCGCAAGTAACTTATTTTCTGATAGAACAAAAGAAAGATTAAAGGAATCTATTGAACGAAAAATTGAAGACTTAAAAAAGATACACTTTTCGGTTGAGGATATAAAATATAAATCCATCCCTCGACATATAACCACCAATATATCAGAGCAAAAGTTTGTTCAGACTATAAGAAGACTAAAAAAGAAAATTACTGAAGGAGATATGTTTCAAGTAGTTCCTTCAAGAATTTATAGTTATAAACACCATTTTCAACATAATTTACATCAATTAACTTTTCAGTTATATCAAAATTTAAAGAGACAAAATCCTAGTCCATATATGTATTACATTAATAAAGATATGCCGATTGTAATAGGAAGTTCTCCTGAAAGTTTTGTAAAGGTGAAAAATGGAAAAGTTTATACGAATCCTATAGCTGGAACAATTAAAAGAGGTCAAAATAAAATAGAAGATGAAAATAATGAAAAGACATTAATGAAAGATGAAAAGGAATTGAGTGAACATCGTATGCTCGTAGATTTAGGAAGGAATGACATTCATCGAATAAGTAAAACAGGCACTTCACAAATTACAAAACTAATGACAATAGAACGTTATGAACATGTCATGCATATCGTTAGTGAAGTCACTGGAGAATTAAAACCAAATCTATCTCCTATGAGCGTCATCGCAAGTTTACTACCAACAGGTACTGTCTCAGGTGCACCTAAACTTAGAGCTATACAGAGAATATACGAATCTTATCCATATAAAAGAGGTATCTATAGCGGTGGTGTTGGGTATATCAACTGTAATCATCATTTAGATTTTGCATTGGCTATACGCACCATGATTATCGATGAGGAAACCGTCAGTGTCGAGGCAGGATGTGGAATAGTATATGATTCTATTCCAGAGAAAGAACTTGAAGAAACAAAACTTAAAGCTAAAAGTTTATTGGAGGTAACTCCATGATATTAATAATAGATAACTATGATTCTTTTACCTATAATCTTGTAGATATTGTAGAAAAACAATGTGAAACGATTGTTAAATATCCCGACGACCCAAATATATGTAATCTGAAAGGTATTACAGCAGTCATTATCTCACCAGGACCTGGACATCCATTAGACAATCAATTATTAATTAAATTAATTGAAAATTTCGAAAATTTACCCATTTTAGGTGTTTGCTTAGGTGCACAAGCGCTCACTTGTTATTACGGTGGCGATGTCATACAAGGTAGTTGTGTCAAACATGGAAAAGTAGATACTTTAACTATTGTTAATCGGTCACCTCTATACAAAGGAATTAAGTCAAGTTTCAAAGTTATGCGTTATCATTCATTAATTAGTGATCCATGCTCATTTCCAGAAAGTTTATTAATCACTGGCCAAACATATGATTGTATACAATCTTTCCAACACAAAAATAGAAAGCATTATGGCATACAGTTTCATCCAGAGTCCTTCGCTACAGAAAATGGGAAACAAATCATTATTAATTTTATCAATATAGCAACGAGAGGAAGTTGAAAATGCCCCTTCTTGAGAAAATTAAACAAAATAAATCCTTATCTAAAAAAGATATGCAATCATTTATTATTACACTATTTGATTCAAATATTGAAACCAATGTAAAGGTAGAATTATTGAAAGCTTATACAAACAAAGACATGGGTCAATATGAGCTAACGTATTTAGTTGAATACTTTATTCAGACAAACTATCCAGACCAACCATTTTATAATAAAGCTATGTGTGTATGTGGCACAGGTGGAGATCAATCAAATAGCTTTAATATTTCTACAACTGTAGCTTTTGTTGTAGCAAGTGCAGGAGTGCCAGTAATTAAACACGGAAACAAAAGTATTACTTCACATTCAGGAAGTACAGATGTACTACATGAAATGAATATAAAAACAAACAAAATGTATGAAGTAGAGCAACAATTAAATTCGAAAGGATTAGCATTCATAAGTGCAACGGATTCTTATCCAATGATGAAAAAACTTCAATCAATTAGAAAATCGATTGCAACACCTACAATTTTTAACTTGATTGGACCATTAATTAATCCTTTCAAATTAACTTATCAAGTGATGGGGGTATATGAAGCTTCACAACTCGAAAATATAGCACAAACATTAAAAGATTTAGGTAGAAAACGAGCAATTTTAATTCATGGTGCAAATGGTATGGATGAAGCCACGCTCTCTGGTGAAAATATCATTTATGAAATCAACAGCGAAAGCGCATTAAAAAAATATAGTTTAAAAGCAGAAGAAGTTGGTTTAGCTTATGCAAAGAATGACACATTGATAGGTGGTTCACCTCAAAAAAATAAACAAATTGCATTGAATATTCTAAGTGGCAATGATCAATCAAGTAAACGAGATGTAGTTTTGTTAAATGCTGGAATTGCTTTATATGTTGCTGAGCAAGTGGAAAGTATCAAACATGGCGTAGAGCGAGCGAAATATCTTATTGATACAGGTATGGCAATGAAACAATATTTGAAAATGGGGGGTTAAGTAATGACTATTTTAAATGAAATTATAGAGTATAAAAAAACCTTGCTTGAGCGTAAATACTATGATAAACAACTTGAAATTTTACAAGATAACGGAAATGTTAAGAGGAGAAAGCTGATTGAATCACTTAACAATGATAAAAGATTATCAGTTATTGCTGAAATAAAATCGAAAAGCCCATCTGTACCTCAATTACCGCAACGTGATCTTGTTCAACAAGTTAAAGATTATCAAAAATATGGTGCTAATGCTATTTCAATATTAACTGATGAAAAATACTTTGGCGGTAGTTTTGAACGATTAAATCAGTTATCAAAGGTAACATCATTACCAGTTTTATGTAAAGATTTTATTATTGACAAAATTCAAATAGATGTTGCAAAACGAGCTGGTGCATCTATTATTTTATTAATAGTAAATATTTTAAGTGATGATCAATTAAAGGAATTTTATTCATATGCGACAAACCACAATTTAGAAGTTCTAGTAGAAGTTCATACAATTAGTGAACTTGAACGTGCACACCAAATTAATCCTAAAATTATTGGTGTTAATAATCGTGATTTAAAGCGATTTGAAACCGATGTTCTACATACAAATAAATTACTAAAGTTTAAAAAGTCTAATTGCCGCTACATTTCAGAGAGTGGCTTTCATACAAAAGAAGATGTTGAGAAAATAGTAGATTCAAGTATTGACGGTTTACTTGTAGGGGAGGCATTAATGAAAACAAATGACTTAAGTCAGTTTTTGCCTAGTTTAAAGTTAAAGAAGGATCTCTATGATAATTAAATTTTGTGGTTTTAAAACCGAAAGTGATATTAAGAAAATTAGAAAAATAGAAGTTGATGCAGTAGGGTTTATACATTATCCCAATAGTAAGAGACATGTCTCACTGAATCAATTAAAATATTTGGCTAAAATAGTGCCAGATCATATAGAGAAAGTAGTTGTTGTCGTAAATCCTCAAATATCCACCATAAAAAGAATAATTAATCAAACTGATATTAACACAATCCAATTACATGGAAATGAGAGCATTGAATTAATTAGAAATATTAGGAAACTTAATTCAAAAATAAGAATCATAAAAGCAATTCCAGCAACAAGAAATTTAAATAATAACATACAAAAGTATAAAGATGAGATAGACATGTTTATTATAGATACACCATCAATCACATACGGTGGTACAGGTCAAAGTTTTGACTGGAAATTATTAAAAAAAGTAAAAGATGTTGATTTTCTCATTGCGGGTGGTTTGGATTTTGAAAAGATAAAACGATTAGAAAAATATTCATTTGGACAACGTGGTTATGACATCTCAACGGGAATTGAATCACATAATGAAAAAGATTTTAATAAGATGACTCAAATATTAAAATTTTTGAAAGGAGACGTATAATTAATGAAAATTCAAACAGAAGTAGATGAATTAGGCTTTTTCGGTGAATATGGTGGCCAATATGTACCTGAAACATTGATGCCAGCTATTATTGAACTAAAAAAAGCATATGAAGACGCGAAGTTAGATACTCACTTTAAGGAAGAATTTAATTATTATTTAAGTGAATATGTTGGTAGAGAAACGCCTTTAACATTTGCTGAATCATACACAAAATTGTTAGGAGGTGCCAAGATATATCTTAAAAGAGAAGACTTAAATCACACTGGTGCTCATAAAATTAATAACGCGATAGGACAGGCACTATTAGCTAAAAGGATGGGGAAAACTAAATTAGTAGCCGAAACAGGTGCTGGTCAACATGGTGTAGCAAGTGCCACCATCGCTGCTTTATTCGATATGGACCTTATTGTTTTCATGGGAAGTGAAGATATCAAGCGTCAACAACTTAACGTATTTAGAATGGAATTGCTAGGGGCTAAAGTAGTGTCTGTGTCAGATGGGCAAGGAACATTATCAGATGCAGTAAATAAAGCTTTACAATATTGGGTGAATCATGTTGAAGATACACATTATTTGTTAGGCTCAGCGTTGGGACCTGATCCGTTTCCAACAATGGTCAGAGATTTTCAGAGTGTGATTGGTAATGAAATTAAAAGCCAAATTTTAAGTAAAGAAGGACGACTTCCAGATGCGTTAGTCGCGTGTGTGGGTGGAGGATCCAATTCAATAGGTACGTTCTATCCATTTATACAAGATGACGTTAAATTATATGGGGTAGAAGCTGCAGGAAAAGGAAGTCATACGCATAATCATGCCTTAGCCATAGGGAAAGGTAAACCAGGTGTATTACATGGTTCTAGAATGTACCTTATTCAAAATGATGATGGACAAATTGAATTGGCACACTCTATATCAGCAGGACTTGATTATCCAGGTATTGGACCTGAACATTCGTATTATAATGATATTGGTCGTGTATCATATGTAAGTGCTACAGATAATGAAGCTATGGAAGCACTTATAACGTTCTCAAAAGTTGAAGGTATCATTCCAGCAATTGAAAGTGCACATGCATTGAGTTACGTTGAAAAGTTAGCGCCAAATATGGATGAAAATGAAATTATTGTTGTGACTATTTCAGGACGTGGAGATAAAGATATGGAAACAATTAAACAATACAAAGAAAACGGTGGTGAACAAAATGAGCAAATTATTCATTCCGTATATTATGGGTGATTTAAATTTTATTCATCATTTAAAAACATTAACTGAGAATGGAGCAGACATTGTTGAAATTGGTGTGCCATTTTCTGATCCAGTTGCAGATGGACCTATAATTATGAAGGCAGGACGCAAGGCTATTGATGAGGGTTCAAACATTAATTTCATTTTTGATGAATTAATAAAAAATAAAAATACTATTTCATCTAAGTATGTACTGATGACTTATTATAATATTCTAAGTGCTTATGGAGAAAAATTATTTTTGGATAAGTGTGATGAAGCTGGTGTTTATGGTTTAATTATCCCAGATTTACCTTACGAACTTACAAAAAAGTTTAAAAAAGAATTTTATCATCATTCTGTTAAAATAATATCGTTAATTGCTATGACCGCAAGTGATGCTAGGATTATGCAAATTGCAAAGAATTCAGAAGGATTTATTTACACGGTAACAATGAATGCCACAACAGGTAATAGTGGGGAGTTCCATCCAGATTTAAAGAGAAAAATTGAATATATAAAAAAAGTTTCAAAAATTCCTGTGGTTGCTGGATTTGGTATCAAAAATCCTGAACATGTTAAAGATATAGCGTCCGTTGCAGATGGTATTGTAATTGGTAGTGAAATTGTAAAACGTATTGAAATAGATTCAAGAAAAGAATTTATCACTTATATCAAATCAATCAGAACTGCGTTGAATTCTTTTTAAGAATATATATAAAGTTAAATCAAAGTTAAGAAAACAGATGAAAAATATACATAGCAAAAACAATGATTACTCTATGAATTAACTATTATGCTAATAGTAACTTCAAAAAATTAAATGATCCTAATTGAATAATCTACTACTAATGTGGGTAAATATTAATTACAATTAATTTGAAGAGGTGTATATATTCATGAGTAAAAAAGTTTTATTTGTTTTAACAAGTACAAGTCAATTTACAGATGGTACAGAAACTGGATTATGGTTAGAAGAAGCAGGAGCACCATATAATATATTGACTGAAGAAGGTATCAATGTAGATGTTATATCTATTAAAGGTGGAAAAGTAAATCTTGATCCAAATTCTGTTTCTAATGAATCACTTAATCAGTATGCTAAATTCGTGTCACACTTAAACGATACACCTAGTATCGAAAATGTAAATGCAGATGAGTATGACGCTATTTATCTACCAGGTGGACATGGTACTGTATACGATTTTGCCAATAATGAGAAATTAGCTGATATTTTACTTCAATTTAAAAATAGTAATAAAGTCATCTCTTCAGTATGTCATGGACCTAGTGCGTTTGTAGGTGTAAAAGATGCAAATAATGACTATCTAGTAGATGGTGTCAAAATAACTTCATTTACTGATAGTGAAGAAAAAGCAATGGGATTTGAAAATAAAGTGCCATTTTTAACTCAATCTAAATTAGAAGAGCAAGGTGCAAATTTTGTAGTGAAAGATGACTTTACATCTCACGTAGAAAAAGATGGGCAATTTATCACTGGACAAAATCCCCAATCAAGTGAAGAAATTGGTAAAGCACTTGCAAATGAATTAAAATAATAGTAAATAATTAGTGATATGGGCGACATTACTGTTTAGCCCATATTATTTTATACATAAACAGAATAAACGAGATTTAACTTTTAATTTTACATATAAGTTTTGCAGGATAATATTTTAGTTTTCACTACAACTATTGTATACTTGTTTAGATTAGAAATATAAATAGTATTAAATGAACCGAATGTTAAATATAAAAGGTGAAGTAAAACGACCTATTTTTCTAAAAATAAAAAGAAATAGATATAAAGATATAAATGGGAGTTATGAAGATGAAGTTTACGAATTTGACAGCTAAAGAATTTAGTGACTTTACTGATCGTATGACATATAGCCATTTTACACAAATGGAAGGTAATTACGAATTAAAGGTTGCTGAAGGTACCGAGTCACATTTAGTTGGAATTAAAAATAATGATAACGAAGTGATTGCAGCTTGTTTATTAACAGCTGTTCCTGTAATGAAAATATTTAAATATTTCTATTCCAATCGCGGTCCAGTAATAGATTATAATAATAAAGAGCTTGTACATTTTTTCTTTAATGAATTGAGTAAATATGTAAAAAAATATAATTGTTTATATTTAAGAGTTGACCCATACCTTCCATATCAATATTTAAATCATGAGGGAGAAATAACTGGAAATGCAGGTCATGATTGGATTTTTGATGAATTAGAGAGTTTAGGATATAAACACGAAGGATTCCATAAAGGATTTGATCCTGTATTACAAATCCGATATCATTCTGTTCTAAATTTAGCAAACAAAAGTGCTAATGATGTTTTAAAAAACATGGATGGTTTAAGAAAACGTAATACTAAAAAAGTTAAGAAAAATGGAGTTAAAGTCCGCTTTTTATCTGAAGAAGAATTACCTATATTTAGGTCATTTATGGAGGATACCTCTGAAACTAAAGATTTTGCAGATAGAGATGATAGTTTTTATTACAACAGATTCAAACACTATAAAGACCGTGTTTTAGTACCACTAGCCTATATTAACTTTGATGAGTACATAGAGGAACTAAATAATGAAAGAAATGTGCTTAATAAAGATTATAATAAAGCTTTAAAAGACATTGAGAAGCGTCCAGAGAATAAAAAAGCACATAACAAAAAAGAAAATTTAGAACAACAACTTGATGCAAACCAGCAAAAAATTAATGAAGCCGAAAACTTAAAACAAGAACATGGCAATGAATTACCCATCTCTGCTGGCTTCTTTATAATCAATCCGTTTGAAGTAGTTTACTACGCTGGTGGAACTTCAAATCGTTACCGCCATTTTGCAGGGAGCTATGCGGTTCAATGGAAGATGATTAACTATGCAATTGAACATGGTATTGATCGGTATAATTTCTATGGTATTAGTGGTGACTTTAGTGAAGATGCCGAAGATGCTGGCGTAGTTAAGTTTAAAAAGGGCTATGATGCCGATGTTATAGAATACGTTGGTGACTTTATTAAACCTATTAATAAACCAATGTATAACATTTATAGAACACTTAAAAAACTAAAGAAATAGATTTTAAGAAGGGAATTATCTAATTATGAAATTTACAGAGTTAACAGTTAAAGAATTTGAAAACTTTGTACAAAATCCATCATTAGAAAGTCATTATTTCCAAGTGAAGGAAAATATTGCTACACGTGAATCAGATGGGTTTCAAGTAGTGTTATTAGGTGTAAAAGACGACGACAATAGAGTGATAGCAGCTAGCCTGTTTTCTAAAATCCCTACAATGGGCAGTTATGTGTATTATTCCAATAGAGGCCCTGTAATGGACTATTCAGATTTAGGTTTAGTGGATTTTTATTTAAAAGAGCTTGATAAATATTTACATCAACATCAATGCTTATATGTAAAATTAGATCCTTACTGGTTGTATCAAGTTTATGATAAGGATATTAATCCTTTAACAGAAAAAAATGATGCTTTAGTAAATCTATTTAAATCACATGGTTATGATCATCATGGATTTACAACCCAATATGATTCTTCCAGCCAAGTTAGATGGATGGGGGTATTAGATTTAGAGGGCAAAACCCCTACATCTCTAAGGAAAGAGTTTGATAGTCAAAGAAAACGAAATATTAATAAAGCGATAAACTACGGTGTGAAAGTTAGATTTCTTAGTAAGGATGAATTTGATTTATTCTTAGACTTATACCGAGAGACTGAAGCTAGAACTGGATTTGCTTCTAAAACTGACGATTATTTCTATAACTTTATAGAGCATTATGGCGATAAAGTATTAGTTCCTTTAGCTTACATAGATTTAAGTGAATATATACAACATTTGCAAGAATCACTAAATGATAAAGAAAATCGACGTGATGATATGATGGCGAAAGAAAATAAAACAGATAAACAGTTAAAGAAAATCGCTGAGTTAGATAAACAAATTGATCACGATAAAAAAGAATTACTTCAAGCTAGTGAATTACGTCAAACAGATGGCGAAATTTTAAATTTAGCGTCAGGAGTATACTTTGCTAATGCATATGAAGTGAACTATTTCTCTGGAGGGTCTTCAGAAAAATATAATCAATATATGGGACCATATGCAATGCATTGGCACATGATTAATTATTGTTTTGATAACGGCTATGATAGATACAATTTCTATGGCTTATCAGGTGATTTTACTGAAAACAGTGAAGACTATGGTGTTTATCGCTTTAAGAGAGGTTTTAATGTTAAGATTGAGGAATTAATCGGTGATTTCTATAAACCAATCAATAAAGTGAAATATTGGTTATTCAATACATTAGACCGCATACGTAATAAACTGAAAAAGTAAAAATAAATGATACAAGAAGATGACGAGCAGATTGAGATATCCAATCTGCTCGTTTAGCTTTAGAGAAGGGTTATGTACTCTAAAGCACTCGGCGTAGGATGTTTAAGTCTAGGATGTAAATTCGTGTTGTTCCCTACATATTTAATCATAGCATATTATTCGAACTATACAATAATACTCACCAATATATTTTTTATATTCAAATTATAAGTTTGTAATACTAAATTATTTTAAATGTAGTTCTATTAGTAGAATGAGAAGAATATAAAAATGTTATGTAAACTAAAGGTATAATTATACTACTATTTAATAATAATATTTATAATTCCCTTATATTATTATTTGTAGTTGTGAATTTGGGTGTTGTAACAAAAGATTTTTGGTGATTTATCTAAATATAAAAATGAATATTCATGATTATAGCAATTATATTGCTAAGTAGTTGTAACGTATATAATTTATTATCATACTACTTAATTGCATTCAAACGTGATAAATTAACAACGTAATGCTATTGTGTATTACGTTGTTAATTATTAATGATGTTATTTAAAGAAACATTTCTTGTAAATGCAAAGAAATAAATATTTAAGTCTTTAATGAATAAATAACTCTTGATCAATACAATAACTTTTAACACATGTAAAAACTGCCAAATAAAAAAATATATAGTATATATAACAACATAAATGAAGCATATGTTCATCTATATGGCTAAGAATCTTAATTTTTTATTTTAGTTTACATAATATATATTATAGGAAGTTGTGTGTACCACCATAAAAGCCCCTCACTCAATTTATTGGTATATCTAAATGGCATCTATATTTATTATCTATAAAGTTTCCACTTATTTGCTTTTTAGTTGAGATTATTATAGCAATCTATACATGTTAATCTATAGAGACTAACAAGTTGGAATGCCAAGTTTCAAGTTTATACAATTTAAATCAAAATATTTAAATTTGAGTTCATACTCATATGCTATAATTAAATCATTCTAATTTTTGGAGTGACTAATAATGAATTTTATTTTTGATATTGATGGTACGATTTGTTTTGATGGATGTTCTATTGATCCATCTATTAAGCAAAGACTTTTCAAGCTACGTCAAGCTAATCACAATGTAATGTTTGCATCAGCACGTCCCATTAGAGACTTGCTTCCAGTCATTCCTGAATTTGCGGATGATACCTTGATTGGTGGTAATGGCTCAATTATATCTAAAAATGGACAAATCGAAATTGTTTCGGTAATCAATGAGCATGATATTAGTCTAATTAAAAAGCTTATAAAGAAATATCAATTATCATACATCATTGATGATAAATTTAATTATGCTTCAAATTTGGATACTAATAATGAACTGTATCAACGTATTGATCCTGATGGTAAAGCACAATCTCTAGATATGGATGAGATTCGAAATCCTATAAAAGCAATTCTATTAAATATAGATAAAAAAAATTTTGACATGATTGCTCATCAATTAGTAAGTCAGTCTCACGGTATTGAATTAATTCGTCATTACAGTGAGTCCTATATTGATGTAACGGCACGTGGCGTTGATAAGTATACTACTATTCAATATGTTTTAGGAACTAATAGTGATTATATCGCTTTTGGTAATGATCACAATGATGTTCATATGCTTGAACATGCGAGCCAAGGTTATTTTGTGACTAATCAATTTATAGAACACACATTATTTTTTAAAAATCAAAATATTACAGTTATTGATGATACAATACATGCAATATGTGAAGTTTTAGATAAATATTTATAACTAACAATCTTCTTATTGAAAATGATTATCAATATCGATTATAATCATTGATAGGAGGATTACTATGAAAAAATTATTAACATTAATATCTATTATTCTTTATGCAATAGTATTAACAGCATGCGGAAATGATAAATCAGGTAATAGTTATGATTCAAAAAAAACAGTGACTATTAAAAATACATATGAATTTAAGGACAAGAATAATACACATCATCGTGGTGAAACGAAAACTGACACTGTTAAGGTGCCTTATAATCCCCATCGTGTAGCGGTTCTTGATTATGGTGCACTAGATGTAATGAAACAATTAGGATTACAAAATAAGATTGTTTCAATTGCAAAAGGTCAAGGAAATGCATTCTTACCTTCCTCTTTAGCTGAGTTTAAAGATGATAAATATTCTAATTTAGGTAACCCAGGTCGACCAAATTTTGATCAATTAGCTAAATCTAAACCAGAGCTCATTCTAGCATCTTTTAGACAAGCCCATACTAAGACAATTGACGAAATGAAAAAAGCAGCACCTAATGCTAAAATTCTATTCGTAAGTCCAGACAATGATCATTATTTAAGTTCAATAAAATCTCATACATCAACAATTGGTAAAATATTCAATAAAGAGAATGAAGCCAATGATTTAAATAAAAAATTAGAACAACAAGTAACTGAAACTAAGAAAAGTATTAATCATGACTCAGTATTATTCCTAGTTGTTGATGATAAAGGGATAAAAGCATTTAGTTCAAATGGTCGCTTTGGAGGATTTTTAAACAAAGATTTGGGCATTAAACATGTTGATAAAAACATGAAAGATAATTCAGCTGGAAATAATATTAATTATGAATATCTTAACAAAGTTAACCCTGATAAAATATTTGTAATAGATCGAACGAAGAATGGCACTGATAATAAGGAACCAAGCATCTTACAAAATAAAGTTATTGAAAATGTAAAAGCTATAAAAAATCATCAAGTTTATCAATTTGAATCCAATGCATGGTACTTTGGTGAAGGTGGCAATCAATTAACGATTGAACAACTCAAGAGAATTAAAGATGCATTCCAAAAGTAAAATGATTATATAGCGGTAAAATTTACTCAAATGATTAACTAATAACCCCCAAAAGTTAGATTTTAATTCCAACTTTTGGGGGTTATTATGTGAATAAAAATATCTTAATCATTTAAATGACTATATTCATTATTCATACGTTTGAATTAATAGTTTTGTATATGGATGTCTTTGATGGTTAAATAAATCTTTACTTTTAAATTCATCTACTATTTGACCGTCTTTGATAACTATTATCCTATTCGTTAACCTTTGTAAAACAGATAAATCATGCGAGATGACAATTAATGTTTTATTTTCAATGTTTTTTTCATTAAGTAAAATATTGATTACATTTTGTTCGGCCATGACGTCTAAGTTCGAAGTTATTTCATCACAAACTAATATATCTGGTTGTGCTAAGAGAGAACGAATAATATTTAATCTTTGTAGTTGCCCACCACTTACCTCTTGAGGAAACTTTGTTATTAGATCTGTAGACAAATTAAATTCAATTAAATAGTTAAGAATGATATTTTTGATATTTTGTGGTTTTAATTGTCGATAAAATAAAAGTGGCTCTCTCAATGACTGTTCAATCGTGAATTGACGATCAAAACTTTCTGTCGCATGCTGAAAAATAGGAAGAACCTTAGAAGAATTGATAATTATTTTACCTTTTGTTGGCTTTAATTGACCTAATATTAAAGAACCAATGGTACTTTTTCCAGCACCGCTTTCTCCTAAAATCCCTATTTTTTCTCCACGTTGAATACTTATATTAATATCTTTTAAAACAGGCTGTTTTCTATGATATGAATAATCTACATGATCAAATTGAATCATAATTAGATATTATCCTCCTTTTGCAGCTTGCTTCTATAGCTTAATAATTGTTCTGTATACCGATGAAGATGTTGGTGATTAAATAATTTGCCTATTTCTCCAGATTCAATCATCATGCCATTTTTCATTACATTAAAATAATCAGCATATTTGAGGACATGATTCATGTTATGAGTGATGAGTAATACAGTATTATGATGATCTTTGACAATATGTTGAAGGAGTTGCATTATTTGATGACCGTTCACTACATCTAAAGATGCAACAGGTTCATCTGCAATAATTAATTCTGGATCTAACATTAAAACGCTAGCAATATTAACTCGCTCTAATTGTCCCCCTGAAAGTTGGAAACTATATTTATTAATGATTGATTCATCATTTAAGTTAACCCAAGTTAAAGCTTTTTTTATCTTTTTCAATGCATTATCCTTGGAAACATTAAAATGATAACGATAAATAGCTATAAGTTGTTTATCTAACCGAGTATATTCATTAAAACTTTGAGCATAATTTTGAGAGATATAGCCGATATGTTTACCTAAAAGTTGCTTGATACCAGAAGTATTTTGACCTTGCATTTTAAATTCATCGAAACTCATATGTAACTGAGTAGGTAAATGATTTAATATTGCTTTAACAGTCAAACTTTTTCCAGCACCACTTTCACCTATAATGACATTTAGAGATTGATGATATATATTTAAGTCGACATTTTTAATAATTGCTTGCTCTTCTTTATCACTGATGTTTAGATTTTTTATTGTTAAAAGTTTCAACTTTTACACCTCTTTGTTCTAATAAACGATCTCTTACTGCATCACCAGTTAAATTAAATATCAATATTGTACATGATATCAAAGATGCTGGAGCGATAATCATGATAGGATGTGAAGTAATAAATTCACGCCCTGCTTGTAACATTGCCCCCCACTCTGGAGATGGTGGTTGTGCACCTAAACCTAAAAATGATAATGAACTAATGTATAAAATGATTTTTCCAAAATCAACTATCATAATAACAAATATTGATGGTAAAACTTTTGGTAATAAGTGTTTAAATAAGATATTCAAAGTTGAGACATTAAAATATTGTGCCATCTGTATATACGATTGATTCATTTCGGTATTGACAATCCCTCTTGTCACACGAGTATAATTCATCCATTTTATGATTGTAATAGCTATTACCAAATTCCAAAGACTAGGATGAAAAAAACTTGCTAAGGCAATCATAATAACGAATTCTGGTATGCTTAATCCTATATCAATAATTCGCATGATAATCGTATCAACCCAACCTTTTTTATAGCCTGCAAGTAACCCTAAAGGTACTCCAACCACAACAGTGAACAGTAAAGTAAGTAGTGTAACAAACAATGTTGCACGAGAGCCCACGACTAAACGACTGAATAAATCACGTCCGTAATCATCTGTGCCAAGTAAATGATTCATACTTATAGGTTCAAATGAGTTTGACAAATGTACCTGATACGCAGCTTTATCATTGACTATAAATTGCAATACAATAAGACATATAATATAGACCGTAAAAATGAAAAATATAGTGTTTTTCTTTGACAATTTAAACTTCATCGTTACGACCTTCTTTTTTATGTGAATTTAACCATTTAAACTTTAATGTTTCTTTTTGAGTAATAGTATAACGTTGTTTAGGATCGATGAGTAATGAAAGTAAATCTGCAATTGTGTTTATAATCACAACAAAGAAACCAATAAATAATACACAACCTTGAATGACTGGATAATCTCTCGACTTTATACTATCAACTAAAAAATAGCCTAACCCAGGAATATCAAATAAATTTTCAATGACTACTGTTCCACCTATCAAACTCCCAATGGATAATCCTAATAGAGGTATGATTGGTAGTATCGTAGGTTTAAGGATATCTTGAAAAAGTATATATCTTTCGGGCATACCTCTGAGACGAGACGATTCAACTATAGGTGTTTGATATTGTTCTAATAAAGTAGAACGAATAAATCGAATATAATAAGCACACATTCCAATACTCATGGTAATTATTGGTAAAATATATGAAGCGAAACGCCCCTCATCTGACGTTGGTAAAACATTCAACTTCAAACTAAATATATATAATAAAATAAGACCGATAAAAAATGATGGTAGGCTTACGGATAATGATGTCATAACACGGATTATCCTATCCCAAATTTTATGATAGTAAATCGCTGCTATAATCCCTAATGGTATAGAAATAACTAACGACATTATAAGCGTACCAAAAGTAATTATAAGTGTAGGACCAAGGTAATTTGCTATTTCTCTGATGACAGGCTCATTTGTTTGATAACTTGTTCCTAAATCAAAATGAAACAATTGATTTAACCAGTGCAACCATTGAATAAAAATAGAATCATTTAAGCCAAGCTTATTCTTTGTTGTTTCTATTTGCTCATGAGATACATGTGAAATATCAAGATGTAATATTTTGTCTACAGGATTACCTGGAGAGAGTTTCATTAATATAAATGTGATTGTAGTTAATATAAATAGTACGACAATCATTTGTGAAAGTTTATAAATTATCATTTTAAACATATGTTAGCATCCTTTCACTTTCAACGAATGGGAAAAATATTAAATAATAAATTTCATTAAATTGTTTTCATCAACATCTATTATAGTATGACTTTTTTTAATTAATAATAAAAGAGATAAAAAAAGAAATAAAAAACAACTTTGCTTAAGATAAGATGATAGCAAAGTTGAAAAGTTGTTATTTATGATGACGACGAAGTGACTCTTCATCATCATATTTGCGAATCTCTTTTTCCAATTTTATTTTTCTACGATTTTTTCTCCAGTTTCTAGAGAAATACCAAATAAGAAAGCTTATAATTAAGCTCATTATGCCTAAGAATCCTGCATATCCAAGCAGTGGTTGATACGAAATGCTTTGAAAATTTGGTATAAAAAAGGCAAGTACTGCTAAAACTACAAAAGTAATGATTGCAGATTGAAACCATTTATTTAATACAAGTGTGTAAAATACAGTTAATAAAATCATACCAAGAATGGTAATCCACAAATAGTTTGGCATATCAAATATTGTCATTGCACGTGCTCCTATAAGTAAAGTTTACTTACTATTATACAACTTATTAATATAATATCATTCAGACTTAAGAAGTAATCATTTTTTAACATTAATTATTTAACAAGATTATGTTAATACTTATAACATAATTATACTAATTATAACATTACTAAATGTTACATAACATCTGTTTAGGCGTCCTTTGTGAGATTGTTATTGAATTTTAGTATAATGTCATTAAATGATTTATAAAGGAGTGTTATAAATGAGTGAAGGTTTACCTTTGAGAGAAGAGGTTCCGGTAAGAGAAACTTGGGATTTGAAAGATTTATTTACAAGTGATCAAGCATTCTATCAAACATTGGAACAAGTAGTACAAATGTCTTTAGATTTTAATCATACATATTATCAAAAACTTAATAACATAGAAACAATAGAAAAGGCATTAGATGAATATGAAAGGATACTTATAGAAATAGATCGTTTATATAATTATCCAGAACTTAGATTAAGCGTTGATACGGCTAATGAAGAAGCACAAAAAGTTAACGCAAAACTTAATACGACTTCTGGAAAACTTGCTGGTTTATTATCTTTTGTTGATTCCGAGATTTTGGAGTTATCCGATGATAAAATAAGCGAATTGAGGTCTCGAACAAAATACCCTCATTTTATTAAACAACTTCAAGATCGTAAGCCATATCAATTATCTGCTGATGTTGAAAAAGTATTAGCTACATTAACACCAACATTGAGAAGTCCGTTTGAATTATACGGTACGACAAAAAGTTTGGATATTAATTTTGAATCGTTTGATTATGAGGGTGTTACCTATCCATTGGATTATGCAACTTTTGAAAATGAATACGAAGATCATCCATCTCCTGAATTTAGACGTAAAAGTTTTAGAGCTTTTAGTGATGCATTACGACAATATCAACATACGACGGCCGCAACATATAATATGCAAGTCCAACAAGAAAAGATTGAAGCGGATTTACGAGGATATGATTCTGTTATTGATTATCTTCTACAAGATCAAGAAGTAACAAAAGATATGTTCGATAGACAAATTGATGTCATTATGAGTGATTTAGCCCCAGTTATGCAAAAGTATGCAAAGATTATTCAACGTGTACATAACCTGGATAAAATGCGGTTTGAGGATTTAAAAATTTCAATAGACCCTAACTTTGAACCAGAAATATCAATTGAAAAATCGAAAAAATACATTTATGGAGCGCTCAATGTACTTGGTGATGATTATGTCAAAATGTTAGAGTCTGCCTATGATTACCGTTGGATTGATTTTGCTCAGAATAAAGGAAAAGATACCGGAGCATATTGTGCAAGTCCATACGCTACACATTCATATGTATTTATTTCATGGACTGGGAAAATGGCTGAAACATTCGTTCTTGCACATGAATTAGGACATGCAGGTCATTTTACATTAGCGCAGAAACATCAAAATTTGCTGGAATCTGAAGCGTCTATGTACTTTGTAGAAGCACCTTCCACAATGAATGAAATGTTGATGGCAAATTATTTATTTAATAGTAGTAATGATCCTCGATTTAAACGTTGGGTTATTGGTTCGATTTTATCTCGAACTTATTATCACAATATGGTTACTCACCTTTTAGAAGCAGCGTATCAACGTGAAGTGTACCGCCGCGTCGACAATGGAGAATCATTAACTGCCCCACTTCTAAATGAAATAATGTTGAACACATATAAAGCATTTTTCGGTGACACTGTTGAAATGACTGATGGGGTTGAATTAACATGGATGAGACAACCACATTACTATATGGGATTGTACTCATATACTTACTCTGCTGGATTGACAATAGGTACAGTTGTATCACAATGTATCAAGAATGAAGGTCAACCGGCTGTTGATCGTTGGTTAAAAACACTACAAGCTGGTGGTAGTCAATCTCCAATTGAATTGGCGCAAATAGCTGGCGTCGATATTACGACTGACGCCCCTTTAAAAGAGACAATTAACTATATTTCAAATTTAGTAGATGAATTAGAAGTATTAACATATCAAATAGAAGAAAATTCATAAAGGTTAAAGCAAAATATCAAACCCCACCTGAAACTGTGGCATAGAATTCAGGTGGGGTTGCTCATTATAGAAATACAATAGGATTTGATAATTTAATCAAAAGTTTCAAAATGTTGACCTGTTAAATAATAATAAACACTTTCAGCAATATTGCTTATATGATCACCTATTCGTTCTAAGTGTCTAGCCGCTAAGTGTGCTTGACCAGCTACGAATGGGTCATTATCGATTAAGTAACTGGTGTTGACGATGTTAACGTATAAATCATCAATATCTTCATCTCTTTCAATGACTTCTTTTATCAGTGGTAAATCTTTGTTTCTAATAGCGTTATTCAAATCTTCTAACATGAGCATCGCTAATTTACCCATGGTTTTTAAACGTGTAAACACATAGTTATCATTTATTTTAACTCTTAAACGTATATGAGCAATACTAGCTGCATTATCTCCCATTCGTTCAAAATCTGTAGAGATTTTGAGTGCTGCCATCATCATACGTAAATCTGTGGCAATAGGTTGTTGTCTAGTAATTAGCATGATTACCTTCTCGTTAATTTCATGATCTAAATGGTTAATTTCCTTGTCTTTCTCAATGGTTTGTCTTGCGAATGATTTCTTTTCTTCCCCTAAAGACACTAGTGCATTGTTAATATTAAAATATACACGAAGACCAAGACGCCGTAAATCTTTAATTAATCCATCTAGCTGACCTTCATATTTTTGTCTAATAATTGCCATTGCATCTTATCCAAAACGACCAGATATATAATCTTCAGTTTGTTTGTCTGCAGGATTTGAAAAGATTTTATCAGTATCATCATATTCATTGACATATCCATTTAAGAAGAAAGCAGTTTTATCTGAAACACGCGCAGCTTGTTGCATGTTGTGTGTAACCATAATAATTGAGTAATTTTCTTTTAATTCTTGTACAAGTTCTTCAACTCTTAATGTAGAAATAGGATCTAATGCTGACGTAGGTTCATCCATTAAAATGACATCTGGTTCAATTGCTAAACATCTAGCTATACAAACACGTTGTTGTTGTCCACCTGATAATCCATAAGCATTTGTATGCAATCTATCTTTTAATTCATCCCATATTGCAGCGCCACGTAATGATTTTTCTACGATTTCATCTAGAATTTTTTTGTTTTTAATACCGTGAGTCTTAGGACCATAAGTAATATTATCGTAAATTGATTTAGGGAATGGGTTAGGTTGTTGAAAAACCATTCCAACGTTAGTACGTAGCTTCTCTTTAGAATACTTTGCATCAAATATATTTTGGTCACGATACAAAATTTTGCCTGCAGTTTTCACAGATGGAACTAATTCGACCATTCTATTTAAAGCTTTGATGTATGTAGATTTACCACATCCAGATGGTCCGATTATTGCAGTCACATTATTTTCCAATATATCTAAATTAATGTTTTGTAAAGCATGATTTTCTCCATACCATAAATCTAGATTTTGAGTTGAATAAACAATCTTCTTTTCACTGTCTGGAATTGTATATTTCTTATTGTTTTCAGTAGTAACTATTGTGGCAACTGAGTCTTGATTATTTGTTTGTGCATCTAATTTCTCTTTGTCTGCTACTTGTGAATTAACCATAATTAAAAACTCCTTTATATCTTGAGACCTAGATGATATAGGTCAATAACGTTTATTTATAAAAATGCATTTCCCTTATAAGTTCGATTAGAATTTTTTACTAAATTTATTACGTAGAAGTATCGCTATAGCGTTCATCAATAATAAGATAACGAGTAGAACGATAATGCCTGCTGATGCAACGTTTTGGAATTCTGCTTGAGGCATTTTTGCCCATGTATAAATTTGAGTTGGTAACGCAGAGAATTGGTCGAGTAATCCGCTTGGTGTTGCTAAAAGTATCGTTGGTATACCTATCATTACAAGTGGTGCTGTTTCTCCTAATGCGCGTGATAAAGATAAAATGAAACCTGTTAAAATACCAGGTAATGCTGCCGGTAAAACAACTCTTCTAATTGTTTGCCATTTATTAGCACCAAGACCATATGATGCTTCTCTGACTGAACTAGGAACTGCTCTGATAGCTTCTTGACTAGCAACGATAATAACAGGCAAGATTAGTAGTGACATTGTAAGAGCAGCTGCTAACACGCTATTACCTAAACCTGCCGCGCCCACAAACAATGTATAACCTAGTAAACCGAACACAATTGAAGGAACACCAGCTAAATTAGATATACTCACTTTTACGATTTGTGTGAAAATATTGTCTCTTGCGTATTCTTCTAAATAAATGGCTGTACCTATTCCTAAAATGATGCTAATTGGAATAATACTTAAGATTAACCAAATGGAACCTACTAATGCCCCTTTAATACCAGCATCTGCGGGTGTTGAAGATGAAAAATTAGTGAAAAATTCGGGAGTTAGATGTCCCGCCCCTTTAACGAAGGTTTGAATTAATAGTGCTACTAAAACAATGAGCCCTATTAATGTACATAATAAAAATAACCATTTGTTTACCGAGTTTTTCTTATCACGAGAAGAAATATTTTTTTCTACGGCATCTTTATCAATCAATGTTTTGTTAGCAGTATTTGAATTTGTAGACATATTAATACTCCTCTCTGAATCGTTTAGAGATCCATTGTGATAATAAATTCATAATTAAAGTGAAAATGAAAAGTGTAAATCCTACAGCGTAAATACTGTAGTAAATATCAGAACCAAATGCTGCATCACCTGTAGCAATTTCAACAATATATCCTGTCATCGTTTGAATTGAACTTGTTAAACTTAGAGATGATGTTGGTGAACTACCAGCAGCTAAAGAAACGATCATTGTTTCCCCTATTGCTCTTGATATACCTAATACAATTGAAGCAACAACGCCTGATGTCGCAGCTGGTAATACAACTTTTGTAGCGACTTCAAATTTAGTTGCGCCTAATCCAAAAGCACCTTCACGAATTTTATCAGGTACAGATGACATCGCATCTTCACTCATACTTGTAATCATAGGGACGATCATTATACCCACAACAATACCAGGACTGATTGAATTAAACTCTCCTAAGTTAGGAATTAGATTCCTTAATATAGGTGTAACAAATGTTAAAGCAAAGAAACCAAATACAATTGTAGGAATCCCAGCCAAAATTTCTAATATTGGTTTAATGATTCTACGTGAACGATCAGATGCATATTCATTAAGGTAAATAGCTGCACCTAAACCAATTGGAACTGCCACGATTGTAGCAATAACAGTAATTTTCAATGTGCCAATGATGAGTGCCCAAATTCCAAATTCTGGCGATGAACCAGTTGGGTTCCAGGTACCAGATAAAAAGAATTTAGATAATGGTACTCGTGTGAAGAACGTAATCGTCTCAGTTAAAAGTGTAAATAAAATAGCAATTGTAGTTAATATAGATATAGCTGAAATAATAGCTAAAATAATTGGGACAATTTTATCACTTAGTCCGCCCTTTTTAGCATTATTCTTAGCT
Organism: Staphylococcus sp. HMSC34G04; assembly: GCF_001838765.1. Lineage (NCBI taxonomy): Bacteria > Bacillati > Bacillota > Bacilli > Caryophanales > Staphylococcaceae > Staphylococcus > Staphylococcus sp. HMSC34G04. The sequence continues at coordinate 207,201 of NZ_KV838739.1, forward strand.
ATCATTTCTCTCACCTTTGTTTGTGAAGCCATGTAAAACCCTCTCTCTTATCTCCCAAAATAATTTAAAAAAAGAGTGGGAATTGCTTTTATGAGAAAATGAGTTTATTCATATTTATTAGAATATTTACTCATTATCTGCAAAGCTGAAAAGGGTTCGACAAAGTGGCACATTGACCACTTTGCCTGATACCCTTTCAAAAATTCCCAACCCTAGGTGTTTATTACCTTAGTATTCATTATTTATCTTCTGATTTTTTGTCGTCTTTCTTATCAGACTTTTGATGTTTATCTAAAAAATCTTTTAAGTCATCTAATTGAGATTTATAAGTTTTCTTAGGTGAAGCTACATAACCAGCGTCTTCAGCTGCTTGACCTTCATCTTCAAGTACAAATTTCATGAATTCTGACATTACTTTATTGTCTTTTAATGATTTGTCTTTAGCATAGATAAATAATGGTCTGCTTAGTGCGTATGAACCGTTTTGAATTGTTTTCTTAGTTGGTTCTGTAACTTTGCCATTGTCATCTTTGATTTTTACTTCTTTTAATTTATCTTTATTTTGTTCGTAGAAATTATAACCGAAGTAACCGATACCTTCTTTGTTTTTAGTTACTGAAGATACAATCGCGTTAGTATCAGCATTCTTCTCAGCTTTGATATCTTGTTTATCCATAACTTCTTCTTCAAAGAAGTCGTAAGTACCATGACTTGAGTTAGGTGAAACAGCATTGATTTTTTTATCTGGCCAACTAGAGTTAACGTCTTTCCATGTTTTAGCTTTTCCAGAGTAAATATCTTTTAATTGTGATTTAGTTAATTCTTTAACAAAGTCGTTATCTTTATTAACTGCAATTGTTACACCATCTTGTGCAATTTTGAATTCGTGATATTTAATCCCTTTATCTTCTAATTTTTTCTTTTCTTCGTCTTTAATAGGTCTTGAAGCGTCTGAGAAATCAGTTTCGCCAGCAATAAATTTTTGGAAACCAGCACCTGTACCAGCTTGACCTGAAGAAATTTTAGCGTCTTTATGATCTTTAGCCCATTTTTCGTTTAATTTTTCAACGATAGGAGCTACTGTAGACGATCCTTCACCTTTAGCAGAACCTTTAAGATCTTTGCCGTCTCCTGAACCTCCATCATTTCCGCCACAAGCGCCAAGTAAAACCGAAGCTCCTAATACAGTAGTACCGACTAATTGCCACTTTTTCATTGAAACATCCTCCTAATGTAAATAACCTATAATGGTATATGTATTTCTTACAGTTCTCATGTTACATATCTTTTATTAAATCAAAATAGAGTCATTGTAAATTTTTTGTTAAGAATGAGATTTGAATTAATGTAACGTGTATTAAAATTTAATTTGCTAACATAGTTTTAAAAAGAATAAAAATACTTGATTGAATGAATAGATGAGACATTGGGGATTATTATAGTGGAGAGAGAATTTTAATAAATTGTATCTAATCTGGTCCTTTAAGGTCATATTATTTCTTTAATTAATTACGTTAACGAAATGATTTAGTTCTTTAAATGAAGCACTTTAAAATATATATCATTTAGGATTTTAAAATAAGTGTTAAACGTAAAAAAACACTTGAGTTATCAGTTGATATCTCAAGTGTGTATAACGTATAGGTAATATTATGATTAAATTAATTAAAAGTACGCTATTATTAAATTTTTTATTGTCAGTCAAGTTTTCCAAAATATAGAATGCTATAAATACTGTAATTTAGAGCTTATTTTCATGATGAGATAACGAATTCAATAAGAATTACTTTCTATCTCTACATTAATTAAGTGTATTAATGGATTTCATCCTCTTTAATCATCGACACGGCTCCACCCTTTTTTAGTAAGAGTGATTTTTCCTGTTTCTATATTGATTATCTTTTTCTTATATAAATGTCCAATTGCACGTTTAAACGAGCCTTTACTCATATTAAAGACTTCTTTGATTGCATCAGGACTAGATTTATCCCAAAAAGGTAATTCACCATCATACTCAACAAGTAAATCAAATATGACCTGTCCATCATCATCAAGACGTTCATGAGCTAATGGTAAAAATGACCCATTTAATTCACCTTTTTCATTATGACCTATAATTCGGACCTCTACTTCTTCGCCTAACCTTGGCTCATGTTTGCGTTCTGATTCGTGAACAAAAATTTTATAACCCTCATTACTTAATAAGAAGCTACCTACTCTGAGTAATCTATAAGCACGTGCAGAAATATATTCGTTTTGTTTACTATCGTCATTTACTGGCGTGAACATCGACTCAACAATCGTTTCACTAGCTAATCGTCCAAACATTTGATTCGTACTGTCTATTCTTAAAGTAACTAGCAAGTAGTCACCTGCTTGAGGCCAAAGTTCTTTAAGTTTCGGTAAATCTTCCCATGGAACTAAGACTTCACGAGGAAGTCCTACGTCGATATGTACACCGTCTCTATCGGTTTTTATAACTTTAGCAAAATCATATTTATCTTTTGTAATATCAGGCATGTTTTGAGTCGCAAATAAATCGCCTGATCGGTTTGGATAAACGAAAAAACTATATTCCTCACCTATTTCAAAATCATCTTCATCAGCAACTTCTGACTGATTGAGTTTGACACTTTCGTCATTTGGCCCTTTAAGTAAATATGTTGACCCTTGTAATCCTACAACTTCTAAAAATTCTATTGAACCTACTATATCTTTATCTAATGCCATTCTATTCTCCTTAATCTATTATTCACTTTCATTTACTTTTTTCTATTTAAATAGTTAGATTTAACTTAATAAACTATATTCGTATCTATAAAATTCTTATTAATTATAACATGAGTTACTTATTCTATCATTAGCTTAATTGTCAGGTCGAAACTCTAATTATTATATGATATAATTTCTCCGTTAGAATAACCAAAAAGGAGCAGATGAATGTTACAAGTAACTGATGTAAGTTTACGTTTTGGTGATCGTAAACTATTTGAAGATGTAAATATAAAATTTACAGAGGGTAATTGTTATGGATTAATTGGTGCAAATGGTGCTGGAAAATCTACATTCTTAAAGATTTTATCAGGCGAAATTGATTCACAGACTGGTCATGTATCTCTAGGTAAAGATGAGCGTTTGGCTGTATTAAAACAAGATCATTTTGCTTATGAAGATGAACGTGTTTTAGATGTTGTGATTAAAGGACACGAACGTTTGTATCAAGTGATGAAAGAGAAAGATGAAATTTATATGAAACCTGATTTCAACGATGAAGACGGTATTCGTGCTGCAGAACTTGAAGGAGAATTTGCAGAAATGAACGGTTGGAATGCTGAAGCTGATGCCGCTAATTTATTATCAGGATTAGGCATAGAACCTGACTTACATGATAAAAATATGTCTGAACTTGAAAATAATCAAAAAGTTAAGGTATTGTTAGCTCAAAGTTTATTTGGTGATCCTGACGTTCTTTTACTAGATGAGCCTACCAATGGTTTAGATATACCAGCAATAAGTTGGTTAGAAGACTTTTTAATTAATTTTGAAAATACTGTCATTGTCGTTTCGCATGACCGTCACTTCTTAAATAATGTTTGTACTCATATAGCTGATTTAGACTTTGGCAAAATTAAACTTTATGTTGGTAACTATGATTTCTGGTATCAATCAAGTCAATTAGCACAAAAAATGGCACAAGAACAAAATAAGAAAAAAGAAGAAAAAATGAAAGAGTTACAAGATTTCATCGCACGCTTCTCAGCAAATGCTTCTAAATCTAAACAGGCAACAAGTCGTAAGAAACAATTAGAAAAAATTGAATTAGACGATATCCAGCCATCATCTCGTAGATACCCTTATGTGAAATTTACCCCTGAACGTGAAATTGGAAATGATTTACTTACAGTAGAAAATCTTTCTAAAACAATTGACGGCGAAAAGGTACTAGACAATGTTTCATTCACTATGAATCCTAATGATAAAGCTATTTTAGTTGGTGATAGCGAAATTGCTAAAACAACATTGTTAAAAATTTTAGCTGGAGAAATGGAACCAGATGAAGGTACATTTAAATGGGGCGTAACGACATCTTTAAGTTACTTCCCTAAAGATAACTCTGAATTCTTTGATGATGTCGATATGAATCTAGTTGAATGGTTACGTCAATACGCCCCAGAAGACGAACAAACTGAAACATTTTTACGTGGTTTCTTAGGACGCATGTTATTTAGTGGTGAGGAAGTTAAGAAAAAAGCAAGCGTGCTTTCAGGTGGAGAAAAAGTACGTTGCATGTTAAGTAAAATGATGCTATCAAGTGCTAATGTACTTTTACTTGACGAGCCAACAAACCATTTAGATTTGGAAAGTATCACTGCTGTAAATGATGGATTAAAATCATTTAAAGGTTCTATCATCTTCACTTCTTATGATTTTGAATTTATTAATACAATCGCAAATCGAGTGATTGACTTGAATCAAGCTGGTGCCCTTTCTAAAGAAGTACCTTATGAGGAATACTTACAAGAAATTGGCGTATTACAAAATAATTAATAATTGTTTTAACATTTATACAAGAGTCCGGGACATTTATCAAAGTCTCAGACTCTTTGTTTATATCATTTAATCTTTATTCGGTTGTTATGGGTATTAGATTAATATTGTTATCGTTTCAGTTATAAACTTTTAATATTGATCAAAAATTAAAAATATATACTTTTAAATACTAATACTTAAAAATCTAGATAAGGTGTTTAATTTGTAATAAGCGTATTAAATTTATAAAAATGACTTATCATGTGAATTCACACGTAAATTTTCAGTATATTTTTAAAAATCTAAAATATTGGTTTACATAGATATATTGTCTATGTATAATGAAAACATATCAATTGAATAAGATTTTGATGAGGCGCATCAATCATGAGTAAACTTTAGATAATTTGTCTGCTAACAATTATAGAGTTAAAAGGGTGAGATGCCGAAATGATTCATAATAGCAGTTATGAATCGTTGGACTTAATGGTTAAGAGCTATAAGTTTGTCATTATTATTAAATAATGGAGTGCATCACTTGTACATAAATGTAGAACAAGTTCGGCATTCCGAACTTGTTCTTTTTTATACTGTGTATGTCTCCTCTAATTATAGGAGGACTGAAATTGAATAGAAGCGTTTTAAAATTTGGCGGTTCTTCCGTCAGTGATTTTAAAAAAATAAAAAATATCGCTGAAATGCTTAAAACACGCATTGAAGATGGTGAGGAATTAATCGTTGTTGTTAGTGCTATGGGTAAGACAACTGATCAATTGATGAATAATGTATCAAGTCTTACTTCTACCCCTAAAGATCAAGAACTCGCATTGCTATTAACAACTGGTGAACAACAAACGGTTTCTTACCTTTCTATGGTACTTAATGACATAGGTGTAAATGCTAAAGCAATGACAGGTTATCAAGCTGGCATTAAGACTGTAGGACATCACTTAAAAAGTAAAATAGCAGAAATTAATCCCAATATTTTTGATGAGGCTTTTAAAGATCATGACATTTTAGTTGTAGCTGGATTTCAAGGTATAAACGATGATTTCGAACTTACTACACTTGGACGAGGTGGTTCTGATACTACAGCTGTAGCTTTAGCAGCAAGCAATCAGATACCTTGTGAAATTTATACTGACGTTGATGGTGTGTATGCAACAGATCCTAGAATACTAAATGAAGCGAAGCGTTTAGAATATGTCTCTTATGAGGAAATGATGGAAATGAGTGCGCTTGGTGCAGGTGTACTTGAAACGAGAAGTGTTGAATTAGCCAAGAATTATGATATTCCTCTTTACTTAGGAAGAACTTTATCAAATATGAAAGGAACATGGATTATGTCTAAAAGTGATTTATTAGAAAAAAAAGCAGTAACTGGTGTTGCATTGGATACACACATGATGCACGTCACGATAAGTTATCCCCTACCGGATAATCAGTTACTAACACAATTGTTTACCGCATTGGAAGAAGAATCTGTAAATGTTGATATGATTTCTCAAATTGTAAATTTAGAAGGTTTACAATTATCTTTTTCAATTAAAGATAGTGATGCACATCAAATTTCTTCAATTCTGGAAAATTTATCAATACACTTCTCAGCACTTGATTATAAAATTAATGAAGCATATGTCAAAATATCTTTAATTGGATCAGGTATGAGAGATATGTCAGGAGTAGCATCAAAAGCTTTTATGACGCTTATCAATTCAGATATTCCATTTTATCAAACGACGACATCGGAAATTAGCATATCTTATGTAATAGACGAAGAAAATGGTGAAAAAGCAGTAGAAGAATTGTATCATGCCTTCGAAATTTAGCATTCATGTGATATATTTATTATAAATTTTCTAAAAATTACTAATATTAAGAATGGAGTGACTATTTATTATGACAAGATTAGCAGTAGCTGGAGCAACAGGATTAGTTGGAACAAAAATGTTAGAGACACTAGATCGAAAACAAATACCTTTTGATGAATTAGTATTATTTTCTTCTGCTCGCTCAGCAGGAAAAAAAGTTGAATTTCAAGGACAATCGTATACTGTTCAAGAATTAACTGATGAAGCAGCAAGTGAACATTTTGATTATGTTTTAATGAGTGCGGGAGGTAGCACAAGTGAGCACTTTGCCCCACTATTTGAGGCGGCTGGAGCCATTGTTATTGATAATTCAAGTCAATGGAGAATGGCTGAAGATGTCGATTTAATTGTTCCAGAAGTGAATGAGCCTCAATTTACACGTGGTATTATTGCCAATCCAAATTGCTCTACAATTCAATCAGTTGTACCTCTTAAAATTTTACAAGATGCATATGGATTAAAACGTGTCGCTTATACGACTTATCAAGCTGTATCAGGTTCTGGTGTTAAAGGTAAAAGAGATTTAACTGAAGGCGCTAATGGAAAAAAACCTGAAGCATATCCCTATCCAATTTACAATAATGTATTACCACATATAGATGTTTTTCTTGAAAATGGGTATACAAAAGAAGAACAAAAAATGATTGATGAAACGAAAAAAATTCTTAACGACCAAAACTTAAAAGTAACTGCCACATGTGTACGTGTACCAGTACAAGATAGTCACAGTATTGAAATCGATGTGACTTTAAATCAAGATACTACAGTTAAAGAGATACAAGAATTATTTGCACAAGATCAACGTGTTGTTCTTGTAGATAATCCAAGTAAAAATGAATATCCATTAGCCATTCATTCTACTGGCAAAGATGAAGTATTTATAGGACGTATTCGCCGAGATGACTCTCTTGAAAATACATTTCACGTATGGTGTACCTCTGATAATTTACTCAAAGGCGCAGCATTAAATGCAGTTCAAGTATTAGAACAAATTTTAACTTTGAAAGGGGCAAGATAATATGACACACATGTTTGAAGGCGTTGGTGTAGCATTAGCGACTCCTTTTACCAATAATGAGGTTGATTTCGACGCATTAGAAAGACATGTTCAATTTCTTTTAGATAACAATATCCAAGCAATTATAGTGAATGGCACTACAGCAGAAAGTCCTACATTAACTGACGAAGAAAAAGAGAAAGTATTGGCAACAGTAGTTAAACTCGTAAATCATAACGTTCCTGTTATTGCGGGTACTGGCACTAATAATACGTATAAATCAATTCAAGCTTCAATACGTGCGAAAGAAATTGGTGCAGATGCAGTCATGTTAATTACGCCCTATTACAACAAAACGAATCAACGTGGTTTAATTCAACATTTTGAGACAATCGCAAATGAAGTGAAATTACCAGTAATTCTTTACAATGTGCCCTCACGAACAAACATGACGATAGAGCCAGAAACAGTTGAAATTCTCAGTCATAATCCATATATTGTTGCTTTAAAAGATGCGACAAATGATTTTGAGTATTTTGATGAAGTAAAACAACGTATTAATGCAAATGAATTTGCATTATATAGTGGGAATGACGACAATGTTGTGAAGTTCTATCAACGTGGAGGTAATGGTGTCATCTCTGTCATTGCGAATGTAATTCCACAAGAATTTCAATATTTATATGATAATAGACAAAATGAAACCGATATTACTAATTACTTTAAACCTATTGAAAAATTGTTAGAAGCGTTGTCACTTGACGTTAACCCAATACCTATTAAAGTTCTAACTGCATATTTGGGTTATGGTCATTACGAAGTGAGATTACCATTAGTGCCTTTAGAAGAAGCACAATGTAAACAAGTTGAAAGAGCATTTGAACAATTTAAAGCAGGTGAACAATAATGAACATACTACTAATTGGATATGGTGCAATGAATCAAAAAGTTGCACGATTAGCTGAAGATAAAGGTCATGAAATTGTTGGAGTCATAGACAGAACTCCAAAATCATCGACACCTTATTCCCAATATAAACACATTAGTGAATGTAAAGAAGCTGATGTTGCTATTGACTTTTCAAATCCTGAATTGCTCTTTCCTCTATTAGAAGAACAATTCAATCTGCCTCTTGTCATCGCAACTACAGGTGAAAAAGAAACGTTAATACAAAAATTGGAAACGCTAAGTCAAAGAACACCTGTATTTTTTAGTGCAAATATGAGTTATGGTGTCCATGCATTAACTAAAATATTAGAAACTGCAGTTCCCTTACTCGAAGATTTCGATATCGAACTGACAGAAGCGCATCATAATAAAAAAGTCGATGCTCCTAGTGGCACATTAGTTAAATTGTATGATGTCATTAAAGAATTACGTGACAATATCTCACCTGTTTATGATAGACACGAAAAAACTGAGAAGCGTACACATGATGAGATAGGTATACATGCTGTTCGTGGCGGTACGATTGTCGGGGAACATGACATTTTATTTGCAGGTACTGATGAAACAATTACTATCTCACATAGAGCACAATCAAAAGATATCTTTGCAAATGGTGCCATTGGCGCTGCAGAAAAATTAATTCACAAAAACCCAGGTTTTTATACTTTTAATAATCTATAAATCAAAGGAGTTATTCAAATTATGGTACAACATTTATCAGCTCAAGAAATCATTCAATATATTAGCGATGCTAAGAAATCAACACCACTCAAAGTTTATGTAAATGGTCATTTTGAAAATGTGACATTCCCAGAATCTTTTAAAGTTTTTGGCTCTGAACATTCAAAAGTAATTTTCTGTGAAGCAGATGAATGGAAACAATTTTATCAAAAAAATCATTCATTAATCACTGAATTAGAAATTGAGATGGATCGTCGTAATTCAGCTATACCGCTTAAAGATTTAACAAACACAAATGCTCGTATTGAGCCAGGTGCGTTTATTCGTGAGCAAGCTATCATTGAAGATGGTGCTGTGGTTATGATGGGTGCTACGATTAATATTGGAGCTATTGTAGGTGAAGGAACAATGATAGACATGAACGCAACACTTGGTGGCCGAGCTACAACAGGAAAAAATGTTCATGTTGGTGCAGGAGCTGTTTTAGCTGGTGTCATTGAACCTCCAAGTGCTTCCCCAGTTGTCATTGAAGACAATGTTTTAATTGGAGCAAATGCTGTTATTCTTGAAGGTGTACGCGTTGGTGCAGGAGCTATTGTAGCAGCAGGAGCTATTGTTACTCAAGATGTGCCTGCTGGTGCTGTAGTTGCTGGTACGCCTGCTAAAGTAATTAAACAAACTTCAGAAGTTCAAGACTCAAAACGTGAGATTGTGTCTGCACTGCGTAAATTAAATAATGAATAACGACATAGAATAATTGTGTAGATAAAAAATATGTTCAAGGTGGAATCCAATGATTAATTTATATAGGATGCATTAATCATTCATTTCGCCTTTTTATTATAGAATGATACACATTGAAATATTAATGAAATAGTTATACAAGGGATGGATGATTTTATGAACGAGTTAGAATTCGTTACATTGCACAGAAGACATTTACATCAATATCCAGAATTAAGTTTACATGAATTTGAGACGACATCGTATATAACATCATTTTTAGAGGATTTAGGCGTACCTTACGACCGACCACTTAAAACTGGTGTTATTGCTTATTTGGAAGGTAATAGTCACCACACTATTGCATTCAGAGCAGATATAGACGCGTTACCAATTTATGAAGAAAATGATATTGATTTTAAAAGTAAAAATGATCACGTCATGCACGCGTGTGGTCATGATGGACATACGACAGCACTTATGCTTTTTGTTAAAAGGTGTAAAGCATTGTATGACAAATCTGAATTACCTCATAATGTAGTGTTTATATTTCAACCTGCCGAAGAAACTGGTGGAGGAGCTAATCGCTTAATCAAAGCTGGCGCTTTTGACAAGTACCCTATTGAAGCGGTATTTGGTTTTCACGTTAATCCGTTTGAAAAAGAAGGTAAAATTGTAATTCGGGATGAAGAAATCACTGCAAGTGCCACTGAATATCGCTTCTTTTTAAAAGGATTATCTAGTCATGTTGCTGATAAGGAGCAAGGTCATTCATGTGGTGAGGGGTTACAACATGTCTTAAGTCAAATCGGTCAAATCCAACAGTTTCATTTGAATGGATTGAAACGTAACATTATTCATATGGGTCATTTTGAAGCTGGTGAAGCTATTAATACAGTACCGAGTCATGGTTATCTTGAAGGTACTATTCGTACATATGACACTGAAGATTTGGCTATTGTAAAACACCAAATGCATAAAATAGCGGAAAGTGTTCAATTATTATTTAATGTTGAATGTGAGGTTAAATTTGAAGAAGGATATCCACCAACAATGAATCATCCACAATTACGTCAAGCCGTTGAGAATGCTATAGAAGGTGCAAATTTAGAAGTTGTTGAAAAAAAGCTCCCCTTCCTGTTCGGTGAAGATTTTAGTTTTTATGGTCAACAACTTGCCCCTTCATATTTTGTATTTGTTGGTACTCAAAACAAGGAAAAAGGTTTTGTGACTGGTCTTCATACTGCACATCTTAATTTTGATGAGAAAATATTAATTGACGTTGTAAATTATTACGAGCATTTGTTAAGAAATTATAAAGAGGTGTAAAGCAATTGACAGCAATTTGGTCATTAGATACAGAAGCATTTTATCAGAATGCAGTAAAAGTAAAAAATAACGAACCAATAATGGCAGTTGTAAAAAACAATGCATATCATTATGGACTTGAGTTTGCAGTGAAAACATTTTTAAAAGCGGACATTAATACATTTAGCACAACTTCATTAAATGAAGCTATACGAGTTAGAAAAATAGCACCTGAAGCAACTATATTTTTAATGAATCCTGTTTATGATTTTGATTTAGTAAAACGTTATGATATTCATATGACACTCCCCTCTTTAAACTATTATTATAAATATAAACAAGATTTAAAAGGCATTCATGTACATTTAGAATATGAAAATTTATTACATCGTTCTGGTTTTAGAAATATCGAAGAAATACGTGAAGTTTTAAAAGATCATGATCAAAATAATCAAGATAAAATGATTATTTCAGGAATATGGACGCATTTTGGCTATGCAGACGAATTTGACGTAGATGAATATAAAATGGAACGTGATGCTTGGTTAAACTTGATAAATACACTTTTAAATGAAAATTATCATTTTGATATGATACATTCACAAAATAGTGCAAGTTATTTTCGTGAGAATCAAATGTTACTTCCTCATCACACTCATGCTAGAGTTGGAATTGCCCTTTATGGTTCAAGACCATATAGTCTTATAAATGAAGAACGCATTACTCAATCTTTGACTGTTAAAGGTAATGTTATACAAGTTCGTGATGTAAATAAAGGTGATTATTGTGGATATAGTTTCGCCTTCGAAGTAAAGAATGACCACACTCAATTAGCTGTTGTTGATATAGGTTATGGCGATGGTATTCTAAAATCAAGAGCAAAACACGAAGCTATAATTAATGGTAAGCGATATCCAATTAGAGCATTAATGATGAGTCATATGTTTATTGAAGTTGATGACGAAGTTCATGCACAAGACGAAGTCATATTATATAATAAGGATATACGCATAGATGAATTTACATTTAAAGGTGTTGGCGCAAATTCAGAACAATTAAGCGCAATGAATCACGATTCTCTTATAAAGGAGTATTTATAAATGGTAGTTAATTATAACGATAACGGCGAACTGACAATGGGAGGTACAAGCTTAAAAACTATTGCACAAAGTTTTGGTACACCCTCGATTGTTTACGATGAAGACCAAATTCGTAATCAGATAAGACGATATCATAAAGCATTTGAAGCAAGTGGTTTAAGCTACAATATATCTTATGCCTCAAAAGCTTTCACATGTATTCAGATGGTCAAATTAATTGATGAAGAAAATTTACAATTAGATGTTGTTTCTGAAGGTGAACTTTATACTGCTCTTGAAGCAGGATTTGATTCGAAACGTATTCACTTCCATGGGAACAACAAGACGAAACGCGAGATTCAATATGCATTAGATAATCAGATTGGTTATTTTGTAGTGGATACGCTCGAAGAAATAGATCTTATTGATAAATATGCTGATAGTAATGTGGATGTTGTATTACGTGTGAACCCTGGTGTTGAAGCACATACACATGAATTTATTCAAACTGGACAGGAAGATAGTAAATTTGGATTATCAATCAAACACGGTCTAGCATTAAATGCAGTTAATAAAGTAAAAGCAACGAAACATTTGCAACTTAAAGGAATACATTTCCATATTGGCTCTCAAATCGAAGGCACTGAGGCGATGATTAAGACAGCTAAAATTGTGCTTAATTGGTTAGCAAGTGAACGAATTGAAGTGAGTTTGCTTAACATAGGTGGTGGTTTCGGAATTAAATATGTCGAAGGAGATGAAAGCTTCCCTATTGAGCAAGGAATATCTGAAATTACTGAAGCTATTAAAGAAACTGCACAAGCATTGCAGTACAATATTCCTGAAATTGGGATAGAACCTGGCCGTTCAATTGTTGGAGAAGCAGGTATCACTTTATATGAGGTTGGTACAATTAAAGATATTCCTGGAGTTAATAAATATGTATCAGTTGATGGCGGAATGAGTGATCACATACGAACTGCACTTTATGGTGCACAGTATGAGGCGTTGTTAGTTAACAGAAATGAAAAAGCTAATGAATCTGTAACAATTGCAGGTAAACTCTGTGAATCTGGTGATATTATCGTACGAGATGCTCAATTACCCTCTTCTGTTCATAGAGGTGATTATCTAGCAGTACTTTCTACTGGTGCGTATCATTATTCAATGGCTTCAAATTATAATCAAATGCAAAAACCTTCAGTATTTTTCTTGAAAGATGGAAAAGCACGTGAAGTGATTAAACGTCAATCATTGAGACAATTAATTATTAATGATACAAAATAATTCTAAAAAGTGAGCGAGTAAAAGCGCATCTACTATCAATATGATTTCGCTTAAAAACTATTTAAAAACGCCTTGGATAGGTTCAGTATATCTATCCGAGGCGTTTTTACTTACTTTAAATTAAATGAAATTTAAAATTGAATTTTTCTGAAAATCCTAATTGCCAAGAGGTAAATAATGATTATATAAACAATAGTAATAGAGCTCATTATTGATAAGTTTAAAATAAAACTTTTATCGGTATCTAAATTTGTGAAATTTGAAGGGAAAAACTTGATTTTATTAATATTGTCTGTAATCTTTATGACCACATAACATAAAATCATACTGATATATGAATAAATTATTTGGTCTTAATTTTTCAATTTTAAAATTTACCATTTAATGAAACGACCACGGTAACCAAAATAAAAACGACCAATTGAAACCTGCAATAATTTAAAAGGATTTGGCATAACAATATCTCTTTTCCCCTACTTATTACTTATATTATAAAGAGCTTAAAATAATAAATAATTAAATAATTATATTGTAGACTATATTATTTAATGAAAGTTTTGGAGAAGTTATGCTTTTCTTTAAACACAGACATGCAAAAAAATAATGAGATAGTCATAATTCTTATTTTGGGCATAAAAAACAGAAAGAAATTAAAATTAATTTCTTTCTGTGATACGGTATGTATTGATATAAAAAACACCTTACTGCTTGGTAAGGTGTTAGTTAAAGTCAATGATTACAATCTATTTATTATAGTTTAACAACGTTTGCAGCTTGAGGACCGCGATCGCCTTCAACTACTTCAAATTCAACTGATTGACCTTCTTCTAATGATTTGTATCCTTCTTGGTTAATTGCTGAGAAGTGTACGAATACGTCGTTTTCTCCTTCAACTTCGATGAAACCAAAACCTTTTTCGGCATTAAACCATTTAACTGTACCTTGTTTCATAACTCTGAAACCTCCAAGACTAAATTCTTTCAATATGCATTATTCGCATATTACAAAAAATACATGTCTAAAATCTAATATAAATCAAATATTCTTTGCAATATGGAATAAAACAATTGCTTAATAATCATTATAGTTTAGTCATAGCTAAATTGCAATACAATTATAGAAAATTATCATTCAATCTATTTTTGGAAGATTAAAATAAACCTCATTATTTTTTAAAATAATAAAACTATAAAATATTTGTAAATCTTCCTCACAGTCTTCACAAAAGTTTAAATCACAATTGTTGTAAAAAGCATGTATATTATACTTCCCTACTACATAATTGTCGTAACATTTCTTACTATGGTTTAGTACATTTATGTAATACTCCATCATTTGTTCGTATGTAGTAAATTCTGATTGCTCCACAATTTTTTGTGGCCAATCATCAAATAGCCACCAACCTTCGTAGTCAGCCCTGATCTTGACTACTGTCCACATAATAATTTCCCCTTCCCTACTATAAAGCTACAACAATAATTTTAACTTTTCATGTTTTAAAATCAAGTTTCAAGCCTTGTGATATAAACAATTTTTTGAATAGCAAATATTAGTTTTTTACAATTAAAATACGTATAATAAAGACAAGAGGTGATTTTATGCAACGTAAACATATTCAAGTTTTTGGTACAGTACAAGGTGTAGGATTTAGATTTTACACGCAACGTATTGCTCATCAATTTAATATTAAAGGTACAGTCCAAAATGTTGAGGACTATGTAGATATATATGCTCAGGGCGACGATACAGAATTAGAACAGTTTATTGATTCTGTGATCCAAGGTGCTTCACCGGCTTCACAAGTGTCTAATTACAATATTGAAGAATTAGACCTTGATGAATCTTTATCAGAGTTTAAGACAATTTAGGTTTATAATATAAGACTTTAATATAAAGGAAGATGACACTTGAGATATAACATTTCACGTATATTTGGAGTGTTAGTGGGTATACCAGTGGCCTTTATTGTTTGGCTTATTACTGTTTTTGCGTTGGATTTATCATTCATTATAGACATGCTTATCAGTTTTGGTAGTTTCATTGCATCATACTTCCCTACGCAAAGGCTCACTTCACGAAAGTATCTTAATGAAATTGGTTTATCAAGAAGAGATTACAGATATGTTCAATCACAGCTTCATCATGCACATACTAAAATTAGAACTATCTTAAAGTCATTTATTAATATTCGTTCAATCAAAGATTTTAGACAAGTAAATGATATATATCGAATTTCTCGTTCTATTCATACAAGCATTAAGCAAAGACCCGCGATGTTTTTTAAAGTTGAAAGCTTTTTCTATTCTCATTTAGATAATGCCCTTAACTTAGTAGACTCGTATACACGTCTTGCAAGAATGCCACGTAAGTCGCAAGATGAAAAGCTAAAATTAGAACAAACACGTATTACTCTGGATGAAATAAAAAGAACGCTCATTGCTGATCTTAAAAGGCTTAATGAGGAAGATTATGAGCGACTAGATGTTGAAATAGAATTAAATAGATTAGAACAGCAACGTCGACATAATAATTAATAGAAATGGAGAGATGAGTGAGATGGTAAGTGAACAAAGTAGTAATCGGTCACATCCACTTGATTACTATATGGATAATCAATCAACTGATCATCATACAATCGCTGAAGATCTTGAAATGCAATTAACTGAAAATGATAAACAAAGAATTAAATCAATAAGTGAGCAAATTGAGCCACTTAACCATGAAGGATTATTAAAATATGGTGCTAATCTTCAACAAAAGATGTCTCATTTTTCTCATCAAATTTTAGATGACGTTCAATCAAAAGATATGGGACCAGTTGGGGAAACTTTAAGTCAATTAATGGGAAAATTAAAATCTGTAAATCCAAATGACATAAATCCAGAAAAACAATCTAGATTAAAGCGTTTATTTAAACGTACTAAAGCTTCTATTAATGAAGTGTTTTCTAGAATGCAATCTGTAAGTTCTCAAATTGATCGTATTACTATTCAATTAGAAAAACATAAAGATCAGTTAACTAAAGATGTTGAATTTCTTGATCAATTATATCAGGAAAATAAAACTTATTTTGATAACGTTTCTTTATATATCTTAGCGGCTCAGAAAAAGAAAAAAGAAATATTGACAGAAACCATACCCCAGTTACGAGAAAAGGCGCATCAAACTGGTAATCAAATGGATATTCAGGCAACTGCTGATATGGAACAGTTTGTTGATCGTTTAGATAAGCGCATTTATGATTTACAATTATCTAGGCAAATTGCTATTCAAACTGCACCTCAAATCCGTATGATACAAAATGTCAACCAAGCTTTAGCCGAAAAAATTCAAAGTTCAATTTTAACAAGTATTCCTTTATGGAAAAATCAAATGGCTATTGCCCTTACTTTGATGAGACAAAGAAATGCTGTTTCAGCACAACGTTCGGTTACCGATACTACGAATGAGTTACTTACTCAAAATGCGTCAATGTTAAAGAAAAACGCTATTGAAACGGCAGCTGAGAATGAGCGTGGCATCGTTGACATCGAAACGTTAAAGACAACACAAAATGACATTATTGAAACAATTGAACAAACACTTCAAATTCAAGAAGATGGTAGGCAGAAACGTCAAGTTGCAGAGAAGGAACTTAATGAATTAGAACAAGATTTGAAGCAGCATCTATTATCTATGCGCAAATAATAAAAAACACTCGTCACATGTGATTTAGATTTAGTCTATCACTTATTTGACGAGTGTTTTTTATTTTAAATTTACTTATTCTTTTTGATATACAATGTTAGATTGTTTAACAAAATAACTAATCATGTAACCAACAAGAGTTGCTACAACAGCAATTGGGAACCATTCAAGTGAATATTCTTTTAAAGGTAAACTATCTATTAATGAAATACGTATCCACCCTTGTGTCGTTATTAAGCTTAAGATTGATTCAATTGCTACAATAATTAACGGTATTTGTTGTGCAATACGTTTTGTAGGTATGAAGCGAGCAATGAGTATTAACAAAATAACTGTAATAGCCACAGGATAGATTACACTAAGTACAGGGACTGACATTTTAATTACGGAATTAAGTCCTTGATTAGCTAAAATGAAACTAACTAAAATGAAAAACACCACAAATACTTTATAAGGTATCTTAGGTATTATTCTGTGGAAATATTCACTTACTGATACGATTAATCCACAAGCAGTAGTTAAACATGCTAATGATACGATAATACCAAGTAAGTATTTTCCGAAAGTACCAAAGCCCTTCGTTGCCATTGTTGTGAGTAAATACGTACCTATATTTTGATCTTTAGCTTTCAATTCCTTTAGAGTATCTGACGGAATATTGATATGATTGCCTATGTACCCTAGCGAAATATATATAAATACTAATGCGATTGCAGCTATGAGACCCGCAATAATGGTTTGTTTAAAGATTTTATCAGCATGCTGTATTCCTGTTGTTTTAATCGCATTAACAACTATCATCGAAAATGCAATAGAAGCAATAGCATCCATTGTAAGGTAACCTTGTGTAAATCCTTGTGAAAATCCACTTAAATTGGAATGATAAGCATTTGTCATGCCGTAATTTGAAGAATGTCCACCAAAATCTACAAAACCTTTAATGATCATAGCGACAATGGTAATAAGTAATAAAGGTGTAAGTAATGAACCAATACGATCTATCATCTTATTAGGATTCAAGCATAAATAAAGAACGATTAAAAAATAGATTACTGTAAAAATAAATAATGCTAAATTCCCACTATTATGTGCAATAGGAGTAACAGTCATTTCAAATGAAGTTGAAGCTGTACGTGGTATCGCAAATAATGGTCCTATAGTGAGATAGATGATAATCAAAAATATTAATGAAAATCGTGGTGATATTTTATTAAAAGACCCAATATAACCATGTTTATCAAGCGCGCCTACCACAACGCCAAGAAGCGGTAATCCAATACCCGTAAGTGCAAAGGCTAGTATGGCTGGCCAAAAGAAATGACCACTTTCGAGTCCAAGTTGTGTTGGAAATATAAGGTTACCTGCGCCAAAAAACATAGCGAATAAAGTAAAGCCTATAATCCACGTATTTTTATTCATAATGCTGCTCCTTTTTATCTAATAATGCAACATTCAATATTCTATCATAATAAAGAAATATTAGTCTATATAAAATTTCAGAAAATTAAAACATTATACAATTGATGTAATTACTTCGTCAAAAATACGTAATGATTTATATTAATGAAGTTACAAGTTAGAAATTTTGAATTGATAAACTAACTTTTATAAAGATTTAAGTAACAATTTTTTTAGTAATGGTGATAAGTGACTCGGTAAATGTTCCACGCCTTCGACAAATATAGCAAATTGGCCATATATGTTATGAATGGTTTGTTCGATGTCTTCAGTAATTGGCTCTTGGCTAAGAAAGACATTAAATACTTCTATACCAAATTTGCGCGCACGTTCAACAGCTTCATACGTATCTAAAATACCATCTTGACTGTAATTAAATGCAGACGGTTCTCCATCTGAGAATACGATTAAAAAGCGTTGTTCATGACTTCTTTGTAATAAACGCTCGCTCGCAATTCTGATAGCTACGCCATCACGATTATCATCTTGAGGTTCTAATGTCATGATACGTGGGCCTTCTTTTTCAAAGATAGAGTAATTATAATTAATGATTTCATCAATGATATTTGGTTGTTGACGTTCGTCAGCTTCAAAAGCATCTTCATTAAATGCTAGTATTTCATGTTTAATATTCAAAGATTTTAAAGTTTCATGGAACAAAACGACACCCTTGATCGTTTCATCCATTTTATCGTGCATACTCGCTGATGCATCGATGAGTAATGTAAATGTTGCATCGAAAGTCTTGCTTAAATCCTGTTTTTTGTAAAATAACTTAAATTGATCATCAATAAACCAATTAATAAGGTCTTTTTGTAAGCGTCCCTTTGTTAAATTGTGTCTTTCATCTTCATGTTCTCTGTCGATGGTCTTTTCGATAATTTGTATTAAATCTTTAATTTCAAACTGTACATCATTTTTTGAATATTGATAATCTATCACATTTTGCGGTGTAATATCAGGGATATTCCATTCAATACTTACGTCTTTATTAATGCCTTTTAAAGCAAAAGTCTGGTTTTGTCCTGTAAATCCACCTTCATCGTGATCAAGTGTATTTTCTGACCCTTTACCTTTTTTGGTCATCATATCAGTCATATCATCAGTGCTGTCACCTTCTCGAGCCGTATCATTATCAGCCATAACTTCACTGTTTTCACCCTCATGTAGCTCCATTTCTAAATATGCCCCGCCTTTAGACTCACTGTCTGCGGCTTTTGTTTCAGCTTCAGCTGTTTCTACATCTTCCTCTGTCTGATGATTATCTTTACCATCAGTATTGCTCGCATCTGTACGTTTTAAGTCTTCAAAACTATCTGCATAAATATCTTCATATAATTTTTGAGGTAAGTAGTAATATTCATTTAGCATATCTTCCTTTAATAAATCATCCACTTGATACATGATACGTTCTGCTAAATACATATTATCTTCTGATGTATGATTCTGAAAAATATTTGGTAAGTACTGATACATATGAACTAAAATGTCATCAAATGCTGGATGTATGGATGGAATATTAAAAAAGTTTTGACTTAAAAATGCATGCTCTAAATAAAGAAAAAGTAAATCAGTATATACAGTTTTAGTTTTGTAAAAATTAATTTGAGATTCTGTGAAAGATAATCGTGTTTCTATGCGTAAATCAATCATTTTTGTAGTGCTAGGTCTTTGTTGTCTAATATGTTCAAATATACGTACATCCTCTAAAAGTTTAAATAATTGATGAAAGAACTTAGGGTGTTCGAAATCATTGTTGTGTAAAACTTGATTGATGATTGAAAGATCCATATTCAGATATCCATACGTTGCGAGTAAGACATCTGTTTTCAGTCCAGCTTGTTCAATATGTTTCGGTCTATGAGACCAAAACCAACTCGCAATGAGTGTATTACTATAAGGATTATAGTAAGGGAATTTTTGTATTTTAACTTGTGTTTGTTCATTTTTTAAAAGTAAACGTGCTAAGTCTTGTAACATCATTACTTGTTTTGCATCTAATTGTTCATCGTTGAATTTTATAAAACGATCACTCATTTTTATCCCTCTTTAAAAATTAAGCTCGATAGCGTTAAGTATCGCTTGTTGTTCTCGCTCATCCTCTAATTTATCAATAATTGTACGTTGTACCGCACGTTCAATAGGCATGACAGTTGCTAAATCACTAAGGTCGATTAAAGCTCGAATACTTGCAGCCTCTTCAGAAATTTGACCTTGCTTGGTCATAGTACGTAAATCTTCGTTAAATTTAATGATATGTTGAATCAATTGTTCATCTTGTAATTTACTTTGCTCTTTAATGACTGTTTTAAGAATGTCACCATCTATATAATCTACTTCTATGACGATAAATCTATTTTTTAAAGCCTCATTCATTGGTAATGTTCCTACATAACCTTCATTAATAGCAGCAATTACATTAAATCCAGGAGCTGCTTTAATCACTTCACCAGTATAAGGGTTTGTCAATTGACGTCGATAATCTAATACACCGTTAAGTATAGGTAATGTTTCCGGTTTTGCCATATTAATTTCATCTATATATAAAATGTGACCTTCTTTCATTGCTTTTATTACAGGACCATCAATGAAGACAATTTCTTGGTGACCTTCTTCATTAGTTTGAATTGTTTTAAAACCTAATAAGCTTTCAGTATCTAGATCTACTGAACAATTAACTTGATGCATAGGTAAATTCATAACATGACTTAACGTTTCGGCAAGCTTGGTTTTTCCTGATCCTGTTGGCCCTTTTAGTAGTATGTTCTTATTTAATTGAAATAAAGCTTTAGCATCCTCAAAAACTGTTTGATCTGAATTTTTGTAAACTGTTTGTACCATAATTCCCATCCTTTAATGTTAAAAAAGACTAAGACATTAGTTTTTGGTGCATAGTCTTAGTCTTATTTAAAATGATTAAAATAAATGACTTATTTAGTCATTATTGAGTTAATGTAAACTGATGATTGAAAAATATATCCATTGCAATGATAACGTATTTAGTTGAAAGAGATTAAATTATATCTCTTTGAAGTAGTCTTTGTAATAGCCACCTACTAAACCTGAATTATCTATAATTTGATAATATTCTTCAGTTTCGTTAATAACATCATACTGTTTGCCGATAGTTAGCATATCTGCAACTGTAAATTTTTTGGCATCAGTATTTGTCACTTCTACTTTTTTAATTGGTGTACGTTCTTTCCAAGTTTCATGTAACATGTAATAACCATCCTTAAATCATATTTACTTTTCAAGTGTATAAATAAATGAAATGCCACTATTTTCAGTGATTCTAAGAGATTCTGAAGTATCCTGTTCAAGGGTTTGATATGGAACACCTATCTCATCCAAACGGTTTTTTGCTTGCAGATACAATTGAGTATCACTTGTAGAGAATTCCACTTGCTCAATAGGCCCGTGTGTATTCATTTGAATATCTTCATCGCTTTCAAATAAATGGATTTCACCACCAAGACCACCTTCACCTATACGAAACACTTGAATAGGTTGTTGTGCATCTTCATGTGTAAGATATTCAGCAAATAAATCTAATTGAAATACTTGTGTGAGAATTGAAGTGGTGACAGATAACTCGTTCACCTTAATAATGACTGGACCTAAGCCTTGGACTTGATGTAAAGGGTTAACAGGACTATCGAAAGTAGGCATACCTAAGCCTATACCCGTATTTAACTCGTTAGAATAAATATCAAATTTTTGTTGATTATGATCTTTAAAAGTGAAATGTTTAAGTCCATTAAGTTCAGTGATTGAACTATAGGATATATTAAACTTGTCAAAAATAGTTTGATATTCTACTAATCCAGAATCAGAAGGTGTTCTAAGTCCAACACTATCTATGTGTGGATTTTTATAATCTTCCTCTGGAACCTCAACAAAGTGAACACGCGTTCCAGGACTTAAATTAGCGTCACCAAATCTTATGGCATGTTCATTTTTAGTTGAATGTTGTAAACCAATGATGTGGTTAAATAATTCTTTCGTTTTAGATAAATCGTTTGTTCCTAAAGTGACACTTCTAAGTCCACTCATTAACTGACACTCCTCTATTTATCTTTACAGATAACATTATAACGTATTTTGTAACACTTGAATATGATGAACACTCATATAAAGATAGATATTTATTTGTTGTTGATTTATTATTTATTAGAAAAATAAACATACAGATTGGCTAAATATTTTGTATGTATTAAAATGTAATTAAAGAAGTAATCAAGGAGGCATGAGTATGTCTAATTTATGGATTATATTTGCAGTTACTGTACTAATAGCAGTTTATTCCGCAATTGAGGTATTTACAAATTTAAATCATAAACAACAACCAAGATTTAAATATTTTACTATCGCATTTGTTGTGTTTATTATCTTAGCGATTATAGAAGTTATATTTCTTGCTCAATGATGGATGAATTTAAAAAGTTATAGTTTACCTGTAAAGAAATCGGTGCTATTTAATTTCTTCACAGGTATTTTTATTTGCATTCGATACTATTTTTAGTTTTTTATTAGAATGAACGATTCTTATATTTAAAATTACTTTTGATCTGATTTAGTGAAAATCATAATATTTAAACCAATTAAGATTATAATATAAATAAAGATAGTAAAAGTTTTTATTAGCAACATAGCATTATCAGGGGTATCAGATTTAAAAAGTGTAATTAAATCTCCAATTGGAGGAACAGCCCATAATATATAATTCAGTAATGAATATGATTGTACTAAAGAAGGACGACTGAGACTAACAATTATTATAAGCGCTATAAATAGGAAAGTGTACTTATAAGATAAGAAATTAATATTATGAATTAAAGTAGAAATGAGCATCCCAATAATGCTTACAACAATATGTAACGTTAGTGCGATTATATATTGATTGAGAGTAATATCTTCGGAAAACCTATTTAGTATTAATGGGTAGAATAAAGATAGTAAAATTAACATTAAATGAATTAAAGATATGAAAAACCACTTACTAATGAGAAAAAGTAATTTAGATTCTAATTGGGTAAAGAGCAAATATTTTTCGTTCAAAGATTCTAAATTCCAAATGCTAATAGTTAACCAACACGAGATAATCAATAAGCCTATACTGCTAGATGCATAACTAGAAAGAATAGGTTGACCTTTGTATAAATATTGAATGATGATCCATATCACAAAGAAGAGTATAGGTGGTATAAATTGATAAGATTTAAAATAATTTCTAAACTGATATTGTGTAAATGCAATCAAAAGTTTTTCACATCCTTAATCTCAAGAATTTCACAGTTATGCACGATTAATTGTTTCAGTACTAAATTCAAATCGTTTTGATTAGTTTGGATGGATATTTTGTTATTGTCAGTATATGTAATTTTTTGATTTTGTATTTCTTTTAGTAAGTTAATTGTAACAGAATCATTTTTAACTACAATTAGTTTTGAAGTAACTACTAAATGATTTTTATTTATATCGTTAATATAAAAAATACCTGTTTCAATATTTAAGATATGCGTAGTAATATTTATAAGTTGATTCAATTCATGAGATGTTAAAATAATTGTTGATGATAATTTTAACCACTCTAGATAATTTATCAGAAATTTTGTAGCATTCTGATCTAATCCAGAAAATGGTTCATCTAAAATATATATGTCAGCGTTTTTAATTAAACATTGAATAACATTGACTTTCTGCTTTGTACCTTTTGAACAGTCTTTTAATTTTTGGTTCAAAAATGACGATAATTTAAGATGATTTATAAGGTAATTAAGTTTGACTTTAGTTTGATTATTAGAATGAACTTTTAATAGAAATTCAAAATATTCGTTAATCGTTAAACTTAAATTATTAGGAAAGATATCTACAGCATAACTAATTTTGCCATTTATTAATAATGATCCATCAAATTGAGTAATTAAACCAGCAATAATTTTTAAAGTTATACTTTTACCTGAACCATTTTTACCATTTACTAACGTTATTGAATGTTTCGGTACTCTAAAATTTAAATCATTAAGTATGTTTTGCTTATTAAATTGTTTTGTAATGTGAACTCCTTCAATAGCACTAAGTGACATTTTTTACTCCTAATAAATATAGTATACGTTTAATATATATTCTATCAATAAATAGTTCAATTTTCCTAATACCTAGTGCATATTAAACAAAAAAACAACGACGATTTACGTCGTTGTTTTTTAAGTATGTTAGGTTCCAAATTATGATTCAAGTAATAAATCTTCAGGATTTTCAATGAGTTCTTTAATGGTTTTTAAGAATCCTACAGCCTCTTTCCCATCGATGATTCTATGATCATAGCTTAATGCGATATACATCATTGGACGATTTTCAATTGTATCTTTATCAACTGCAATTGGGCGTGTAATAATTGAATGCATACCTAAGATAGCTGCTTGATTACCATTTATAATCGGTGTACTCATCATTGAGCCAAAGATACCGCCATTAGTGATGGTAAACGAACCGTTAACCATGTCATCAAGGCCTAATTTTTTATCACGAGCTTTTACGGCTAAATTAGCGATTTCTTGTTCAATTTCTGCAAAATTTTTCTTATCACAATCTCTAACAAATGGTACGAGTAATCCATCGTCAGTGGATACTGCAATGCCGATATCGTAAAATTGTTTAGTAATCATATCATCGCCATCTATCTCAGCATTTACTTCAGGATATTTTTTGAGAGCTGCAACGGCAGCTTTAGTAAAGAAGGACATAAATCCTAATTTAGTACCATCATGATCTTTGATAAATTGTTCTTTTTTACGTTTACGTAAATCCATAACGTTTGTCATATCAACTTCATTAAATGTAGTAAGCATAGCTGTTTGATTTGATACTTCTAATAATTTTTTTGCAGCAGTTTTTTTGCGTCGAGACATTTTTTCACGAATAACAGGTTTTGATGGATTGTTATTGGTTTGTTTAGAACCACTGTTTTGTGATTTGCTTTCACTTTTAGCTGTTTGACTTGAAGATTTTTGACTATTTTCAACATCATCTTTTCTTAGAACATCATTGCCTTTTCCGGATACTTCGCTTAAATCAACGCCATTTTTACGCGCATGTCGACGTGCAGATGGTGTTGCATTGATACGTTGCTGGCTATTATCTTGTGTATTTTCACTTTCACTAGAATTCGGGTTAGATTGTTTTGGCGTTTCTTTCTCTTTAGCTTCATCTTTTTGTGAAGATTCGTTAGAACTATCGTTAGATGTGTTTACTTGTCCTTCTCCTACTACAGCTACAGCTTGACCTACTTCAACTGTATCGCCTTCCTCGGCTAATTGTTCTGATAATACCCCAGCTTCTTCAGAAACTACTTCGACGTTAACTTTATCTGTTTCTAGTTCTAAGATAGCTTCACCTTTATCTACATTATCGCCTACATTTTTTAACCATTCTGCAATGGTACCCTCTGTGATTGATTCTGCTAATTCTGGAACTTTTACCTCTGCCATACTTATTTTTCCCCCTAGTTAATTGTTAATGCTACTTTCAATAATTTTAGTTTGTACAAGTTTATGAATTTCTCCATCGCCTTCAGCAGGTGCAGCTCTTTGTATTCTACCGTGATAAGTTAAATCATATTTATTAGCAACAAGTGCTTTTAGATAAGGATACACAAATAACCATGCACCTTGATTTTTAGGTTCTTCTTGAACCCATGAAACATTTTCAAGATGAGGTAACGATTTTAATACTTCTTTAATTTCTTCTTCTGGGAACGGATATAATCTTTCTACTGCTATGAGAAGAATAGAATCGTTAGGATTTTTAGCTAAATATTCTTTTAGGTCAATATACATCTTTCCTGATGCTAAAATCACTTTTTTGACTTTTTGTTCATCGATATCTTCTGTGATGATAGGTTTAAAACCGCCAGATGTAAACTCATCAATAGGTTTAGCTACTGTTTTATTTCTTAAAAGACTCTTAGGTGACATGACAATTAATGGTCTCATTTCTAATGTATCTAAACTAGCGGCTTGCGCACGTAGTAAATGGAAGTAATTACTTGCACTAGATAGATTAACTACAGTTGAATTATTTTCAGCGGCTAATTGTAGAAATCTTTCTAAGCGTGCCGATGAATGCTCTGGTCCTTGCCCTTCAAAAGCATGTGGTAAGAAAAGTGTTAAACCTGAACGCTCACCCCATTTTGCGCGAGAACTTGAGAGGAAATTGTCAAACATCATTTGAGACATATTAGAAAAGTCGCCATATTGAGCTTCCCATATGTTAAAGTTACCTTTATTTTCGACGTTATAACCATACTCAAATCCAACTACAGCTGCTTCAGATAGCGGCGAATTATGAATATCAAAAGTAGCCTGTTGTTGAGGTACATGATGCAATGGCGTGAATGTATTACCATTTTCTTCATCATGAAGCACAGCATGTCTATGACTAAATGTTCCCCGTTCACTATCTTGACCTGTTAAACGAATTGAAGTTCCATCTTGTAATATGGTTGCAAAAGCAAGTTGCTCTGCTTGAGCCCAATCGACGAGCCCCCCTTCTTTTTCAAAAGGTTCTCTACGTTTTTCAAGTACTTTATTGAGCTTTTTCAGTACATGAAAATCTTTTGGATAATCAAGCATTGCATCATTGATTTCTTTTAAATGATCAAATGAGAAATCTTTCGTATCACTTTGTAAAGGTAGTTGGAGTGATTCTGGTTTTTCCATATCTGGGTTATTCATTTTGTCATTTTTATCAATTTTATCATGTGCTGTTCGCATTTCTTTTTGAACACTGTCAATGACTTCATTCATTTCGTCTTCAGAAATAATACCTTCATCAACTAACTTTTTACCATATAAAATTTCAACTGAATCATGTTTTCTAATATTTTGGTATGGAACTGGATTAGTAATAGAAGGCTCATCCATTTCATTATGCCCATAACGACGATAACCTACTAAATCAATAACTACATCTTTATGAAATTCTTTACGGAACTCCATTGCAATTTCAATAGCTTCAATTGTTGCTTCTACATCATCGGCATTTACGTGTAGTATTGGAACATCGTAACCTTTAGCTACGTCGGAAGAGTACGTTGTTGAACGTCCATCAAAAGGTTCAGTTGTAAAACCGATTCTATTATTTGTAATAATATGAAGTGAACCACCTGTAGAATATCCTTTTAAACTACCTAAGTTCATCGTTTCAAAATTAATACCTTGACCTGGATATGCCGCATCACCATGTATAATAATCGGCATTGCTTTATGGAAGTCGGTAGATGGACCTCCTACTTGATGTGTATTATCTTGTGCTGCTCTTGTTTTACCAGCAACAACGGGTGCAACGATTTCCAAATGACTTGGATTATTCGCTAAAGAAATACGTTGTTCTATTCCATATGAGTTAGTCGTTTTAACGCCACCTAGGTGATACTTCACATCTGATGTCCAACCTGAAGTTAATTCTAAACTACCATCTTCTGGTAAAAACTTCATTGGATCTGTATGCATAAATTCTGAAATCATCATCTCATAAGGTTTTTCCAAGACATGCGTTAATACATTTAAACGTCCACGGTGAGCCATACCGATTTGAATGTTTTTAATCCCCTCGTTACCTGCTAATGTGATTGTGTGTTGAAGCATTGGAACTAACGTATCGACACCTTCAATTGAAAAACGTTTAGCCCCAACAAAATTTTTGTGCAAATATTTTTCAAAACCTTCTACGTGTGCGAGTTTTTTGAAAAGTTCTTTTTTTTGATTATCGTTTAAACTTGCTTTATAAGGCGTTTCAATTCTTCTTTTTAACCACACACGTTCTTTATTATTATTAATGTGAGTGTATTCAAAAGCTATCGGTCCTTTGTAACGTCTTTCCATACGAACAATTGCATCATAGGCATTGTCATAAATGTCTTTAAAATGTTCAGAGACAATTCCAGATGATATTTTTTCCAAAGTTTCTTTATCTAAATCAAAATCTTCGATTTCTAATTTAGGAACATTTTGACGCTCTGGAGGATTTACTGGATAAATATCTGCTTTTAAATGTCCGTATTGACGAATATTATCGATTAAGCGCATAACACGTTTAATTGTGCTATCTCCCGCTTGTGAACCACCCCCATCAGTGGTAGGTTTAGCTTCGATATGAGCTTCACCTGTTTTAATTGTACTGAACAAGACTTGTAAATCTTCAGGTACGGATGATGGATCTTGTAGATAATCATCATACAAATCTAGCATAAGGCCAAGATTTGCACCGAAGTTTACAGGAGCCTCTGTAAATTCTTTCTTGTTCTTAGTCATTTAACACCCTCCACAAAAATGATGAAACGCTTACATGGTTATCATAGCATTATTTCATATATTGTTAAAGTACATTTACCTATTATTATACAAAATAGGAGCAAGACAGAATTTACTCCAAATTCATAGTCTCGCTCCCGTATGATCGCTATCTCCATCTATCAAGTTTAGATTGTCAAGTCTATAGTAAGAGAACTTTTGTGAAGAAGTTCCTTTCATTAGTATGACATGATATAGCTATTCTAATCAGCATCTTAGTATAATGTCCGTAATCTTTATTTATAATGATAGGTGTCAATGGATTTAATCATTTATAGTACTAGTTTAAGGATTGTTAATATCTAAGCCTGTAATAATTTATTTGTCCCTTGTTTGATCGTAATCATTCGTTACTTAAATAATACTATTTATTTAATTTAGTACTGGAAAACTGATTTTGAAAGTCGTGTAATTTTGTAGTTCACTTTCAACCTGAATCATACCACCGTTAAGTTGTACAATTTTTTCAGCTATTGATAGTCCTAATCCATTGCCTCCCTGACTACGTGCACGTGATTTATCTACACGATAAAATCTATCAAAGATAAATTCTAAGTCAGCTTTTGGTATACCCATACCATGATCAGTAATATCAATCATAATCATTTTATTTTTTAGTTGAGTAACAATTTTAATGTGCTTATGTTCAGTATCGTATTTCATTGCATTATCAATAAATATGAGTAAAAGTTGTTCAAACTGATGACGGTTAATTTTTAATTGGATAGGTTTAGTAGCAAGATGTGTTTCAAAGGTATAATCTGGATGTAGGTGTTGCAGTGACTTCACACGTGACTGAATCTCGCTATTTATGTCTACATTTTCACATTCCAAAACATTATGATTGACTCTATCTTTGGTAAGTAAAAGTAGTTCTTCGACAAGTTTTGTTATTCGATTCACTTCCTCAATTGAAATATTCAAAGATTCCTCCAAAACTGCTGGATCTTTTTTTCCCCAACGTTGAATTAAATTGAGATGACCTTGAATAATCTGTAGTGGCGTTCTTAATTCATGTGAAGCATCCTCGACAAATTGACGTTGCTGATTAAAAGATTCTTCTATTTGATACATCATTTCATTAAAGGTATCAATTAAATTGTCTGTTTCTTCATAATTTGTAGTTAATTCAAGTTTATTTTGAAAACCATCTCTTCTAATTTGATTCATTTTATTGGACATTGTAACTATTGGTTTAGTAATTTGCGAAGAAAAGATATAACTCACGCCGGCGGTTATAATGGTTGCAATTAATCCAAAAGCAAGTGCAACGATATAAAGTGATTTAACGAGATTATCATAATTTTGAAGAGAATGGACTAATACACTGTATCCAGAAAATTCCTTCGAACGTATAGGTTCAGTTATTACTAAGTAATTAATACCGTGGCTTCTATGAATATGTATACGTTCAGGATGTTTGAAATCAATTTTGTTATCATAAGCAAGTGTATTATCATTTGATGTTTGAATTAACTTTCTACCCTTATCATCATAAATCAATATTTCTTGAAAATTTTCTAAGGATGCATTTAAATCCAATGCAGATATATCACTTAAAGATTTTGAATGGAACAGATTGGCGATATCATTTGAACTTCTTTCAGCTTCGTCAATTTCACTACTTCGTAAAGTATCTTTTAAAAAGAAAATAATAATTAAGCAGAAAAGTAATATTGTCGTGAAGGTAATGAGCGTCGTAATAAGCATCCATTTATATTTTAATTTTTGACGCTTAATCATCGAATCACATACCCTACGCCACGTACAGTTTCTATGGATTTTTCTTTATTAAAAGGTTTGAGTTTATTACGTAAATAACGAATATAAACATCAACGACATTCGTTTCTACTTCACTATTATACCCCCATACGTGATCGAGAATTTGTTCACGTTGCATGACGTGGTTACGATTTTCAGCTAAAACATATAGTAAATCGTATTCTGTTTTAGTTAATTCTAATTGATGGCCATTAACAGTAACTTTAAAGGCATCTTTATCAATGATAATACCATTGATATCTAAAACATCTTTATCTGGCTGTCTGCGCAATACCGCTCTTATTCTTGCCAGCAATTCTTCTATATCAAAGGGTTTTACAATGTAGTCATCTGCCCCATAGTCCAACCCAGCTACTTTATCATATGTCTCGCTTTTCGCAGTAATGATGATAATTGGAGTAGTTGTTTTTTGACGAATTTGTCTACAAATTTCTAGACCATTTATGTTTGGAAGCATTAAGTCTAAAATATATAAATCATAGGGCTTAGATAATGCTTTGTCCAAACCTGCCTTTCCATCATTCTCTATATCAACAGTATAATTTTCATGAGTTAACTCAAGCTCTATAAATCTAGCAAGATTTTGCTCATCTTCTACGATTAAAATATTTGTCATATTTGCACCTCACGCTACATCTTAAACAATTAACTCGTATTTCTAAAGATGTAATTCAAAATTGTAAATGATTTGTTATGAAACTAGTATCATTTTACCATGAACCACCTTAATAGATGGTCGAATAAGTAGACTGTCTTTAGAAAAAGTCACTCTAGCATTATCAATATATTTAAATTAAATGGAAAAAATATCTATATTTCTAATTGACAATCATTATCAATCATGTATAATGTTAATTGAAAATGATTATCAATACCAATTGAAAAACATTCCCCCCACATACAAGTTGTTCTTTTGGATTGGTCATTTTCAACTATCCCCTTTTATATGCCCGTAAAAGACTAACGTTAAGATAGGACGTTTCAATAAAAGCAGTAGACCTTTGACACTTGAGGTCTGCTGTTTTTTAGTGCCACTGCAACGAAAAAATATTCATTGCTAGTGGCACTTATACTTGGGCAAAGCCTCAGGTGTTACCATTCGTAAAATTAAATAAAGCCTGAGGCGTCTTCTTTTATTTAAAAAAGACGAAGTCTCAGGCTTCATTTTCTATAAGTTAAATCTGTAACCAATGCTTCTGATTAAAATATTCTATATTCTGAGGTTTAGCATAATCAGAAATCATATAATCAATTTCGCTAAACCCATCAATACGATACGACGCATGCGCATCTCGCTTACTACTATCCGCTAAGAGATAACTCAGTTGACTTTTTTGAATCATAATGTGACTTGCATGCGCTTCTTCCAGATCAAATTCATAACAATCACTCGTATCAAACGAACCACATGAAATAAAAGCTTTATCAAATTTAAAACGTTGTAATAACTCATTCGTCATATGCCCGCGCACAACATCTTGTTCAGTATTCGTCTTTCCAGCAAGCATAATCACTTCTGCTTGAATTCGTTGCTCCTCTATAGCACGATTCAATTCATCCGCAATCTTCAGAGAATTCGTCACAATCGTGGTCTGAGTAATATCATTGAGATATTGAGGAATTCGCCCTGTTGTGGTTCCACCATCGATGACAATAATTTCTCCAGACTGTATTTGCAAAGCAGCTTTCTTAGCAATACGCTCTTTTACTTGTGATTGTTTCTGCCACTTATTCGCATATGATTTCTCTTTATTAATATGATTGTATTGTATCGCACCTCCATGTGTACGTGTAATCAGTTTATCGTTTTCTAAGGTTTCTAAATCCTTTCTCACGGTTTCAGGCGTAACTTGTAAGAATATAGCTAAATCTTTTACTGCCACCTGTCCGTACTGATCAACACGTTTACGAATAAGATTCAAACGTTCATTTCTTTTATACATAATTATCTATACTCCAATCTGCTTCATTCGTGCTTGCCAACGATTATTTCGCCATCTAAGATACATAATGATAAATCTCAGCGCTTCATCAGCAATACTCACTAAAATAATTCCTGTATAACCTAATCTCCAATGAATACCTAATAGATAACTTCCAGGTAATAATAACAACCATGTGGTCACAACACTCACGGTGACTGGATAACGTACATCCCCTGTCACGTTTAATAAATCTACAATTAGATTATTAATTGCACGTATCGGTTCTAATCCAAAAAGTATAACAAGATAGTAAATGATTAAATGATAGGTTTGTAAGTCGTGTGTTATCCAACGTCCACACACTATAAATCCTATAAATACACACGTCATAATCATGAAAGATTGTGTGATATTAAACCAAATACTTTTTATAACAACTTTCTTTAAAGTACGGTAACGTCGACGGGATATAAATTTTCCTAAATAAATTTGGCTAGCAGCACTAAATGCCATAGCACAACTAAAAGACAGGCCGCTTAAAACAGTAGAAACAGATTTCGCAGCGATGACTTGAGTGCCTAACATCGCAATAAATGCAGTTGTAAATGTCTGTGCAAAATTATAAGAAATTTGTTCACCTGCTGTTGGGATACCTAATGTCGAAACCTGATATATTTTCTTCCAGCTCAGCTTGAAGTAATGCTTGAATGGACGGAAAATTTGTATCAGCGCAATTAAAGCTAAAGTACATCCCAATAAACGACTGAACGCTGTTACCACCGCGACACCTAATACAGGGTTACCTACATATTCTGGAATAATAAAGAGTACGATACCGTTCAAAATGATATTAGTCACATTACTAATGATAGTAATGCGTGTAGCTGATGATGCATGATTCATGACACGTAATACAGTACCAATATACATGTGACAGGTCGTTAAAGTGAGTACACTCAATATAATCATTCCAAATTGATAGGTCAGTTTGAATATATCTTGAGGTACCTGAAAAAGTCGTAAGATAAGTTCGAATGCGATCCCAATCACAATCGTAAATACGATAGATACTATGCTATTGAATAACAAATTATGATAAATCTCTTGTGAAATACTTGAAGGTTGATGTTCCTTCAAGTGAACAATACGTATATTTGTACCCACATGAATGATTGTAATCAGAAACGTGATGAGCATGAGTATTTGGCTTATCATTCCCGAAGCAGCAACGGCATCAGTGCTATAGCTGTTTAACATCAATGTATCAGCTTGACCCATGATGAGTATGAAAAGTTGTTCTATTAAAATAGGAATGTATAATGACCGAAACGTTCTTTTAGAAACGATCATCAAATTCTAACACTTTCGATTTATATATAGCGTCAGGTTGCAACTCAATTAATCTAGCCCCACGTTGTAAATCACCATAAGTATTGTAACCACCAACACGACCAAAGCTAAGGCGAATCCCATATAAATTAATCGTAAAATCATTGTCATGGTCATGACCGCAGAACATACCTTCAATATCACCGTTTAGTAACATCTGACTAAATAATCCGGAATTAATTTTTGAGCACGCAATAGGTTCATTGAAAATGCCATGATATTCACCAATATTCTCAACTTCTCTATATTCTTGTAATGGAATATGTGTAAATAATAAGTTATGTTGAAAGTTGTGTTGAAATTGAGTTTGATATGCTTGATGTGTTTCCCTAAGCCAATTCACATGTTCAGGTCTTATAAAATCATAATCACCTATGCCAAATGGATTATAATCTCCTCCATCAATAACATAAAGCACATGTGTGACTGTATCGTTGTTTACAACTTCTATTGTATAAGCTTCTTTATCATCAACAATGAGGCTATGATTTTTCTGTACATAGTTGGTAGAATATTGGTCCTCAATAGCGCGTAAGTCTGAACGTTTGAGATGCCCCTCTGTATCGTGATTACCAAATGTCGTTGCAATTTGCGTATCATATCGATTTAAATACTCCATTAATTTCTTATAAACGCGACCTGAATCAATGACGCCTTCAGACCAAATTTGGTCACCTGTTAATACTGTGATGTCAGGTTGATAGTGTGTCATCATATGATGAATTAAATCGTAAGTTTTTTGATCTTTTTCATCATTGTGTGGCCCAATATGTAAATCGCTTAATTGTAGAATTGTAGTCATTGTTTCGTCTCCTTTACTCTTTTGTCGAACCGATAGTTATACCTTTTACAAAATGCTTCTGAACAAATGGGAAGAGGAATAATACTGGAATTGTTAATAGTACAATCATTGCCATCTGCATTGAGTCCCCTGTAATTGTCAACTTGTCTAACATCGCATATGAACCTGACTTTTGTTTTAAAGCATCTGCAATGGCAGCTTGTTTCGTTAACATATCTTGTAAAACAGTAGCTAACGGTTTGAGGTTTGGATTACGTACGAAGAATGCACCTGTAAACCAATCATTCCACTGACTCACGGCGTTAAATAATGTAATTGATGCCACCACGGGTTTACTCATGGGTAAGACAATTTTCCAAAAGATTTGAAAGTCATTACAACCATCTACTCTAGCGGTTTCAATCACACTACTAGGTAATTGATTGAAGAATGTACGCATAATTAAAATGTTATAAACGCTATAAAGTGACGGTAAAATGTATACCCAGAATGTATCAGTTAAATGAAGTTGATTTAATAGGATATAAAGTGGTACAACACCGACACTGAATAACATCGTAAAGACTAGGAAGAATGAGATGATTCTTCGAAACGGTAAACTTTTGATTGTTAGAACGTATGCAGCCATAGCTGTTAATATGACGCTTAGTATCGTTCCTATGACTGTCTTTGCGATACTAATAAATAATGCATTTAATAACGTGCCTTGTTTAAATATCTCCTTAAAATTATCTAGTGAAAATTTACGCGGGTAGAAAGTGATGCCACCTTTTTGAGCATCTACCCCAGAGTTAAATGCTAAGGCAAAGATATTAATCATCGGGAGGATAATCGTGATTACTAAGCCAATAATAATGATTAATGAGATAATACGAATGACAAGTGCACTTTTATCTTGTGAAACTTTCATTGTCTCTGCCACCTCTTAATAAATAATTTGAGTTCCTTTTTTATCTCTTTGATTTTCAACGTATCTTTCAAATTGATTTAAGCCTGCCTCTTCTAAACGTTGCTTAGCACTATCAATAATTTGTTTCGCTTCCTTGTCTGATTGAGAATAATAAGCACGTTTAATAGCGTCACTATAATCATCGAGTGCAATTTCTAAATCTTCGCCATATTCATATTTAGATAAGAATGACTTTACTGTGAGTCCGTTTACGATTTTGGCGTGTTTCTGTCTTTCATCATAATGCCACATATCAGCAATCTTTTCAGGAGTCGTCTTTTTCGTTTTTGTATTATCCCCGTATTCAGTTTCACCGAAATCAGCTTTATTATCTATATCAGTATAACCAAGATGATCTGCCCAATAAGAACCCGCACCTCTAAAACCACGTTTTTTAGCTTCGTCTGGATTATTTTCAACTTCTTTTAACACTTCAGGTTTAACATGAGGGTTACCTTTCTTATTTAACGTATAGTCACGTCCTTTAATACCGTACTGACCGAGTAATTTACCTTTGCGACTTGCAAGGAAATCAGCGAGTTTAACGACGTCTTCAGGATGTTCAGTCGTACTTGGTACAGCCCAACCGTTTGCGCCTGATTTATATGGCTTTTCAACTCTAAATTTACCTTTGACTGTATTGAGTGGCCCAAGTGGAACGTATTTCATACTTTGATTTTCAGTAACATAGTTATGTAAATCTGAAACAATGCCCCATGAGCCATTAACGAGTCCTTCTTTTGCTTTATTTTCTTCCATTGTATAGAACTCTTTTGTCATTAAGCCTTTCTTCATAAGGTCTTTAACGTAATGTACACGTTTAAGTGGATATTCGGTTTGTGATTCATGTATAATTTTCTTACCTTTATTTAAAAATTTCTCATCAGACTGACCAGTCCACACAAGGTCATTATAGAATTTAGTACGATCGTCACCGCCCCATGCTGTTGGGCCAATAGGTGTGATTTCTTTACCATTATCATCTTTGAAGTGGTGTTCTTTCATCTTTTCAGCAAGTTTTTCTACATCTTTGGACGTCTTGATAGAAGTAGGGTCGATATGAAGTTTATCCATGATATCTTTTCTGACGTAAGGACCACCTACAGTGCGACGTTCTTCTTGTCCTGGATGACGGTTAATCCCCATATGTACAAGGTACGTTCCATCTTGTTCTTTATTAAACATGATGTTATCTTTCGTATCTTTTGGTAAATATCCTTTTTTGAAATACTTACTATAAATTTTTGTGTTTTTAAGCATTTTCGTTAAGTCTGTGAGTCGACCTTGTTTCGCTGCTTTATTTAGTACTTTCATTTCAGGTCGTCCACTATCATCTAAGTAATAAACGATGAAATCGGGTAAATCTCCAGAAGCGAGTCCTGAAGTTAATGCTTCTGTGGAATCTTCATTAGAAACGGTTTGAAGTTCTAATGTGATGCCAGTCCTTTTCTTAAGTTCTTGAGCGACTTCTTTATTCATTTTAGGAGAGGCATCGTTATCACTTTGAAACACAAGTCCTTTAAGTTTTCTATCTGCAATCCATGTATCTGGTTTACCTTTAGCATCTGCTTTTCTTTTCGCTTCATCTTGCGTTTTATCTTTGCTACATGCTGTTACGAACAAAATGACTGCAATTATTAAGATGAGCATAGACTTTCTAAACATGTACATTCTCCTTAATATAGTGATGTATCCAGTTTCTTATCTGCGAATTTATTAATAATGACGACAGCGATAAGTCCTATCACACCCTGTAATAGACTAATCGCAATTGCGTAACTGAAATCGCCTTGCTCAATACCAGTACGAATCACAAATGTATCCAGTATTTCTGAAACGTTAGCGTTACCTGGTGTTTTGAGTAGGTAAATTTGATCGAACCCTGCTTTTAAAATATCGCCTAGAGAAATGATGAATAAGATAACAATTGTTGGCGTTAACATAGGTAAGGTAATATGTATAATTTGTTTGAAACGATTCGCGCCATCAATCGTAGCTGATTCATAAATTTCAGGATTAATACTCATAATTGCTGCAAAATAAATAATGGAATCCCAGCCTACATTCTTCCATATATAACTAGAAAACATGATGGTGTGAAAATACTCAGGGTTCATCATAAAGTAAGTCGACCCGTCGCCACCAAATTGATGGATCAGTTGATTCATAAGTCCATCATCTGGAGCGAGTAATTTCTTGAAAATACCGATAACTACAACCCAAGATAAAAAGTGAGGGATGTAAAGTACGCCTTGAAATAAACCTCTAATCTTACCTAATTTAGAATCTTTAATTTCGTTAAACATAATGGCTAAAATAATTGGAAATGGTAGAGCTAAAATCAATTTCATGCCACTTATAATTAGCGTATTCATAATAATTTGAATACAGCGAGGGTCAGAGAAAAAGCGTTTAAAATAGTATAGCCCTTTCCAATCACCGCCGATGATACCAGTATCGAAGCGGAAATCTTTGAATGCCAGAACAAGACTTGTCATTGGAATATAGTTGAAAATCAAGAAAAAGAGTAAACAAGGTAAAATCATTAAGTAAAGTACTTTGTGTTCCCACATTCTTTTTAACAAAGGTTTTTGATGAGCGGATTGAAGGCTTTGTTTTTTGTTTTTACTCATGATAAAACCTCCTCTTGTACTCTTTCGCCTGAATCAGAATCGAAAAAGTGTGCATCTTCCGTTTTTATACCGAAGGAAACTGTTTGTCCTAATTCAAAATCCAAATTACTATCTACAGCTGCTATGATTTTATGCTCATTGTGATGACAGTGAAGTAATTTGTATGAACCAGTTAACTCAACTAAGTCTACAGTGAATTGAGAAAGTTGGATTGGATAATTACTTATTTCGTTATCATTAACAAGATGTAAGTCTTCAGGTCGTATACCAAGTCTGTATTGTGCATGCGATGCAAGTTGAAGTAATGTAGCATCAGCCACTTTTTGTCCATCGAAGTACCAAGCATCCATGTTGTAGGTCATTGGAACCATATTCATTGATGGGCTACCAATGAAAGTGGCAACAAATTCATTGACAGGATGACGATAAATTTCTTCAGGCGTACCAATTTGTTGTATTTCGCCTTGTTTTAATATGACGATACGTGATGCCATTGTCATAGCTTCAGTTTGGTCGTGTGTCACGTAAATCGTTGTTGCTTTCATTTGTTTATGTATTTTTATAATTTCGCTTCTCATGTTACTTCGTAATTTAGCATCTAAATTAGAAAGTGGTTCATCCATGAGAAAGATTTGAGCTTCTCTAACGATAGCTCGACCAAGTGCCACACGTTGACGTTGTCCTCCAGATAAGGCTTTAGGTTTACGGTCGAGGAGGTTTTCAATTTCTAATATTTGAGCTGCATGTTGAATTTTTTCGTCATAAATTTTCTTCTTGATTCCTCGCATTTTTAAGCCGAAAGCTAAATTTTTATAAACTGTCATATGTGGATATAATGCATAGTTTTGAAAGACCATAGCAATCTTACGATCTTTAGGTTGTAAATCATTGATTACTTGATCGTTGATACTAATTGTCCCTTTGCTCACATCTTCAAGTCCTGCAATCATACGTAACGTTGTTGATTTCCCACATCCCGAAGGTCCTACAAATACTACAAATTCATTGTCCTCAATATCTAGATTGAAATCTTTAACTGCGTGACTACCATTGTCGTAAACTTTGTTTAAATCCTTGATTTGTATCATGTCTTTGCTCCTTTGAAGATTTAATCACAAGTTCAGTATAAGTAATCGCTATTAAAGTAAACTTTTTTCAAATTTAAGTTTTCGTAAATCAAAATTTTTTGTTTGTAATTTTTCAAAAAACAAAAGACTTAAAACATTTATAAGACAACATTTTAAGTCTTTTATTAACAAAAATGAAAACAAAGAAATTAATATAAGATAAATATTATTAACATTGAGCTTACAAACAATATTTATTTAAAAACGCCGATTTGAATATACTAAATAAACCACTAAAATCATTGTTTACTCACAATCATTTCAGTGGTTTGGTCAATACCTATTTAATTTAAAATTCCAACCGCGCTTCTTTATACAGCGAGTTGTTTTTTCAATATTAACGTTGATAAAACAATGCAGAAGGCACCACCAATAATGCCGGCAATAATATCTGTAGGGTAATGAACGCCTAGGTATACTCTAGAAGTTGATATTAATAAAATGAAAAGTGCGCATAAACCGATTAACACGCCTTTAGAGATACCCGAATCATGACGGTTTATTACATATATAGCGCTTCCAAAGAATGAAGTTGAGCCCATAGCATGACCACTTGGAAAACTAAAGCCGGAAATGTCAATTAAACGCAATAATGTTGGACGTTCCCTATCAAAGATATTCTTTAATAGTGGATTGAGTGTACTAGATAGGCTCATTACTATTACAAAGAATAAAGCTTCAATTTTGAAACGTTTTAGCATAAGGTAAGCAACTAATAATAAGGATAGCGCAACCATTGCCCAAACTTCACCAATTTTTGTCGCACCTAACATAATAGATGTGGTAATGAAACTTTCAGATGAATAAATAAATTCATATACCTCGTTATCTATCCATTTTCCAAGCCTTGACTCATGAAAAAAAGCTATTATACCAAAAATAAGTGTAAAAACAATCAGCAATGAAATGCGTTTCCATCGATTCATTATAGGTGCCCCCTACTTGTTTAATGCATCATGAATAATTTTATCAAATAAATCTTCTTTCGTGTAACTCTCTTGATATGTTTCCATTTGTTTGATAATAGATTCACGATGTAATTCAATATCATTTAATTCTTGCAATAAGTTAACTTCTGTAAGTTGATCTTCAGGAATATGACGACCATAACCTTTAGATTCAAAGTTTTTAGCATTATCAATTTGATCTCCTCTTGATTGATCAAGTCCTAAGGGGATGAGTAGCATCGGTATGCGTAGCGTTAAAAATTCATAAATTGCGTTAGAACCTGCACGACTTACAACAGTGTCAGTGATTGCTAATAAGTCAGTTAAGTCGTCTTTAACAAATTCAAATTGAACATAACCTTTTTTATTAATTGAGTCATCAACAAGTCCTTTTCCAGTTAAGTGTATAATTTGATAATCATGGAGAAGTGCCTCAATATTTTGACGAATGATATTATTAAGTTTTTTACTACCTAAACTTCCACCCATGACCAATAACACTTTTTTATTTTTATCAAAATCAGTGAGTTGATAACCTCTTTCTTTATTCCCTTGTTTTAAGTCCTCACGTACAGTAGCTCCAACAAAATCAGCTTTATCTTTTGGAAGATATGCAAGTGTATCTTCAAAGGTTGTGTATATTTTCTTAGCAAATTTTAAAGCAATTTTATTAGCTAATCCAGGAGTTAAATCTGATTCGTGTATGATAGTTGGAATTTTTAAAGAACGTGCGGCTATAACTACCGGAACACTAACAAAACCACCTTTTGAAAAGAGTAAGTCTGGTTTTTGTTTTTTTAGTATTTTACGTGCATCTAAAATTCCTTTCAAAACTTTAAAGACATCTTTTGCATTTTCAAAGGATAGATAACGACGTAATTTACCGCTTGATATTGGATAATATTGAATATTGGGGAGTTGTGACTCTATCATTTCCCTTTCAATACCATGTTTTGAACCAATATAAAATGCTTCGTGTCCTTTTTCAATCGAAGTAGGAATTAAACTTAAATTCACTGAAACATGTCCTACTGTTCCTCCACCTGTATATGCAATTTTTGTCATAATTACAACCTCTATTCTTATATGTTTTTATAATAAGCATAAAAAGGTGCCCCTCTATCAAAAGGATGATAATCTATCTCTATCTCATCAACTTTAGTAAAACCAAACTTTTCAAATAATCCTTGAGCAGGTTTATTGAGGGCAAATGTATCCGTTAAAATGACATGAATATCATGTTCATTTGCTAAGTCCATGGCAAATTGGAAAAGTTCAGTCGCAGCACCTTTATATTGTTTTGATCCAGCTAATCTGTGAATAACGTATGCTCCATTTCGATTAACAGGCCAATCAATGTCATCATACCACTCCGATTGGTTTTGGTCGATAACAATAAAACCATAAATTGTATGATCAACGTCTAAAACGTATAGTGTTTTATTTTCGATGTCTTCTTCAAAATGCTCTTTCGCGGGATATTCATCATCCCATTGGTTGTTGTTGAATTCTTCCATAATCTGTTTAGCCTCTTTGACTAATTGAGTAATACTAA
Organism: Staphylococcus sp. HMSC34G04; assembly: GCF_001838765.1. Classification (NCBI taxonomy): domain Bacteria; kingdom Bacillati; phylum Bacillota; class Bacilli; order Caryophanales; family Staphylococcaceae; genus Staphylococcus; species Staphylococcus sp. HMSC34G04. The sequence continues at coordinate 249,235 of NZ_KV838739.1, forward strand.
GTAAATCATCTTTAGTTGCTAATCTAATCATCTTACTAAAACACCTCTTTTTTTAAATTTTAACGAGTAGTAACAATAAATTTAAATCATATTGATACTTTCAAGACTCAATCAATTAACGAAAATCTGAAAATGTTAAGAAATGATTGGGACCATACCTTAATAGGAATAACTTTTATAAAAGTTGTATTTCCAACTAATCAGAATTATCAGATATGATTAAGAGCCTGTACATATACTATATGTCTCAGGCTCTTAATTCAAACGTGAATGGTTATTAAATTTAAGAAATCCAACTCTTTAAGAATGATATTACACTTAAAGAGTTGAATGCGTTCTTTTCGTTTAATGGTTTTCTCGCAAGTTTATTTTAGTTTGTTTAGTAAATCGTTTAAAACAGTATCTTTTTTATTCGCTTTTTCAACAAGTTTTTCAGTAAATTTATCATTTGTTTTTTTATCAAAATTGCCATTAACTTTTAAATTATTGTCTTGTTGAAATGTTTTAATAGCGGATTCTAATTGTTCGTCAAATATGTTTGTTTCATTATCAATTTGATAACCTAAAGCTTTTAGACCTATTTTCATCGTTTTAACATTTTTATCTTTTTCACCCTGATGATAAGTTTTGTTATCTGGAATGACATTGAGTGATTGGTATTTTGGTGTTGAGATACTAACATCTGGTCTAATTCCTTTACCATGTATATAATGGCCATCAGGCGTTAGCCATTTCATCTCTGTATATTTAATTAATGAACCATCACTGAATTCACGAGTGGTCTGAACGATACCCTTACCAAATGTTTTAGAACCATAAACTTTAGCTTTATGATAGTCTTTCATAGCACCTGTAAACACTTCTGAAGCACTAGCTGATCCCTCATTAACTAAGATGGATACTTTCATATCTTTTGCTTGTTTTAGTGCTTGATTAGAAGTTTTTAATTCTTCCTTATCCTTACCTTTTTCCAATTGAACGACTGTATTTCCCTTATCAATAAAGATGTTTGCCATCTTGACTGCTTCATCTAATAAACCACCCGGATTATTTCTCAAATCTAAAATGATATGACGGACGCCATGCTTATGCGCTTTGATGATTGCAGATTTGAGTTCACCAGAAGTATTGCTCTGGAATTTATTGATTGTTAAAACGCCTACATTGTCCTTTTTCTCATACTCTACACTCTTAACGTGAATGGTATCGCGTTTAATCTTAATATCCTTTTCTTGCGAACCACGTTTTATAGTTAAAGTAACATATGTTCCTTTTTTACCTCTGACCATTTTAACAACTTGATCAAGTGGTTTACCGACTACCGAATGATGATTCACTTGTGTGACGATATCTTTAGGTTGAATACCAGCTTTTTCTGCTGGTGAATCCTTCATTGGACTAGTAACACTTATCTGTTCATTTTTCTTTTGCATTTCGGCACCTATGCCAACGAAATCACCTGATACACCTTCATTAAATTGTTTTGTTTCTTCAGCAGTCATATATTCTGAATATGGATCTTTCAGTTCTTTAACCATACCATTTATGGCAGATTGAGTTAATTTATCAGAACTTTGCTTTTTGTAATAATCTTTATTAAGTGTTTGATAGACATATTCAATTTTTTTTAAATTTGCACGTTGTTCTTTATTTAAACCACTTTTTTGATGGCTAATTAAAATCGTTGATACTACAGTTATGATAGATGTTAAAAGAATAATGCCCAAAATAATGAGTATGAAATGCCATAATTTAATTTTTATTTGCTTGCTATTTTTAGACGGTGTTGACTTTGTATTATCATCTTGAGATGTTGCATGATTTTTTTGATGATCATTCATGGTATCACATCCTTATACGTTCATATTGAGTTATACAAAATATAAATTCATGGTTATATTTATACTTAATCATTAACAAGTTATTGAGGAATTTTCATCTTGTATGTATTCGAATATTTTTAATTATGATGTATGTAAGTAAAAATCACATGAGGCTTGAGTAGTACATGCTAAAAATTACTATATTAAACGTATGTTTCATTGAGAAAACAGTGTAATTATTCTGTGTACGTCAAACAAAAGTTATAACTAAAAAAGTGTAGAGTTTGAATCCCTTTACATTAAAACACCTGAGACAATGAGTCGTGTCCCAGGCTCTATCAATATTTATTAATGAAAAGAATTTAAAACTTCAACCATTCCGTATAGTCATCATACAAGTCATCAAATACAGACATTGGTAGGGTGAATTCGCTATGTGTCTCAATATATTCAGATAATGTATTAAAATCATCTTCGTGTTTTGGAAAGGCAAGGTCTTCAAAAATTTGCTCAGCAAAAACCCCTTTATCATCTTTTCTTCCACGCACGGTCATAATAAATTGATAAAATGAATAATTCTTAACCATTAGCTTACTGTCACATCAATAACTTGTGTTTCCCCTTTAACTACTGCTTGTACGTCTTCAATATGAATTGATTCAGTTTGATCAGAGTTTGTAATAATAATAGGGGAAATAATAGATTTTGCATTATTATTAATATATTCTAAGTCAAAACGTATAAGAGGATCGCCTATTTTAATGTCATCCCCACTTTCAACAAGTACTTCAAACCCTTTGCCATCCAATTGAACGGTATCTAATCCGATATGAACTAATAACTCTAATCCATTTTCGGCTTTTAACCCTACAGCATGTTTTGTTGGAAAAACATTATCGACTTTGCCTTCAATCGGTGAAACAACCTCACCCTCTGTAGGATTAATACCAAAGCCTTCTCCCATCATTTTTTGCGCAAAGACTGGATCAGGAATATCTTCAATCTTGACATACTCACCTGTCAAAGGTGCGTAGATTTTAATGTTTTTGTCAATTTCTTTACCTTTTCCAAATAACTTTTTAAACATGTAAATGCACTCCTATTTTTTGAAATGTTTAATTAAATCTCCATATCCTAACTCTTCTAGTTTATCATAAGGTATAAACTGAATCGCAGCAGAGTTAATACAGTATCTTAAACCACCTTTTTCTTTAGGTCCGTCATTAAAAACATGTCCCAAGTGGCTATTCGCTTTTTCTGATCGAACTTCAGTTCTAATCATACCAAATGATTTATCAACAAGTTCTACGATTTCATCATCATTTAATGCTTTGGAGAAACTTGGCCAACCGCAATTAGATTCAAATTTATCCTCTGAAGTAAATAATGGTTTGCCGGACAATTTATCAACGTAAATTCCTTTTTCAAAGTGATTCCAATACTCGTTTTGAAAAGGAGGTTCAGTACCATTTTCTTGAGTGACTAGATACTCTATGTCATTCAGTTCATCTTTGTTTTTTTTAATCATTTTGAGACCCCCAGTGTGATTCGATAAATGCTTTTCTACCAGATCCACGTTGGTATTGTTCATAATGCGTAGGATTCTTTTTGTAGTAATCTTGATGATATTCTTCTGCAGGATAGAAATTTTTATATGGTTTAATCGGTGTGATAACCGGTTTTTTAAAGATACCCTCTTCGTCAATTTGTTGTTTCTTCAATTCGGCAGCTTTGCGTTGATTCTCATCATGATAAAAAATGACAGGTTGATAGCTTTCCCCCCTATCAAAGAACTGCCCTCCGTCATCAGTCGGGTCAAATGTTTTAAAATATACGTCTAAGATATTTTCAAATGTTGTAATATCAGGATCATATTCAATCTGTACTGCTTCCACATGCCCTGTTTGATTTGTGCATACCTGTTCGTATGTTGGGTTTTCTACATGTCCTCCACTATATCCAGAAACGACTGATTTTATTCCAGGATATGAGGTGAAGGGTTTAACCATGCACCAAAAACAACCTCCAGCTAGTGTCGCATATGTCATGTTATATTCCCTCCTTAAGTTATCTGTTTGTTTAAATTTACGCTATATTGTCGGGAATTTAAAGTATTTAACTCAGAATCTTATATGTGATTTTTTGACAACTTAGTTCAACGTATCTCTTAATACCACAAGTCCAATTGCACCTTGTCCAGTGTGCGTCGAAATCACTGGAGTTGTTACATTAATATCAAATTGGTTAAAATCAAATGATTCTGTAAATGATTTTTTGATTTTATCAACGAAATCTTTAACGTTGGCGTGAGCAATCCCTATTGATTTAATTTTGTGATCTTTAACAAAATCTGTAATTTCTTTTTTTAAATATTGGACACTAGAGTTTTGAGTTCTGGAATTATGCACTAGTTCAAGTTGACCATCTCTTAAAGTTCCGATTGGCTTAATTTTCATAATGTTTCCAATTAAACCTTTTGTTTTACTTATCCTGCCACCTTTAATGAGTTGATTAAGCTGACCGATAACCACAAACAGTTGCAAGTTATCACGTAATTGTGTCATTTCTTCCACTATTTTTTCTGTTGATGTACCTTGACTTATTAATTCAACAATTTGCTTAATTTGATAACCTAACCCAAACGAAATAGATTTAGAATCAATCACTGTAATATTACCATCTACCATATGACTCGCTTGAACAGCAGTATTATAAGTACCACTTAAACCTGACGAAAGATGAATACTTATAATTTCAACGTCATCTTGAGCTAATTGCTCATATGTTTCAATAAATCGACCAATAGGTGGTTGACTTGTTTTGACGTCTGCATCATTTTCAATATAATCGATATACTCACTTGAAGAGATATCAACTTGATCAGTGTAAGATTTTCCGTCGATTGTCAGGCTTAATGGTATAACATGAATGTTATGTTGTTTTAAATATTCATGTGATAAATCAGAGGTTGAATCTGTGACGATAATTTGTTTAGCCATAATTGCCTCCTATTCCCCTTTTCTACGCACTAAATGTAAGAATGTATGCGGTATAGTATTTTTTTCATCTAGTTGACCTTCCACTGAAGATTCGACCTCCCAGTTTTCGAATGTGTACGGTGGAAAGAAAGTGTCTCCTTGAAACTTCCCATCTATTACGGTGATATACATATCATCTACCTGGTCAATCATTGCTTCGAATAACGTTTGTCCTCCAAATATAAAAACATGACCAGATAACTCTTTAATTTCATCAAGAGAGTTTATAACATCTACCCCTTCATGGTGAAATGAAGCTTGGTTAGTGAGCACAACGTTACGTCTATTTGGCAGTGGTTTCCCGATAGAATTAAAAGTTTTTCGTCCCATTACAAGTGTATTTCCAGTGGTCAGTTGTTTAACATGCTTTAAATCATTTGGTAAATGCCATGGTAATTGATTTTGGTACCCAATGACTCTTTGTTTATCGTGAGCGACAATTATTGATAATGTCATGGTATACCTCCTTTCTGTATGCGAAATATTAATGCATCTTTTTATACCGCAATAGGTGCTTTAATAGCAGGGTGTGATTCATAATTTATCAATTCTAAATCTTCATAATTAATATCAAAAATTGATTTATCTGTATTAATTTTTAATTGAGGTGGTAGATAACTTTCTCTTGATAATTGTGTATGTATTGCATCCATATGATTGGAATAAATATGTGCATCTCCAAACGTATGAATGAATTCACCCACTTCAAGTCCACATTCTTTTGCAACAAGATGTGTCAGTAAAGCATAACTTGCAATATTGAAGGGAACACCTAAAAATATATCAGCACTTCTTTGATATAATTGACAATTTAATTTACCCTCTTGTACATAAAATTGAAACATTGTGTGGCAAGGTGGTAATGCCATTGAATCGATTTCAGTAGGATTCCATGCTGAAACAATGTGTCGTCGAGAGTTTGGATTGTTTTTAATTTGTTGTATAACTGATTTTAATTGATCATAATGATTACCATTTTTATCTTCCCAATCTCTCCATTGTTTACCATAAACATTCCCTAGGTTGCCGTATTTTTTAGCAAATGCATCATCGTTTAATATACGTTCTTTAAATTTTTTCATTTCTTCTTTATACTGCTCGTTAAATTCAGGGTCTTGCTGAGAACGATGTCCAAAATCTGTCATGTCTGGTCCATGATAATCATTAGACTGAACATAATTTTCAAAAGCCCATTCATTCCATATATTGTTATTATATTTAAGTAGGTATTGAATGTTTGTATCTCCTTTAATAAACCATAATAATTCAGTTGCTACTAATTTAAAAGAAACCTTTTTGGTTGTAAGTAAAGGAAACCCTTTGGTTAAATCGAAACGCAATTGATGCCCAAATTTGGAAATTGTCCCTGTATGTGTGCGATCATCGCGTCTATTCCCTATTTCTAATATCTCTTCGCATAAGCCATGATAAGCTTCGTCGAATGGATTATACATGCGTACAACTCCTTATAAAAATATGTATTATCTTAATGAACATTATACTAGAAAAGATGTATCGATAGAAGAGAGAGGGTTTTGAGTTTATAAAATTTTAAATCTTTTATGTAAAATATCTCATATAAAACAAATTAATAAATGGGAATGTGTTGAATTGGTTGTTCAATCTTGACAATATGAATTTGAGTTGTGAAATTTTCTTACATAAGATTTTTTAAAGACTCAATGGACTGTTTTTTTATAAAAAAACCGAGTCACAACAAATGTTGACTCGGGAATTTCAAATATGAAATGCAAGTAATTGTGAATATTTTATTTCTATTGGAGTGAAAGAAGTCCATCCTCCATGAAATATGTTTTATCACAAAAATGAGTTAAACGTTCATCATGAGTAACAATCACACATGTTTTATTTCTTTCTTTCGTTTGTTCTTGAAGTATTTTCATTACAGCCATTGCATTATTCGTATCTAGTGAAGCGGTAGGTTCATCTGCTAGTATGATTGATGGATTTGTGTAGATAGCTTTAGCAATTGCCACACGCTGTTTTTGACCACCGGATATTTGATTTGGTAATTGATTGGTAATATCCGATAAATTTAGCTGTTTAACCAATTTTTGATATCCATCTTCACTTAATGTATCTTTTTTATATTTGCCAAGAAGTTTGAATTGTTGTTCGATTGTTAAAAAAGGCACGAAATTCGTCGATTGTAATATAAAACCTATTTCGTTAATTCTTATTTTTGATAAGTGCTTTTCAGATAATATTGATATATTTTTGTTGTTGATGTAAATATTTCCTGAAGTAGGTCGTTGTAAGGCGCCAGCCATAGTTAAAAATGTACTTTTCCCTGAACCTGAAGGTCCCACGATAGCAATCAGTTCACCCTGAATTATTTTTAAATCGGTAGGTTTTACTGCCTGAATTATTTGATTGCCGTCTCTGAAAGATTTGCTCACTTGTTTGAACTCTAACATGTTTATGATTCCTTTCTATCCAATTGCTTTAAGTGGATTTATTTTTATTATAGACAGAACAGAAAATAGACTGCCTAATAAAGAAATAATGATAAGAACAATTCCATATATCAACATCGTTAATAAATTAAAATGAATTGGAACGACACTCGGTAGAAATGTACCTGTTAATAGTGTTAAGAGAAATCCAATGATTGTTCCAATTAAAGATAATATGAAAGTTTGAGCAAAAACCATTTTTGCTAAATAGCCGTTGGTAAAGCCTTGTGCTTTAAGTACACCAAATAAGTGTGTTTTTTGGAGCGTTATAACATATAAGAATACGCCAATAACTGTCGCTGAAATTATAAATAAAAAAACGATCATAAAGTTCAAAGTTAAATTTTGAGCTTTATAGCCAGGAAGATTTTTAATAAACTGCGAGATTGAAATACTTTCTAAATCTTTGTTAAGTTTATGATTTTTCCAATTTGAGTCTTTGACTACTATGGCATTTGTTTTATCTTTTGATAATTTGGGATTAAGTTTCTCAATGGTTTTATTATTAGAGAATAGCACGGGTGAAGCATTATATTTAGCACTTTCTACAATACCTACCACTTTTAGCTTTTCATCTGATTGAGATAAAGATAAGATGTCACCTATTTTGAACCCCTTATCGGCTAGTGATTGATCAATGACTACTTCATTTGAACTTTCAACTTGATGACCTTTAATTATAGGAGGGATTAAAAATGATTTGTGTGTAACGCCGAAAAGTAACGCGTTTTCTTCGTGATGATGGTTTGAGATAATGACCCCTTGTTGTTTTAATGTGGTTGATTGTTCATAAGTATTTTGCACTTTGGATATATTGAATAAGGATTGCTCTACAGTTTGATTAGCATCTTTTTTTAATATGATAGCGTCTGCATTCCACTTTTCTATACCTTCAGTATTCATTTTAATAAGGCCGTTTGCAAGTCCAGACAGTAGGAATAATAAATAACTTATAAGTACTAATATGCCAATGACTAAACTGAATTTAATTTTATTTCTTTTTATTTCATTCCAAGCTAAAAACATGAATGATGCACCTCAATTTTTTACATAATCGTTGGTAGAGAAAGTAATCAAATAGAATGAGTTAAAGAACAATTACATTTAATATGTAAGTATGATTGTAATTGAAAAAAATAGGACAGGATTCATGTTGAATCGACTGTCCCACTCTAGTGAATGATATTAGTTTTAGTGATTCTTTGACATAGCTATCTTATTAGACAATATTAAGTTTATTGACAATTATCGTCAAAAGCATCTTTTAAATCCATAGCTATATCATTGATGTCGCGCCCTTCAATATGTTCTCGAGGTATAAAATGAACTAAATGTTGACCTTTAAATAATGCGTATGAGGGACTTGAAGGAACTTGTTGGATGTAATCTCTCATTGTTTGTGTTGCTTCTTTGTCTTGACCAGCAAATACGGTTACTTTATGATCTGGTTTTACTTCATTTTGTTCTGCAACTGCAACAGCTGCTGGACGTGCTAATCCTGCAGCGCAACCGCATGTTGAGTTGATTACAACAAATGTTGTGTCATCATTATCTATATTTTGCATATACTGATTGACATCATCACTCGTTTCAAGACTTGTGAATCCATTGTCTGTTAATTCAGCTCTCATTTGTTGTGCAAGTTCTTTCATATAAGCTTCGTATCCATTCATCATAAAATGCTCCTCTACTATAAATTGTTTCTAATTGTACTATATAGAAAATTAATTGCTTTTAGCGAACGTGTTTTCTATTTGTGGTAATAATTCATTCCAGTTAGCGTTATCTTCTTTATCAATTGATATAAAATCCAAAACATAAAATATTGATTTAACACCTTCTATTTCAAATAATCGGTTAATAAATTCAGGTTGACCTTCTTGAGCGGCAGTATATGTTGTTGATGAGTTATCTTGACGTGGTTCACTCAAAGAAACTTTCATTGTATTATGATTAGGTGTTTCTGAAATTGCTATAATCTCCATGTGACATCCTCCTATTGTAACTCATTACCAATTTGTTTAATTTGTTTACCGACCGTGCATTCATTTATACAAAAATGATGTGCTTGTGTTTTACCGTGAGTTTTTCTATTGTGCTTTTTTAATGGACATTGGTGACAATAAATATTCATCAATTGGTCGATGTGTTGAATTGCTTGTTGTTCTGTATAAGTGAGTATAGCTTCCACTTCCCTTAGCTATAGACTATTTATAATATATACTCATTTCACATGTTTGTATTATAGCATTTATAAGTTGGGAATTTGAAATAATCAATTTTAGTTTTGAGAAAATTGATAACTTAGATGTTGGTTTAAGTTAATATTTATTTACTCTTCTTTTTTAGCATTGCATTAAAGATAAATTTTAAGTAAACTAGTATAGTTAATTTTGGCGGTTTCTAAACACCCGCTTTAACAAAATTTAGGAGGAAAATGATATGTATAATGAAATATTTGGTATTGCGTCATTTATTGTTACATTCGCTTTAATGGTACTGATGTATCGTTGCTTTGGTAAACAAGGACTAATTGCTTGGGTAGCAATAGGAACGATTATCGCTAATATACAAGTCATAAAAGCAGTTCATATTTTTGGTATTACGGCTACACTTGGAAATGTCATGTTTGCTTCTATATATTTAGCTACTGATATATTAAATGACATCTATGGTCGTAAAGTTGCTAAAAGAGCAGTGTGGCTTGGTTTCTCTTCAACCTTAGTAATGATTATAGTCATGCAAATGTCATTGCATTTTATTCCTGCTCCAGTAGACAATGCGCAAAACTCATTAAAAATGATTTTTGATTTAGTGCCTAGAATTGCTATAGGTTCCATTATTGCTTATATCATAGGCCAACATATTGATGTATTTATATTCAGTATGATTAAAAAGATATTTAGCTCTGATAAAACCTTTATTATTAGAGCATATGGTAGTACCATTTTAAGTTCTATTATTGATACCGGTTTATTTGTTTCAATTGCTTTTATTGGTACTATGCCAGGTACTGCTGTTTTTGAAATATTTATTACAACTTACCTGTTAAAATTAGTGTCAACAATTTTTAACGTACCATTTGGATATATTGCTAAGTCTCTATATCGAAAAGGAAAGATAGAACAATTAGATAATGGGTATTAATATTTATTGTATTCGATATGTAGATATACAAAAAACGAAACAGAATTCCTTGTGCTGAACTAGCTTCGAAATTCAATTTGATTTGTCCGTAGAAATTCCAAGTGAAATTTTCAATGATAGGACGTACGACCAAAGTTAAATAAATCTTAATATAAGGGCTCAATATAGACATCAATGCCCTATTTGTTAGCAGAACCTGTAGTATATATGTTATCTTAGGTTCTGTTTGTTTTTGATTTAATTTTTAGCGTTTTGTCTTTTTAGTTTGATACAATATAATAGATACATTTTAGCGAGTAGACAATTCTGAAGAGGAGTAAAAGTAATGGCTAAAATACATTTTGATGCTGCGACTAAAGGAAATCCCGGCCGAAGTGCTTGTGCGATTATTATAAAAGAAAATTCACAAAGATATGCATTTACCCATGATTTAGGTGAAATGGATAATCATAGTGCAGAATGGGCAGCAATGTTGCACGCTTTGGAACACGCACGCGAATTAAAAGTATCTAACGCGTTACTTTATACTGATTCAAAATTAATTGAAGATAGTATGCTACAAGGTAAAGTTAAAAATGCTAAGTTTAAAGTTTATTTTGAAAACATAGAAATCTTAGAGCAAAGTTTTGATTTGATGTTTGTGAAATGGATTCCACGAAAACAAAATAAAGAAGCGAATCAACTTGCTCAACAAACACTATACAAACTTACATCACAATAATCTAAAGTGTTAATATGATATATTATGTATTTAATTGTTTGTTCAACCTCACCAATAAGATTTCGGCTTTGAAAAGCTTATTATAATACGTTCGTACTCAATAATCGATGATTAACACAAAAACAAGCCCGGGGCATTAAGTCCCGGGCTTGTTCTGTGTTAAAGATATATTTTACTTTTTAGAACGCTTTTTGTTTTTTACAACTTTTTTAGTTGATCGAGGCGTTTTCTTCTTTTTAGAAGCAACTTTCTTCTGTTTTGTATCATTGTTATCACTGTTTAGTTTACGTTTAACGACGGGGATTGAATGAATATCCTCTTCCTTCAATTGCTTTTCTTTAGATTTCTTACGTTTAGCAACTGGAATTGAATGTTTGTCATCGTTTTGTATTTGTTCTTCTTTATCTATTTTACGCTTAGTTATTACCATTGGATCTATTTTATCAGTATCTGAAAGACGAATGTCTTTGCGATGATTTTTTATCGATTGTTTTTCTTCTTCTTCTTTTTTACGTCTTTTAGCTAAAACTAACCAGAAACTAGAAAGTAAACCAGTTAATGTGATAACACCTACAGTTTTGCCAAAATTATCAACTAAATGTTTGAATAGGCTATCATTATCATTCTTATGAAGTTTTGGTTGCTGTGTCTCTTTATTGTTTTTTCCTGGTTCAACACCCGTTCCTTTTAGAACTTCTTTGAATGTTTCAGTTTGTACGATATGGTTTGCAACATCCTTTTCTCTTAATCTAGCATCAAATTTTGATTGAAGATCATTAAAGTTATGCAAAGAATCCTTGAAAGATTGATTTGTAATATTTACATTTACTTTCATGATTTGCTCTATACCTTGTAACAATGCTTTGTTTACATCTTGTACGGTATGTGCATCACGAATTGAATTCATCGTTTCTAATTGAATTTGTTTAATTCTATCAAGTGCCCATTTTTTTATTAAGTAAGAAGCAGATTGATTATTTAATATTTGCTGAGTTTTATTTATTACAACATATCCTAATTTATGTTCTGCTATATGTTTTTCACCTAGTAAATGTGCCTTGTTTATAATATGTTCATATCTATTATTAAACTCTTGATGTAATTGATTTAATTCTACTAAATTATGAGCATGATCGACTTTGGCTAAAAATTCTTTTTGTAGTGCAGTTAACTGTTTATCAAACTGAGTTTTTTCTTTAGAAGTCAAACCTTTTATTGCTTCGATTTCTTTGAAACCATTTTGGATTTGAGTATTAACATCAGTAATGATATCCTTTTTAGCTTTATTTAGCGTAAAGCGTTTAGGATCAAATTGATCTATTTCTTTAAAATCAGTTCGTTTTACTGTTTCAATATCTTTAATCGATTTTGAATGATTCACTTTATCGATAGCTTGCTTTTTCAATCTTTCAATTTCAGCTTTTGCATCTTCACGTTGAGTAGACGTTAATTCGTTATTAGAATCTATATCTTTGATTTTTTGTTTTACCAGAACATCAATTATTTTTATAGCATCATTTTTAGCTATTTGTAATTCTTTTTCTACAACTTTCACTGGAACATTTACAGTGATATATGAGCCATCAGCTAACATAACCTTAACTATAGCGGTTAAGTGATCAGCTACTTTATCAGTCTTTGGTAATGAAACAATATTTGCTTTAAGTTCATCAGTTAAAGTCATAGCTCCAATTATAGCTTCTAATGAAATCGTTTCATCTCTGTGAACAACCACCTCACTTGTTACTAGAGCATTTTGAAGGCTCAATTCAGGTAGTTCAAAAACTAATGGTTGTTGATCAGTATCCCAAATAACAATATGAGCTAAAGTATTAAATGCATGCTCTTTATTGTTATTGATATCATCAATTGAATTAGAATTTTCGATATGTTGAAGTGCATCTTTTTCTGTTTTATCAATATCTGCTAAAGCATGTGCTTTTTGAGAAGGTGTTAAATCAGTGTTGTTATTTATTGCATCTCGTTTCTTTTGTGATAACTCTTTTATCACTTGTTTAGCTTCTGCTTTGGCGATAATTAATTTTTTAGTAGTATCAATGATTCCATCTAGTTTTGTTGTAGCATTTTCTATTTGTTGTTTATTTATAGCTTGATGAATTTCATTCTTAATTTCATTTACTAACTTCTTAATTTGAGATATTAGTTTATTTTTTTCTTCATTTGATAAGTTTGGATTTTGACTAATTAAGTGATTTATATTTTCAACTTTTTGGTCAATCATTTGATTAGCATCTAGTTTTGCTTTAGGCAATTCATCTGCATGTATGTGTTCAATTGCAGATTGCCCTTCATCTTTTGCTTGATTAACTAAATCATTTGATGTTGCGTCATTAATATTAGAAAGTGCTTTTCTAGCTTCCTCATTTACCATTTGTTTAGTTTGATCTTTAGAATTTGATGTTGCATTAGCATGTTCAATTTCATCAAGTTGACGTTTAAGCGTTTCTTTAATGTCATTATGTGCTTTTGCTTGAGCATCTTTAAGTCTTGCGATTCCATTTAAAAGTGCTCTAGCATCATCCATATTTTGAATCATACCAATTATGATATTAACGTCTTTATTTGTACCGTTTTCTTTGTCAAGAACATTATTCGCTAAGTTGATAGCGTAATCATATTGTAATTTTAGGTCTTCATCGGCATTTAAATATTCGATGTTGTCTTTTGTAGTTGCTGTTAATTGAGTTACATGTTCTTTTAAACTTTGCATAGCATCATCTAATTCAATTGCATTATCAACAATTTGGTTAATCATTTTAATGTCTTTAGACGCTCTAATCTGATTAATTATTGCAGCTTTTTGAGCATTATTAAGTATATCTAATTCTTTAATAACATATACTTCAGATTTTTGTTGATGTTCTTTTAGACGTTGTTCACCATTTAATTGATCTTTTGCATTATCTATTTGTGTTAAAAGATGCTGAATGTCATTGATATTGACATTTGTACCGCTATTTTTATTTAACACGCCTTTAGCTTCTTTTAAAGCTTTGTTAAATTGACGTTTTAAATTATAATCAGCATTTCTATAATTTAAACTTGCCTTAACGGGATTTACTAAAGTTTTAAGTTGATCTCTCAATAATTTCATTTTATCGTTTAATTCTAACGTTGATTGAGTGAGCTGAGATAACTCTGTTAAAGTATTTGCTGCATTTACCTTGTTTGTGACATCTTCAAGTTGCGCTTTATTTAAATCTTTTAATACTTTTATTAATTTTAGATCTTTGCTTTTCTCAGTTGCAAGTCGTTGTTCACCATTTAATGCATTTTTTGTATCGTAAATGGCTTGACTAAGGCCTAATACTTCTTCAATCGTTGCTGGATTTTCTGAAGTTTTAGAGCTTGTTGCACTTGCTTGTTGTAGTGCCTCATCAAATTCAATTTGTAAATTCTTATCTGCATTAATATAATTCACACTATTTGGAACAGAAGATGAATTACTTTCTATAGTATCTTGTAAGTCTTTCATTGCATTATCTAAATCACTAGCATTAGATAATGTATTTGCTAAAGATGATAAATCATCAGAGGTGTGAATATTATTTTCAGCAATATGACGTTGTGCATCATTGATATAAGATAAAGATTGTACATATTGAATTGCTTTATCTTTAGCTTTTGATAAACGTTGGATACCATTTAAAGCATCTTTAGTATCCTCAATCACTTGTTTGAGTCCCTCAATTTGTATTTCATCTAAGTTTTTACCAGTTTCTTTTGCAAGTACTTTTCTAGCATTACTTAAAGCATGGTCAAATTGTTGTTTTAAATCTTCATCTGAATTTATATAATTTGAGCTTGCTTGGACAGGAAGAGCTTGATTATTAAGTGCATCTCTTAAAGATTTCATTGCATCATTTAAATCAAATGCTTGATTCACGATTCTAGACAATTGTGCAATAGAATTAGTATTCATAATTTCATCGTTTGCATGTGTGAATTGAGCTTTATTAATAAATTTTAAACTATCAATTAGTTTTTCTGCTTTTGATTTTGCAGCTGTTAAACGTTCAATACCATTTAGTGCATCTTTAGTCTTGAATATATCATCTTTAAATGTATCAATTGAATTGAAATCTAAGTTCTGACCTTGAGTTTTGTTAAGCACATCACGTGCATTGTTGATAGCTTGTGTAAAGTTATCTTTGCGTAGGTTGTCGGCGTTAATGTAATTTATACTTGCTTTGGTTTGAGCATAGTTATTAACGATTGCCTTAGCTAATTCACCCATAATGTCATTGAGGTTTGTACCATCGTTGACAAGATGTTCTAATTCTAATAAATCATGCGATTGCGTTACTTTATCTTCTAAAGCAGACTTTTGAGCATTGTTTATTTTTTCTAGTGATTTGATATATTCTAAAGCTCGTGGTCTAGCATGATTTAATCTTTCGAAACCATTTAACGATGTTTCTGCATTTATTATTTGTTGTAACGCTTGTTTTGTTTCATTTTGGGTTGCGTTAGTTTTTTGTATATCTTGTCCATGTTCTAGTGCATCATCATAAGCGATAATTTTGTCGTCGTCGGCTTGTCTATAATTATCACTATTTTCAACTGAATCAGCATGATTAATGAATTGTTCTAATTTACCCATTACTTTGTTTAATGCCTGAGCATTGTTACTAGCAGTAGCGATTTCTTCTAGTTTTGTTGCGTTTTTAACACTTTCTTTCGCAGTTTGTTGTTGTAATGAATTAAGATGTGTTAATTGGTCAATTGTTTGATTAGCATGAGCTTTAGATTCTTCAACTCGCTGATCACCATTTAGATTTTCTGATGCTTGAGTTAATTGTTCTAGTGCTTGTTGTACTTGATCTAAACTTACATTTGAGCCATTTATTTTATCAATGATAGCTTGAGCATGTGAAACAGTTTGGTCTACTTTTTCCTTTTTATCCTCTGAAGCTTCAGTGTAATTAGGCAAAGTAGTATCTGTAATCACTACTTGAGTTTTATCTTCAAGTGATTTCATGGCTTCATCTAGGACTTTAGCTTGTTGCAGAAGTTGCTTAACTTCAGTTCTTAAAGCTGCGTGAGAAATCATATCTTTTAAAGATTGCTTTTGTGCATTATTAAGATAATTCATATGTTTAACTTCATCATTTGCATTTGATTTGTCATATGATAGTTTTTCTGCACCAAATAGTATTTTTTCGTTAGCTAAGACATTATCTTTAACAATATCGACCTTATATGGTTCTAATGTTGGATTTGTTGTCTGATTAAGTAGTTGTTCAGCATCAGCAATAACTCGATCGTATTGTTGTTGATATTTTGAATCTTCATTTAAATATTTACTATCGTTCAATATATTATTTTTATGAGCAACTACTTGTTGTAGTGCTTCCATAGCTTTATCAAGAGATTGAGCATTATCTAAGTTCTTCGCAACTTGTTCGCGTGTTGTAGCATTTGTATTCGCATTTATCATGACATCGCGTTGAGCAACGTTAAGATGAATTAGCCCATTAATTGCATTAGCAGCATCTTGTTGTGCATGAGTAAGTTTCTGATCACCATGTAAGTTATTTTGAGCAGTTTCAAGTTCATAAGTTATGCTATTGATTACTGTTGGATCCATTTCAGGATTTGTTTGTCTATGAATGATTGAATCAACATGATTTATAGCTTGTTGATAGGCCTCTTTTTCGGGTTGATCTTCGTTAATGAATCGACTACTATCTAACACTTTATCTACATTTTTATAAACTTTGTTAAGTGCTTTCATTGCATGATTTAATAATTTTGCTTTTTCAATCGCTTGCGCAACTTCTGTTCTCGTTTTAGCAGTATATATTTGATTAGATATTGAACTGCTTTGTTGTGATGTTAAATCATCCAATTTACTTAATTCTTTATCAGCTAAATCGATAGTTTGATAAAGTTTTTGTTTACCTCTGAGTTGTTTTTTCGCTTGATTAACTTCGTTGATAGCATGCTCTATATCTTCAATAGATAACGTTGGATTTACTGTTTCGTTAAGTATTTCTGTCACATGATTAACGGCGTTATCATATGTTTCTTTAACATCAGGGTCTTCGTTAATATAGTTACTTGACTGTTTAACTTGCTCTTTATCTTTGATACTTTCTTCTAAATTCTCCATGACTTGATCGAGTAGTTTTGCTTGGCCAATAATAGCAGCAACTTCAGTTCTGGTAACTGCGCTATTAATTTTCTCATTTAATACGTTTTGTTGCGCTTGATTTAAGTGCGTCAATGTAGGTATAGATTGATGTGCGTTTTGCTTATCAGCATCTAACAATTCAACGCCATTTAAGTCATTATTCGCTTGATTTACAGCATCCGTTAGTTGCTTAATTATTTCTTTATCCAGTGTTGGATGTTGTTCATTGATAATATTTTCGACTTCTCTAACTGCGTGATTATATTGCTCTTTTTTATCATCACTTGCATTAATATATTTGCTCTCTTGTCTTACAGTTGATTGATTTTGAATGCTGTTTCTTAAATGCTTCATAGCATCATTTAGAGCTTGCGCACTTTGAAGTTGTTCAGCTACTTTTTCTCTTGTTTGAGCTTTATTAACCAATCTATTTATGGCATCTCTTTGTGGTGCATTTAAATCGTTTAAACTATTAATCAATAAGTTTGCATTTTCTTTTGCTTGTTGTAATTTATGTTCTCCATCGAGTGCATTGATGGCATGCTTTATATTATTGATTGCATTCTCTATTTCGTCATGAGACATCGTAGGGTTTGCTACTTGATCAATGATTGATTGTGCATGATTAACTGTATCGTTGTACATATTTTGAGGTGTACTATCCTCGTTTATATAATTGTTTGATTGTCTCACATTATCTTGTTGAGCAACGATATCTTTAAGTTTTTTCATATCATTATTTAAAGCTTTCGCTTTGTTATAGATATTATTTACTTGTGAAACTATAGTTGCTTGTTCAATTTCATGAGTTAATGCTTCTTTTTGAGCTTGATTGAGGTTATCTAAGTGATTGACTGCAAAAGTTTTTGAATTTTTATTGTCATTCAATTCACGTTCACCATGAAGTGCATCTTTAGAAGTTTTTACATTTGATGCTGCATGTTCCACCTCTAAAGGATTCATAGTTGGATTAGATGTTTGATTGATTATTTGTTTTACACGATCAACGGCATTGTTATATGCAGTTTGTTTACCAACAGTTTCATTAATGTAGTTACTTGTTTGTTTAACATTATTTTCATCAGTGATACTTTGACGTAAAGTATTCATTGAATCGTTTAAAGCTTGTGCTTTATGAATTACTTGATGTACTTCAGAACGGGTATGAGTTTGTTGAATTTCTTGATTTAATTGTTCTTTTTGAGCTTGGTTTAGACCAGCCATTTGATTAATAGTATTGATGGACTGTTGTTGAGCTTGTTCTAGTTTTTGTTCGCCATGTAAATCATTTTTAGCTTCAGTAATTTTATCAGCAATAGTGTTAATATTAGCTGGAGACAAATTTGGATCTGTTTGTTCAGCAACTATGTTTTTACCTCTATCTGTATATTCATCAAAGTTAACTTGTTGAGAAGTATCCTCATTAATATAATTACTCGTTTGTTTTACTGCGTCATTACCAGTTAAAGCATCTTCTAATTTTTTCATCGCTTCATTAAGTTGATTTGCTAATTGAACTACTTTTTGTACTTCTGGTCTAGAATTAGAGTTTTGAACTTTAGTTTCAAGATTACTTCTTTGCGCTTGATTTAAGTGATTTAACGCATTTAATGTTGCTTGAGCGTTTGTCTTGTCATTAGCAAGTTTTTGATCACCATGTAAATTATCTTTAGTTTGTTTAACTTCATTTAGTACACTTTGAATCGCATCAATTGCCATTACTGGTGTTGGTTGATCATTAATTATATTTTTAGCTTTATTAACAGCTTGATTATAAACATTTTGCTGTTCAGAATCTTCATTGATGTACTTACTACTTTGTAAAACATCAATATTATCAGCAATAGAATCTCTAAGTGCTTTCATTATATTATTTAATTGTTTAGCACTTGCAATTTTTTCTCCTACTTGATTTCTTGTTGATGCACTGAAAATATGATCTAAAATCGTATCTTTTTGCCCGTTCGTCAAGCTATTCAGATTTTGTAGTTGTTCTGAAGCTTCTTTTTTATCTTCTAATAGTTTATTACTACCATGTAAATCATTAAGTGCTTGTTTAATATTTGCAATAGCTTGATCTATTTGATTTTTATCCATGATAGGAGGATGAGCATTTATCAAATCTTTTGCTGCTTGAATTGCATGATTATAAGCATCCTGTTGGCTAGAATCTTCATTAATGAAATCACTATTTTGTTTTACTGTATTGTCATTGTTAACAATTTGTTGTAGTTGATTCATAGAGTTATCTAACTGTTTAGAGTTATTTACTATATCATCTACATGCTGTTTAGTTTGAGCTTGATTAATTAAATCATGTTGTTTATCTTTTTGTGATTGTGTTAATCCTTGCAAATGGTCGATGCTTTGATTTCCATCTGACTTAGCCTCTGCTAATTTAGATTGCCCATTTAAATTATTTTCAGCATTTTTAATCGTTTGAGTTGCTCGATTTATTACATCTTTATTAAGCTCTGGTGGTTGAGTAGTTGTAATAATTTGAGAACCATAATTTAATGCAGAATTGTAATTTGCTTGAAGACCACTATCAGCATTTATATATTTACTATCAGCCTTGATTTGTTCTTTTTTATCTATTTCAGTTTTCAGTGCTTTCATAGCTTCATTAAGTTCTTTTGCTTTTTGTAAGGCTTCTTGAACTTCTGGTTTGGTTGATGCTTGGTTAACTAATGTTTTTTCAGCAAGAACCTGTCCAGGATTTAATGCTTGTAAATGATCAATTTCAGCAACAGCTTGATTTTTAGCCTCTTGAAGTTTTTGCTCACCATGTAAACTTTCTCTAGCGTTTTGCAAGTCTAATAAAGCACCTTCAATTGTAGCTTTATCTATAGTGCTAGTTGGAACGCCATTGATAATGTCTTTAGCTTTTTGAAGTGCAGTACTATATTCATTTTGTGCCGATTCATCTTCATTGATAAAGTCGCTTAATTTTTTAACACTGTTTTCAAGAGCAACTTCATTCTCAAGTTGACGCATAACTTCATTAAGTGCTTTAGCATGATTTAAATCATTAGAAACTTCAGTTCTTGAAGGCGCAGAGTTAATCTCATCATGCTCACTTTGTCTTTGAGAATTGTTTAGGTTTGTTAAATAGTTTAATTCATTATTTGCATCTTGTTGTGCTTTTTGTAATTTTTGCTCACCATGTAAATCGTTTTTAGTTAATTGAATGTTTTGAATGGCATCTGCTATTTTATTGTTGTTTAAAACATCATCCGTAGTACCGTTTAATATTTCTTGTCCTTTTTGAATGGAGTCATTATAAATATTTTGAACTTGTGGATCTTCATTAATATATTTACTTTGCTGATGAACTTTTGACTGTTCTTCTACGAATGTTTTCAGTGTGCCCATATCATTATTTAACTTATTAGCTTGTGCAATAATTTCTGCCACTTGTTGTTTAGTTTGAGCATGATTAATTAAGTCAT
Source organism: Staphylococcus sp. HMSC34G04 (assembly GCF_001838765.1). NCBI lineage: Bacteria > Bacillati > Bacillota > Bacilli > Caryophanales > Staphylococcaceae > Staphylococcus > Staphylococcus sp. HMSC34G04. The sequence goes on from NZ_KV838739.1 coordinate 270,050, forward strand.
TTAATGCTTGCTTTTGTTTATCATTTAAGTTTGATGATTGATTTATTATTGAATTTGAATCTGCTTGATTTTGTGCTAGTTTATTTGCACCGTGCAATGAATCTTTTGCTTGAATGACTTTTTCAGTAATAGCTTGAATATTACTTATATCCATAGTTGGGTCGTTAAGTTGATTTATGAGTTGTTCAGCTTGGCTTACAGCATTATCGTAAGCTAACTTTTTCTCAGAATCTTCATTGAGATAGTTACTAGAATTTAGAGTAGCATCCTTATTGGCTATACTTTGTTTAAGTTGTTGCATAGCTTGGTTTATAGCTTTTGCTTCTTCTAGTTTCTGAGTTACTGCAGGTTTAGTTATTGTTCTATCTATATCTTGGATTAATTTTGTTATTTGAGCTGAATTTAATCCGTCTAAATTTTGTATTTCATTCTTTGCAGTTTCCTGTGCTTGTCTTAATTTATTTTCGCCATGAAGATTTTGTTCAGCGACATTAATTTCTTGAATGATACGATTGATATCAGTACTACTTATTGTTGGATTATTTTCAGCATTAATTATTTCCTGACCCTTTGCAATAGCTTGTTCATATGCTTCTTTTTCAGAGGCATCTTCGTTAATATAGTTACTATTTTGTCTTACTAATGGCGCTTTGGCAACTGCAGCTTTTAATTCTTCCATTTTTCCATTTAAGAATTTGGCATAACTTAACTGTTTAGCAACATTTGGTCTACTTGTTTGTTGGTTAATGATGTTTTTCAATGCTTGTTTTTGTGGTTCAGTTAAACCAGTAAAGTTAGTAATTTGTTGATTAGCATCTGTCTTTGCATCTTGAAGTTTTTGATCTCCATTTAATCCATTTATAGCTGTATTTAAATCTTGAGTTGCTTTTTTGATTATTTGAGGATCCATCGTCGCATTGTCTTCACCAATAATGCTATTTATATTTTCAACTGCATGATTATAGGCATTTTGTTGAGCTAAGTCTTCATTAGTATAATTGCTATTTTTACGAATTTGCTCTTGATTCATAATGCTATCTCTCATTGCTTTCATAGCATCATTAAGCTCTTTTGCTTTTTGCAATTCTTGAGCTAAACTTTCTAGAGTTGTCACATGGTTAATGTTATCCTTAACAGTTTGACGTTGTGGAACATTGAGACTATTTAAGCCATCTACGTCGTTTAGAGCATTGTCTAATGCCTGTTTAAATCTAGATTCTCCATTTAACTCGTTATGCGCTTGGTCTATCTTGTTTAATAAATCTTGTAATGCTTTATGATCTAATGTATCTGGATGATTATGAATTAAATCCTCAGCTTCTTTAATAGCATTATCATAATTTTGTTTTTTATCATTATCAGCATTAATGTAATTGCTTAAATGTTGAATTTGATCTTTATCATTTATGACTTTACGAAGTGTACTCATATCACCATTTAATTGTTTAGCAATCTCTAGTTGTTTATTTACTTCATCACGAGTATCAGCATTATTAATTAACGGTTTAAAATGGTTCTTTTGTTCTTCGGTTAAGTCATCTAAACGATTTAATTGATTATTAGCGTCTTGTTTAGATTGAGCTAATTTTTGATCACCGTGTAAATTATTCACTGCATCTTTAATATTTTGGAGTGTATCAGCAATTTTTTGTTTATCTAAGGTTGGATTAGATGTTTGATTAATTATATCTTTTGCAGCCTGGATTTTATCATTATAAATTTTTTGTTTGTCTGAGTCTTCATTTATGAATGGGCTGCTATTTGAAATTTGATCATCTTGATTCACTTGGTCTTCAAGTTGTTTCATAGCTTCATCAAGCGCTTGGGCCTCTTTAAGTTTTTCAGCAACTTGGTCCCTAGATGTAGCTCCATTAATAGCTTGTATAAGCGCATCTTTTTGAGGTTGATTAAGATGATTTAAGTTACCGATCGCTTGATTAGTTGTATTTTTGTCTTGCTGTAATTTTTGTGCTCCATGAAGATTATCTTGTGCTTGTTTAATATTATTTAAAGCATTAGTAATGTCTTGCGCATTTAAGTTAGGATTTGAGCTGTTATTAATAATGTCTTCCGCTTGTTTAAGTGCATGATTGTACGCATCTTTTTGTGCAGAATCTTCATTTGTATAATCACTGTTAGCATGAACACCATCTTTTTGCGCAACTTGTTCTTTAAGTTGTTTCATTGCGTCATTTAGTGCTTTTGCTTGCTCAATTTTTTGTTTGATATCATCTCTACTATTTGAACTATTAATTTGTTCTCTAAGTTTTTCACGTTGTGCATCTGTTAAATCTGTTAATCCATCTAGTTCAGTCGAAGACGTTTGTTTGTCTTGATTTAATTTTTCAGCACCATGTAAAGCTTGTTCTGCATTTTGAACTGATTGAGTTGCTTGGTCAATGTTTGCTTTAAGTAATTCAGGATTTTGAGTTGCGTTAATAAGACCTTCAGCACGTTGAACTGCATCATCATAGTTTTGCTTAATTTGTGGGTCTTCATTTAGATATTTACTATCTGATTTCACTTGATCTTTGTTAGCAATACTATGTCGTAACTCACCCATAGCATTGTCTAATTGTTGAGCGGTTTGTAAGTTTTGTTGAACTTGTTCTAATGTTGATGCGCTATTAACTAGATTTTTCTCTGCATCTTTTTGGGCATTGTTCAAATTAGATAGATTTGTGATTGTTTGATTAGCATTATTTTTAGCTTCCTCTAATCTATGATCACCATCTAAAGCATCTTTTGTATTGTTAACGGCTTGCGTTGCTGTATTGACATTACTTTTATTAATAGTTGGTTGATTTGTTCCGTTTATTATATTTTGAGCATTTTGTACAGCGTCATTATATGCTTGTTTTTTAGATGGTTCCGCATTGATGTAATTACCGTTTGAAACAATATTAGCATTATTTTTAATACTCTCTTTTAAGGCACTCATTAATCCATCTAAAGCTTGAGCTTCTGTTAAATCGTGTTGGACTTGCGTACGTGTAGATTCATTATCAATTAAAGAATCTTCCATATGTTTTTGAGCTGAATTCAAATTCTGTAATTGAGCAATCGTTTGTTTAGCACTATCTTTATCGTGTTGTAGTTTAGTATCTCCATGAAGATTAGATTTAGCTTGAGTTACGGCATTTGCTAATTGATTGATTGTATCTGAGCTTAACGTTGCTTGAGTTTCATCGATAACGTGTTGAGCAATATTTACAGCATTGTCATAAGCTTGTTGTTCGTCATGATCCTCATTGATATATTTACTACTATTTTTAGTATCGTTTTTATCTTTAATGCTTTCACGTAAACCATGCATTGCAGTATCTAATGTTGTTGCTTCTTGACGAATATTACTCACTTCATTACGTGTTGTTGCTGCAGTTACTTTAGCTACTTCAGCATTTTTCTGAGGTTCATTGAGACTCGTTAAACCACGTATTACAGTTTCAGCAGCTTGTTGGTCTTGTGTCAGTTTTTGAGCACCATGTAATGCATCTTTTGTAGTGTTAACAGTTTGAGTTAAACGTTCTATAGCTGATTTGTCTAGAACAGGTTGAGCATTGTTGTTGATTGTAGCTTGAGCTTCATTGACAGCATTATCATAATTGTGCTGTTCAGGTTGATCTTCATTAACATAATTGCTACTTTGTTTTACTTGACCAACGTTTTGAACACTGTTTCTTAAAGCTTCCATCGCATGGTTCAATTCAGTTGCTTTGTTTAATTCTTCTTGTACTTTTGTACGGGTATTAGCTGAATTGATTAATAGATTTAATTCACGCTTTTGACCGTCATTTAAGCTAGATAGTCCGTCTACATTTTGAGTTGCTTGATGTTTTGAGTTTGCTAATTGTTGAACGCCATCAAGATCTTGCTGAGCTTGTTGGACATGAGTTAACGCTTGTTCAATTGTAGCTTTATTAAGCTCTACGTTTGGTGTGGCATTGATGATATTTTCTGCGTTCTGTAGCGCTTGATCGTAAGCTGTAACTTTAGCTGGATCTGCGTTGATATATGCACTGCTACGTTTGATGTCCTCTTTATTTTGAATGCCATCTCTTAAATTACTCATAGCAGAATTTAATTCTTTGGCTACAGCTAACTTTTGAGCAACTTCTGTTCTAGTAGTTGATTGGTTTACTAAACCTTTTTCAGCATTAATTTGAGCTTGGTTCAAACTAGATAAACCTTCTATTTGTCTATTTGTGCTTTCTTGATCAGTGTGTAATTTGTTTTCACCATTTAGTGCTGTTTGAGTCGTAATGATTTGATTTGTTGCTTGTTCAATTTCATTTTTGCTCATGATTGGATCTTGAGATTTATCAATAATTCTTTGACCGGCTTGTACAGCATTATCATAGTTATGTTTTGGTTGTTCATCTTCATTGAAATAATTACTTTGTTGATGAACGTTATTTTGTTGGCCTATTTTATCTCGTAAAGCTTGCATTGCAGTATTTATTTTTCTATCCGAAGTTAATTGTTGATTAACTTCTGGGATTGTCTGCTGTGCTTGAACATTTTCAATTGCTTTTTGACGTTGTGCATCATTTAATGCTGTGAGTTTGTTGATTTCAGAAATAGCATTATTTTTAGCATTTTCTAAAAGATGTGAACCTTGTAACGCATTTTGAGCGTCAGTCAATTGTTGTAACTTTTGTTCAATTTTCGATTTATTTAATGTTGGATTAGCATTTTCATTAATAATATTTTCTGCTTCTTGAAGTGCCTGATCATACACACGTTGATGTTCAGTTGAATCATTAATGTAATCGCTACTTTGTTTGACATTAGTCTTTTCAGCTACTTTATCTCTTAATTGCTTCATAGCATTATTTAATGCTTTAGCTTCATTAAGATGCTCTTCTACTTCAGAACGTGTATTTGAACCGTTAACTAATGCTTCTTCACCAGATCTTTGTGGATTATTTAAATATGCTAATTGTCCAATTTCTTGGTTAGCAGTGCCCTTATCTCTTTGTAACTTTTCTGCACCATGTAAATCATTTTTAGCTGTGTTAATTTGGCTAATCGTTTGATCAATAGTAGATTTATTTAATTCTGGATTGTGTTGACCAGTTATATATGTCGAGCCATTATCAATTGCATTATCATAAGTATTCTTTTGAGTTGAATCCTCGTTAAAATAATTACTTGTTGAATGGATTGCATTTTGATTGTTAACTAAGTCACGTAATGTTTGCATTGATTGATCTAATGCTTCAGCATCACGTAATTTATTAGCAACTTGATCTCTTGTTTCTGCATCATTAACAGCTTGATTTTCTTTAGCTTTTTGCTCATTAGTTAATCCGCTTAGGCTATTTATTGAAGCAACAGCATCTTCTTTAGCTTTAGTCAGTTTGGCTTCACCGTTTAGATTGTTAATTGCAGAGTTAATATTATTAATTGCTTGTTCAATGTTAGCTTTATCTAATTCAGGATTTTGAGAATTGTTCTTAAGTGCTTCTGCAGTAGCAATCGCATTCGTATATGCTTGTTGTTGATTCGCATCTTCATTGATAAATTTACTGCTATTTATCATTTGGTTTTTACCGTTGATGAGATTGTTCAGTTGCTCCATCACCTTATTTAGTTCTTTAACTTTTGCTAATTGAGAAGCAACTTCTGTTCTAGTTTGAGAACTATTGACTAAACCTTTTTCACTGTTTCTTTGTGCATCAGTCAATTGATTTAACGTATTGATTTCTTGATTGGCATTTTCTTTAGCACGACGTAATTGATCTTCACCGTCTAAAGCATTCTTAGTAGTGAGAATCGCTTGTGCTTTCTGATTAATTAAATTGGCATCAAGAGTGGCTTGTTGTTCATTAACAATTTCTTTAGCATTATTTAGAGCCTCAGTAAACGTATGTTGTTTTTCGGGTTCAGCGTTAATATACTTACTTTCGTTTGTTACTGATTCGTTGTCAGAAATGTTTTGTCTCAACGTGTGCATTGCACTATTTACTTGATTTGCTTTACTTTGCTCTGCAGTTATATCAGTTCTTGTATGAGCAGTGTTAATAGCTGTTTTAATAGACTCTTTCTGAGGAGTGTTTAAATCAGCTAATGTATTAAGTGCATTAATTGCTTCCGTTTTAGCAGTTGCTAATTTTTGTTCACCATGTAGTGCATTCTCTTTGGTTGAAATGTTACTAACTGCGTTATCAACTAAAGTTTTATCAAGTACTGGATCAGCTGTTTTATTAATTATAGTTTGTCCCATTGTAATGGCATCATTGTATGCAGATTGTTCAGGTTGATCCTCGTTATTATAGTTGCTTGTTCTTTGTACTTCAGGCTGCTTAGCAACGAGTGATTTTAAAGTGCCCATAGAACCATCTAGCGCCTTAGCTTGATTAAGTTGTTCTTGTACTTCCGTACGAGTTTGTTTACTATTTACCAGTTCCTTTTCTTTAGCTTTTTGATCATTAGTTAAGTTTGGTAAGTCATTGATTTCTGTATTAGCACTATTTCGTGCTTGTTCTAACTTTTGTTGTCCGTTTAAATTCTGATGGGCAGTATCTACTGCTTGTGTTTTTTGATTTACTACGTCACGGCTCATTTCAGGGTTAGATTGTGCATTTATCAATGTTTGAGCATGAGTAACAGCTTGATTGTAAGCTTCTTTTGGACCATTATTTTCATTTATATAATTGCTGCCCGTTTTGACGTTGTTAACATCGTTCACACTGTTACGTAATGCTTGCATAGCAGTATTCAACTGATTGTAATCTTGTAACTGACTCGCAATATTTGTTTTTGTAGAAGCTTTGCCTACATTTTCTTTAGCTTTGTTACGTTGAGCTTCATTTAGATAAGTTAAACCATCGATGGTTGTATTAGCATCCCTTTTAGCTTCAACTAATTTGTCATTACCATTTAAATCATTTTTAGTCGTATTGACTCTTTGTGTAACTTTATTAATTTCAGCTGGATCAAGTTGAGCTTGATTAGCATCAGATTGACTAATCAGTTGTTTAGCATTGGTAACAGCGTTATTGTAAGCATCTTGTTTGTCTTTATCTGCATTAATGTAATTGCCGTCATGCAATTCATTGTCATAGTTAGCAATAGTTTGTTTCAGTTGAGTCATTGCTGTGTTAACAGTATTAGCTTTATCTTTAGCTTGATTTACTGAATTGATGTTTGGAGAGTGATTTATAGTATCAGTTAAAGCTTGTCGCTGAGCATCGTTTAAATCATTTAAGGTATTTAAATGAGCTATTGCTAGTTGTTTAGCTTCTTCTAATCTATGATTTCCGTCAAGAGCATCTTTAGTACGTTTTACTTCTTCAGCTTTTTGATTAATCACATCAACACCCATAGTCGGACTTTGAGTTTGGTTGAGAATTCCTTTAGCCGCATTGACTGCATTGTCATAGTCTTGACGTTTATTGTTAGATGCATCTAAATAATTTTCTTGTTGTTTTTGATTTTCGTAATCTGCAATACTTTCACTTAATTCTGTCATAGATTGATTTAAAGTATCTGCCTTGTTTTTAATCGTTTCTAAAGCATTATGATTAGGTGCTGAGTTAACTTGAGCTTTAAAATTATCTTTTTGCACGTTATTTAAATGACTTTCATTATTTATATGATTGATATATGGCTCTCTATTTAATGTAAGTTGAGAACGAGCAGTGTCTAACGCTTGTGTATGACTATTAGCTTCGCTAGTGTTCTGTCTTATTTCAGCTACTGTAGGTTGGCCGTTTAAAACTTGAGTGATTTTTTCAAGATTTTGTCTAGCTTTAGTTAATTTATCATTGTAATTATTAAGTGAATCTTCAGTCATACCGTCAGTATCTGTTTGTTGGTTAATACTATTTTCTAATCTATTTTTAGCTTCTTGAAGTTGAGTTTTGTCTGGAACAAGTGAATTACGAGCATTTTGTAAATCTTGTATAACTTGTTGTGCATTAGCAACGCTTTCTTTAACTTGTGCTACTGTCGGATTACGTTTAAGTAATTTATTTACTTTGCCTTTTTCTATAATTGCTGCACTTAAGCTATCATTATAGTTATCCACTGAATCTTGAGTCATTCCATCTGTGTTAGTACCTTGATCAATTTCATCTTGTAGTTGTCTTTTTATTTTTTCTAAAGGTTGAGTATCAACTTGTAAGTTATTCTTAGCTTGTGTTAAATCATTACTGATTCGTTCCGCTTCTGCTTTATTTGTTCTAATTGCATTAACATCAGGATTGTTAGCTAAAACGTTATTAATTGTGTTAATTTCGTTTTTAGCTATTTGTAGTTTTTGATTATAATTAGCAACTGATTGCTGAGTCATACCATCTGTACTAGGTACTTGGTCGATGTTATTTTGTAACGCTGTTTTTGCGGTTTCTAATGGTTCTTTATTAACTGTTAACCCATTGATTGCTTGAGTTAAGTTTGTAGTTTGCTGATTAACTCGGTCTGTTTCAGTTGTAATTTGTTGTTCAGTGGCATCACCATTATTAATTAATGCTAAAGCAGTGTTAGATTCATTTTGGGCTTCACGTTTAGCGTTTTGATAAGCGTCTACAGATTGTTGCGTCATACCGTCAGTTTGTACTGTTTGATTTATTTTATTTTCTAACTCTAATCTTGCAGCTTTTAATGCATCATTATTTGATAGTGGCTGAAGTTGACTAATTGCTTCAGTTAATTGTTGATTCAACTGATTCACTTGTTGTAATGCATTATTTACTTCTTGAACAGTACGTATAGGTTTTTGTATCACAGCGTTGGCATTATCTTTAGCAGACGTAATTTGTGTTTCTAATGATTTAATTGCTTTATTATAGGCACTGATACTTCTTGGCTTTTTATTATTTATATCGCCTCTTCGGTTTAATTGTTGAACAGCTGTTTGTAATTGACTCGTGTCTGCAGTCAATTGTTGTTTAGCCTCATTCAAATGTGCTAGTGCTTGTTCAACTTTAGATTTCTCGTCTGAAATTTGTTTTGCTGATGCATCGCCATTGTTGATGACAGATTCTGCATTTCTGATAGCACTTTGAGCCTCATTTCTCTTAGCTTCATAGTTATTAATAGAAGCTTGAGTCATACCTGTTGTTAATGGTTGATCATTAACTGCTTGTTGAAGTTGATTTTTTGCTGTGACAAGTGCACTGTTATCTTCTTTATCTTGAAGCATATGAATCGCGTCGTTAACTTTAAGTTGTACGGCTTCAACTTTTTGTAATGCTTGTGCTACTTCATTAACTGAAGGGTTACCATTTTCAAGAATTTGATGTGCTTCTGATTTAGTGTTATTGTATTGTGTCTCAATGGCTTGTAGAGCAGCTTGGTATTGTTGAATACTTGCAGTTTTTTTATCATTTGTATCAACATTTTGTATTAGTTGGTTATAAGCGTGTTCTAATTGAGACTTATCAGCACGTAAATCGTTTTTAGCTTTATTTAATGCATTAATCGCTTGATTTACTCTATTTGTTTCGTTACTAATTTGTTGTTCAGTGGCATCGCCATTGTTAATGATTTGTTGAGCCTTTTGTATTTCATCTTCAGCTTCAAGTTTTTTGGATTTATAGCTATTAGCAGTATCTGTTGTCATGCCTTGTGTTGGATCTGCTTCATTAGCAATTTGTTCAAGTCGTTGTTTTGCTTGAACTAATGCATCATTGTTTTCTTTATTCTGTAATAATGAGATTGCTTTATCTAGTTCAGGTTGAACGGATTTTATATGGTTTAACGCAGCAGTCACTTGTGATACTTGAGGATTGTCATTTGTTAAAACACTGTTTGCTTCATTTTTAGCTGAATCAATTTGAGATTGAATACGAGACTTAGCTTCATTGTATTTCTTAATACTTGATGGCGTTTTACCGCTCGTATCAATATTTTGAGTTAATTGATTATATGCATTTTGAAGTTCCTCTTTGTCTGCTCTTAAACCAGTTTTTGCATTATTTAATGCTTCTAAAGCGCGTTCAACATTTGTTTTTGCGTTAGAAATTTGTTGTGTAGTCGCATCGCCATTATCGATAACTTGTTGTGCTTTTGTTATTTCTTGTTGAGCAGCTTGTTGTTTTGAATTGTAATCATCTTTAGTTTGTCGCGTCATTCCTTCAGTTGAAGGAACTTGATCAACTGCTTGTTGAAGTTGCTCTTTTGCTCGAACTAGTTCGTCGTTGTTTTCTTTATTTTCTAAAAGTGCTCTGGCTTCGTTTAATTTTTGTTGTACTTCTCTTACTTTATTTAGTGCATTGTTGACGTTAGCTACACTTGGGTTTTGCTCTTTTAAAATTCGGTCAGCATTTGTTTTAGTATTGTTCAATTCATTACTAAATTGTTGATATCTTTGATTGTACGCATTGATAGTAGCTGGTTTCTTATTATTTAAATCCGTTGGTTGAATCAACTGGTCATATGCATGCTGTAATTCTTCTTTATCAGCTCTAAGCGCTGATTTGGCGTTGTTCAATTCATTGAGTGCTTGCTCTACCTTAGATTTCTCAGCAGACACTTGTTGTACGCTAGGTTGAGCGTTTTCAATTACTTTATTTGCCTTTTGAATAGCTTGCTCAGCTTTTTGACGTTTAGCGTTATAATTTTGAATTGTTGCTTCAGTCATACCAGTTGTATTTGGTTGATTATCTAAACTTTGTTGCAAAGCAGTTTTTGCATTAATCAATGGTTGTTTATCAACAGTAAGACCTTGTTTCGCTTGTGTTAACTCGTTATTGATTTGTTCTGCTTCAACTTTGTTTGTTCTGATGGCACTAACATCTGGATTGTTCGCTAAGACATTATTAATTGAATTTATTTTATCTTTAGCTTCTTGTAATTTACGTTGATAGCTTTGTACAGATTGTTGCGTCATACCATCAGTGCTAGGTTTTTGGTCAATATTTGCTTGTAATTGATTTTTAGCAGTTTCTAAAGGTTCTTTATTAACTGTTAAGTGATTGATTGAATTTGTTAATTCAGACAGCTTTTGATTTAATTTTTCTATTTCTGTAGAAACTTCTTGATCAGATGCATCACCATTATCAATAAGAGTTTGTGCAATACTAGATTCATTTTGAGCTTTTATTTTAGTTTGATTATAATTTTCAACAGATTGTTGAGTCATACCTTCTGTTTGAACGGTTTCATTAATTTTACTTTCAAGTCGATTACGAGATTCTTTTAAGCTTTCTTTATTCGCTAAAGGTTGTAGTAAGTTAATCGTATCTGTTAAGCGTTGGTTCAATTGCTTTACTTCATGTAATGCATTATTTACTTCTTCAACAGAACGAATAGGCTTATTGATGATAGCATTTGCTCTATTTTCAGTCTGTGTAATTTCAGATTGTAGCGAATGAATAGTATTGTTATAAGCACTAACACTGCTAGGTTTTTTGTTGTTTGTGTCGCCTCTCCTACTTAATTTTCGTACTTCAGTTTTTAACGAAGTTGTATCTGCAGTTAAATGTTGTTTTGCTTCATTAAGTGCATTAGTTGCATCTTCAACTCGAATTTTATTTTCTGTTATTTGTTCTATAGATGCATCTCCATTATTAATAATAGTCTCAGCAGAACTTGCTATATTTTGTGCATCTCTACGTTTTGCTGTGTAATTATTAATAGATTCTTGAGTCATACCATTTAGTGATGGTTGACTATTAATGGCTTGATCTAATCTTTCTTTTGCTCTGACGAGTTCGCTATTATCTTCTTTATCTTGAAGCATATTAATAGCTTTTGTAACCTCTGGTTGAATTGCATTTATCTTACGTAGGGCATCCTCTACTGCATTTACAGTAGGGTTTGTATTTTCAAGAACATTATGAGCTTCGTCTTTAGCGGTATTATATTGGTTTTCGATATTTCGTCTTGCAGACTTATAGTTTTGAATACTAGATGGTTTTTTACCATCGGTATTAACATTTTGTATAAGTTTATTGTATGCAGTCTGTAATTCTCTTTTATCAGCTCTTAAGTTATTCTTAGCATTTTGTAATGCTTGTAATACTTGCTCTACTTTAGATTTTTCAGAAGAAATATCTTGAGCGGTAGCATCTCCATTATTAATAATCGTGTTCGCTTTTTGTATTTCATCTTGAGCTTCTCGCTTTTTAGCGTTGTAATTATTAATTGTTTCTTGTGTCATACCGTGTGTTGGATCTGTATCATTTACTGCATTTTCAAGTCTGTTTTTAGCATTGACTAATTCTGTATTATTTTCTTTGTTTTGAAGCATGTTGATTGCTTCGGTTAATTTTGGTTGAATAGCTTTGATTTTGTTCAAGGCTTGAGTTACTTGTGAGACTTGTGGATTATCGTTACCTAAAATTCGCTCCGCTTCATTTTTAGCATCATTAATTTGATTTTGTATTCTGGCTTTGGCTGTTTCGTATTGACGTATACTCGCCGGTTTTTTACCGTTAGTAGATACGTTCTCAATTAATTTGTTATATGCTGTCTGTAATTCATTCTTATCAGCTCTCAGACTACTTTTAGCATTAGTTAATGCTTGCATTGCTTGCTCTACTTTAGATTTTTCATAAGTAATTTCTTGAGTTGTAGCATCCCCATTATCAATCACTCTTTGTGCAGAAGTAAGTGCTCTTTCAGCTTCACGTTGTTTGTCATTATAATTATTAATTGTTTGTTGGGTCATACCTTGTGTTTGAGGTATGTCATTTACAGCGTCTTGTAAACGTTTTTTAGCTTGTACAAGTACTGAATTATTTTCTTTTGGTTGAAGTAAAGCAATTGCTTGATTCACTTTAGGTTGAACAGTATTTATTTTATTTAAAGCGTCTCTAACTTGTTCAACGGAAGGATTAGTGTTTCGCAAAGTACTACTTGCATCAGCTTTAGCTGTATCTAATTCACTTCTAATATTTGAAATGGCCTCATTATAGCGTCTTACAGATGCTGGCTTTTTATCATTTGTTAACACATCTCTATTCAACGTATCATAAGCACTTTGTAACTGTGACTTATCAGCACGTAAGTTGCTTTTGGCTTCAGCATATTCTCTCTGTGCCTGTTCAACTGTATTTTTAGCATCATTAATTTGTTGGGATGTCGCGTCTCCATTATTTATAACGTCATTTGCATGTTGTATTGCTTGTTCAACAGCTTGGCGTTTATTGTTATAGTTCCTTGTGCTATCTTGAGTCATACCATCAGTTGAAGCGGCTGGTTGAATCGTTTGTTGTAATTGTTCTTTTGCTCTCACGAGTTGACTATTATCAGCCTTGTTTTGTAATAATGCTTTAGCTTCATTTATTTTATTTTGTGCCGCTTGAACTTTGGATAACGCTGAATTTACTTGTTGAGGTGTTGCAAATTCTGTGCCTATAACTTGGTCAGCTTCACTTTTAGCGGTATTAATTTGTGATTCAGCACGATTCAGAGCTTGATCAAAGTTTCTGATACTTGATGGTGTTTTATTCTCTTTACTAATTTCTTCATCTAGGCGACGACGTGCATTGATTAATTCGGTTTTATTAACTTTAGTTCTAACAGTCTCAGTAGCTTCTTCAGAACTTCCATCACTGTAATAAATAACTACTGGAATATGTGATGTACTACCACCAGCTAAATTTGTTGGAAGAGCGTTTCCTTGTTTAATCGTAACTCTATTTTTATTTGGCACTTGAACCGCATTATTAATATCATCATTAGTTACATTTTGACCCTGTTCTTTAACAATTTCATTGATTGTTAAAGTATGTTGCGCAGGTGCTTGAATTACAGTAGGATTTGTGTTTTCAGTGTTACCCTGACCTGCTTTAGGAGTTATTGTAATTTGAGAATTAGGTTTAATTGTATTGGCTGAAAATACAACTTTACCGTTATCCTGATTGAACTCGACATAATTTGGTTTATTATTTATCGTCCATTTGCCGTTGTTATTTTTAGTAATAGTGAATGATTTTTGTGTTTCATTGCCATTTAATTTTTCAGTGTAATTAATTTCGACACGTTCAGTTGGATTTAAAGAATTACGTGAATTGTCAGGTAATATATCGAATGTTCCATTATCATAAGTATGAGTTGCTACTTGCTCAGGTTGTGGAGCTTTGACAATATAAATTTCACTAGTTGCTGCAGTACTTATAGTTTCTCCGGAACCTTCAGTCGCTATTGCTTCTATTGAATCCCCAGGTCTAACTGCTAATCGACTTAAAGATATAGCAGTTCCGTTATTTGTTGGTCCGATACCATTTATGTCAGGTGACCCAGTTTCAACAGTCCAACGGCCATCATTATTTTTAACAAAAGTAGTTAATTTATTTCCATTTTTATTAATAACAATCTTATCTGCAGATGCTTGGATATAATCATTTGTCCCACTAATTAGTATATTACGCACAGCACCAGGTGTTACTGTTACATCACCAGTTTTAGACTGAGTTATGGTTGGTTGATTAGGTTTAGCATTTGTAACTATAAATTTAGCTGATTGTGATGTTTGCCAAACACCCCAGTTGCTAGGATTAACGACATCATAAGTACCAGTTTTAACAAAAGGAGTTCTAGTATATGCTAATGATTGCCATTGATCACTAGTAGTTCCTGTACTTTGCTGGTTCCAATAAAATCTCCAACCATCTATTGGTAATCCCTCACCATTTTCAAGATGTTTGTAATAGCCTACCCATGTTCCTTTAGGGAATGTATCACCTACTTGAATTTTGTAGATAGGTTGAGGGAAATCAAAATTATATACCCACACTTTAACAGGAACTTCTAATGGTGTAGATATGCCAGGATAATTAACAAGTGCAGTTAAATTTTGTACACCGGCTATGTTTTTATCAGGTTGACGATTGTCTTTCCAAGAAGCTGTTCCTCCAAGACGGTTATTATTTTCAAAAATAATATAATTATAAACGTCAGTACCATTGGTTAAGTTTCGCCCTTTTTGATCTCTTACTGGATTCTTAGCTGTAACTGTGGGATAGATTGTTATTGGAATATCTACAGTTCTCGTACCTTGATGATTAGGTAGAGTAACTGTAACAGTTTTTGTTGTAGTACCAATGTTGTTTTTCCAAGTATTAGGTTCCTCGTTCCATGTAAGAGTAGAATGCGCTGGTATATTACTTATGAAACTATTGAAGTCATTAAAATTATAGTTTGTACCTTTAATTATTTTAATACCATCATTTTTAGCTTGCATGCCAGCGGTAACATTTACTTGATCACTGTTTTCTGAAAAAACACTTATATCTTCAGTTGTATTTGAAGCAATTCCACTACTATTTTGTTTAGTGTACGTTACATTATTTGTCATTGAGGTTTTAGCAGTAATATTTCCGGTTGGTAGAGTGCCTTGAATTGTTACAGTAGCTATACCGTTAGAATCTATAGTTGTACTTGTATTAGGAATAACAGTTCCATTTGATTGATATAGAGTGACTTGTGCATTTTGTGGAACATTTCGAACTAAAATTTGTTGACCATTCAATTGTCCTTTTGAAATCACACTATTACTATCAATAACAGGTTTATTTGGTTTGACTTTGAATAGTACATTAACGTTTTCAGTTTGGCCGTTTTGATAAGCTACCGTAACTGTTTTAGTAAATGAACCTGCATTACGAGAACTTGGTGTACCTGATCCTTGGGCCCATCTGAAGTCCATATGTTCTGGCCAATATTGATTTACTGCTTGAACAAAATTTCCTGGATATGCATCGCCTGATGAATTAAATCGACCATTGATAGTTGTTTCATATACTTGCTTTGGAATAGATTGACTAAGTTTGTAAGTCGTATCTTTTCTAATTGGTGTTGTTTCACCATCAAAGAATATTTCAGCGTGTAATGTTAAATCTCTACCAATTTGATTACTGTTTATATCGGGTCCCTGATTATTAACCCAAACTATTTTCGCATCAACTGGACCTCCCGTTCTTAAACTAAAGAAATCATTTGGGGAAGTTCCTTTGCCGGTTGGAAATTGTTGTCCTCTTACTGTTGTTCTAGTAGTAGGTACAACCTCTAATAACACATGTTTAACTGGAACAGTTATTGTATTAGTTGTGCCATCAGAAAATGTAGTTGTAACATTAACTGTAGCATTGTTTCCACTTCTATTTACTTTACTTACAACTTGACTACGAACGTCATTATTTGACTCGTTGACATAATTTCTTGTACCTAAAGTTTTAGTCATGCTGAGTGAAGATTTTACTCTATTTTGATCTTCAATTGAAAGGTTAGCATTGTTTTGAATATTACTAATTCTCACTGGTGTTTGATTGCTTGATGAAGTTGTTATTCTATATTTCTCGTTTAATGGTTTTATATTTACTGTGAAAGAAACAATACTTTCATTTCCACTTTTATCTGTGACTTTAACTTTTACAATTTTATTTGTGCTATTAGTAACATTAGGAGCCTGACCTACTAACTCGTTGTTGTTTCTGGTCATAGTAATTGCACTATCACTTGTAGAAGCTACTGTATTTAATCCATAATTATCATTTACATTGATAGTATTTTTAAATGTTTCACCAGAATATACCGTATGATGGTCGTAATTACCTACACTTATACTAGGATTTACTTTATCAGAAGGTACAAAATAAACATTAATCACGTTATTGGTATTGCTTAAATTTTGGCCTAATTTTTCGATGTAACCTTTTGGACTGTATGGTGCTAAGTATAATTGTGCCTTATAGATAACACCCATAATACCATTATTTGCCGCATTGGCTTTAACAACTTTATCAATATTAAAAGCGGATGCCCCATTAGCTTCTGGAACTTGACCATTTACGATAGAAGAATTTTTTTCATTATATATAACGTTAGAATGACTGACTTGACGTCCACCGTAACCATTATCTGGTTCTACTAAGTCTAATACTTGAATAGGATTTGAGTTAAGTAAATAAGATTTCTCACCATCATCTCTAATTATAGATTTAGAATACCCATTAGACCCTCGTTCTGCTAACTGTTTTTCATTACTATTGATATTTGAACGTAAATTTGAGCTTTTAGCTGTTGCTTGAAGTAAAGTTAACACGTCATTAGTATTTATTTGTCTACCTAATGTTGCATCATATTTATAAATAAGAGATTTATGATCTGGTGACCACTCTAATCCACCATCTGTATTTCTGCCTTGAATCTTACTAGAAGTCCACGAAATAGTATAATCATCCCTAATATTAACCCAACGTAAGAAATTCATATTATTTAGATTTGATGAAAACTCTTTTATCAAATCGCCCTTACGTATAGTTACTGTCACACTACTAACATTTCTATGATCGAAGTTATTCGAAACAGTGATATCGTTATCGTTTAAATTAAGTCCAGAATTAGCTGCTTTAAATGCTTGTTTGATTTTATTGATTTCATCATTAGTTAAATTATAAGTACTAACTCTATATACACGATTATTACCAGTAGGTGCATTAACATCTACTATTTTAAGTTTTAAATTAAGTTCTTGTTGAGTCTTATGATAAGCGTTTTTAGCATTAACTCTATAGTTATAATTTCCAACATTGAGTCGACTAATTTCACTCGATGAAGGTAAAGATCCAATAGCTGATATAGAGGTGAAATCTCTATTAGGTAAATCCGAACCATTACTTAATGAGAAATATTTTCTCAAGTTTGGACCAATGGAATAGTTTTGTCCTCTAGCAATAGTGATTACTGCTTCTTTTTTATTTGTATTACCATTTTCACTGAAAATGGATTTTCTTTCGGGCTCATATGTGATTACATTTTCAGCATCAATAACATCTACAGAACCATCTCTATAATAAAATGTAACGTCGCCGTTTACTCCAGCGAGTATTGGGTTATTTTGTAATAAATATGATCTTATATTAGCATTTGCTTCACTTATTTTTCTTTTTACTTCTTCTCGTTCTGAATTAGATAATGAAGAAGGGTCTGTCACTAATTGTAGTTGATCTCTAGATAATCCGACTGGATTTAAATCATCAGCCAACTTACCAACATTTAAAATAAAGGTTTTAGCTGGATTTGTTGTATTTCCAGAATTATCAGTTGCAGTTATATTGAAATGATATGTCGTATTATATGCTTCATTACTAGGAATATTACCAATTAACTTAAGCGTACCCTCAGTATTATTATTAGGATTGATTGTAAAAGATTTTGTCCAACCTTGAGGTAAATTGACGTTTACATCTCTTAAACCTGAACCGCCAGCATTATCAGTGACTGGAAGAGTAATTTCTACATGATCTCCCCTGTAATACTTATGAACTAATCCTGCTGGTTCATTAATTGTAGGTGGTGTTATATCACTACTAAACGGAACGCTATTACTAAAGTTTGATTGTACATATTGATTGTAATAAACAATTGCCTTTAATTCACCGCTTAATGGTAGATCTTTAAGGTAGTCTGATGAACGGAATGTTAAGACCCCATTTTTACTTGGATCATTATCATGGTATGCTTCTGCAACTACTGTGTAGTTCTCAGGGACAGTATATGGATTTATTTCTGGATCATGATCACCATCGGTTCCGCCCATCACAAGTTTGATTTTAGCAGTAGTATCATTTGGTATATCTGTTACTCTTATTTCAGGCTTGTGATTAGGGTTTCCACGTAATTCATTAGCAGTTGTAATGATTCTTGGTGGTGTTGGTTTTGATCTAATTTCAAATTGTTCTACTTTATCACCAAACTTAACAGTGATGAAATAATTTCCTGGATCAATATGACCAACAAGAGCTAAGTTTTTTTCAGTAGCATTATTTGTTCTACCCACAGCGTTTTGTAATGTAAGCGTGTTAGGATATCCTGTAATAGACCATTCACTATCTTTAATTGGTTCATTACTAGTAAGTTTGATACGTATCTCTTGTTGATAAGGTAATATTCCTGATCCTACAGTGTTATGAAGCGTTCCACTCATTACTTGGAAAACACCATGGCCCGCTCGTTTCGATACTGAAAATTCCTTTCTATTTTGTTTTTCATTATCGTGATATAACTCAATTGTATGTTTTAACTCAGGTTTTACATATAAATTTACTGGTAAAAGAGTTTCAGGGTTATGATGGCTATCTTCAACATCAAAACCTACAAGAAATTGAATTGGACGGCCTGAACGTGCTGCATTTTGAAGATTTTCTTGTGAAAAAAGTTCTTCAATTTGATAGGCATTCATGGCATTAGCTCCCTGCCATCTTTCCTGATTATAAGGAAGATAAGATGGATAAATACCTAGGACTGTACCAGTCACATTCTTTACATAACTTAATGGGTCGTATACCGAATCAATACTTCCGGAACCGTCACTATCCAAAATAGGAACATCAGTAGTTCTCTGTAATGTAGGATCGAATTGTCTGATTGTTCTTTTTAAATGAAGTGTACGATTTTTAACTTGGACATTTGACTGTACTCGATTTCGATAATTCTTATAAGGTTCGACATAGAGTTGGTTATAGTTCGTTGCTTGTTTATATTCACCAGAACGCGCGCCAGCAGCATAATACAATCTTGCAGTTGGAGCTCCTTGAGTTTTAAATGAAATACGATAACTTACATCACCACTACCTTTAAAACTATATATTGTATCTAATCCTCTTATTTGATCTGGTTTCTCACTATTTAACATTGCGAAGTTTTCATCGCCATAATATTTATTAGTTTGTGTAGCGCCTTCTCTGTCGAAGTATAATTCTCCCCCTCTAGCAAAGTCAGAAAAATTATTAACACCATCATAAAATGCATAATTTGTAGCGGAGCCATGTTTAAAATCATTCGCTACGCTAGAATTAATAGCACCTGCTGATCTCCAAAATTGAGGTAGTGGTGCACCTGATCCAAATCCCACTCCACCAGTAGATGTACTTGAACCATCACGGTTAATAATAGTGAAAGTTACAGGACCAGTTGGTGTTTGATCACTTGGAAGTCCAAACCAATAGTACATATATTCATGACCTTTATGATTACTATTAAATAAAATATCCCATTGATATCCATCTTTAAGTCGTTTTGTAGTGATATAAGCATTACCTTGTACATCAGAAGCACGTAAGATGTTCCTAGATATTGGTAAATTATAAGGCCATCTTCTATTTGAAGCATGGAAGAAAGTACCAGGAGGGAAACCAGAATCATCATCATCTTTTGAAACATAATATTCAGTTCTTGCATCTAAATAATCGCTTCTTGATGATCGTTCCTCAACAACACTTCTCGTACTTCTTCTACCACGTTTTTCTGTAGTAGATCGTTGTGGTAACGTACGTGCAAGTTCTAATGCTTTTTCTAATTGTTGATATGCCGAAACAAGCTGTTCTGAAGGAATATTTTGATTATTACCTAGTAGGTCATTGACGTAGTCAAAAGCAGATTTGACTTTTTGATATTCTGTTGTATCCGCACGATCTCTATCAATCATTCTGTAATTGTAGTATGATGCGTCAAAAAAAGCTTGTAATGCATTTTTATCTAATGGTGGCTGTACTTGCTGTGGTTTATCTTTCTCTTGTAGATTCTCTTTTTCTTTGTCATTTTTACTTGCTCGGCTTTCCGCAAGTACATTTTCTGTTAGTTTATGATGTTCATTTCCAGAAGTATTTCCATTGCTATCGCTTACTTTTTTACTATGTGCTTGCATAGTACTATTATCAACTTGCAATGGTTCGTTATTCATATTTGTTTCATTATGCGATTGATTGATACTATCATTAGAAACATTTGTAGGTAATTGTTGCGATGTTTCATTAGGGTCTTTGACTTGATCCGACAGTCGTGCATTTGCTTGATTATGACTAGTTGATGAACTTAATGATTCAGTCTGCCCAGCTGAATTTTGTTTGTTATTTTCGATTTCTTGACTATGCGTATTCGAATCATCATCATCTGTTTGATTTAATTGTTTAATTAACTTTTGATTTTGATTCAACTCGTCGGCACTTGCATGGTTTGGATTGATACCCATGAACACAAGTGTTGCAATCACAGTAGAAAATGTTCCAATTGCGTATTTTCGGATACTAAATTTTTGTAATTTATCACGATTATTCAAAGCTATTGCCACTCCTATTCTTGATGTTTTTTCTTTGTTGTTTGATGTGATTTGAAAATTATACGTATTTAATGTTGATAATTTTGACAATGAATAACTTATACATTTGCTCAATAAAAAAGAGCAGATGTTCCGACCATTTGATTTCGGTTTGCTCTTCATTTATCACAATAGCATTTTGAACAACAATTTATTTGTTCTAAACAATAATATCACTTTAAGATAACTTTGTGAAATTAATTCACAAAGTTTTAATAAAATATTTATATTTTTGATGGAGATGCTTATTGATATTAAAAAAACCAATGAACAATATCTAAATGAAATGTTCATTGGTTTATGGTTAGAGGTGACTTGCAATATATTTACTTGAAACGTATAGTTCATGTTCATTACAAATGGATAAAATCTCATTTAGTGTATGAGCATATGTCATCTCTTTAAAAAGTTTGTCTGTTTCAATTGGAACTTTCGTATATATTTCTGCGAGTGACTTTGATAAATGCAGATGATTTAAATTATTTGTTATTTTTTTCTGTTGAGCGGGAGTTAGTGATGATAAATTGTTCACTACATTTTCGACAGTTCCATGATTTTGAATCAATTTAATTGCCGTTTTTTCACCTATCCCTTTTACACCAGAATAGCCATCTGCAGTATCACCCATAAAAGCTTTAACATCTATTAATTGTTGAGGATTAAGCCCGTATTCATCAATGAAACGATCAAGCGTGTAACGTTGATAGATTGTAAAACCTTTTTTAATAAGCCAAACTTCTACATTATGATTAATGCATTGGAGTAAGTCTCGGTCTCCGGTAATGATATAAACTTCATGTTCTTGTGAATATGTTTCAGCTAAACTGCCAATAATATCATCAGCTTCATAATTACGCTTACCAACATTTACAAAACCAAACTGATGGGATATTTCTTTAACATAATCAAATTGAGGAATAAGTTCATCAGGAGGTGCTGGGCGATTTTGTTTATAGCCATCATACATTTCATTTCTGAATGTTTCTTGCCCCATATCCCAACAAACTGCTACGTGAGTAGGTTCGATTTCCTTGATAGCGCTAAAAATATGTCTTACAAAACCTTGAATACCATTTGTAGGAATTCCTTTAGAATTGTACATAAATTGATTGTGTAAGCTTGTTGCATAAAAATGTCTAAATAATAAAGCCATTCCATCAACGAGCAATACTCTTTGAGGCATTTTTAATCCTTCTTTCTACTATAAAATATTGTCTAATTGTGTCGTTTTCAATTCTAGTTGTTGTATTAATGTATCATCGATAGTGAATGAAAGTAACTCATCAATTTGTTGTTGAATGGATGTCTCCAACATTTGAAATTGATGTTCGGCAAGTTGAGTCATCTCATGGATATAATCATTTAATTGTCGGCGCAATGAGTTCAAATCATCTTGTAATAATTCAAGAGTTTGATTAGCTATGTGTACTTGTATATCCTTTTGTGACTTTGGATTAACTATTTTACGTTTAGTTAACTGTTTTGGTAGTGATTGCAACATTGAATTAAGTTCAATTTGAAGTAACGCCGTATCAACGAGTAATGGCTCAACATTAAATTTTGCATTTATAATAACATGAATCTGATTTAACTTTTTCATGACTGGTAGGATTTGTTCTTCTAGTTGTGAATTAAAATATTTTTTAATCCTTTCTGTGATAAGTGATTGCTCTAAGAATAAGCGTTGATGAATTTGATCTAAATATATTTTAGTTGAAATTTTCTTTTCCTCATTAAAGTCGTTATTTTGTGTCATCTGACTATTAAACACAGATTTAACCTCATCTAAAAGTTGTAGTTTTAACCGTTCATTTAGATGATATACTTGTTCTTCTACTTCATTGAAAGTACGTTGTGCAGTTGTATCAATCAACTCTTGATTTAATAGGGTTTGGTTTTTATAGTGATTTAATTTATGTTGTCTAGCTGATAATTTTGCGTTGTCATCGTGAAAATCTTTAATCATTTTTTTAAAGGAGTTATTCATTTGTTGCAATTGATAAGTCATCTGCTGCTCTAAAATTGTTCTAGATTCAACCTTTGCAAAGTATTGTATACTTTCTCTTAATTCATTTATGCCAATGTTATTCCCATTTAAACTTTGACGACTTGAAACACTATATATATCAGAGTGTAAGTTAACTTGCCCCAGTGCATCTGCAACATAATCCTCAACGGCTTGTATATCCTGTTTATCTTCTGCTAGGTCAACCGCATTAATTATCATTTTAAAAGCTTGATTTTCATTTAATTGATTCATATCTTTCATATGTTCGATAAAGGCTTTGTCGTTATCTGTAAATGAATGATTGAAGTAAGTTACATACAAAATAAGGTCAGAAGAAGTGAGAATTTGTTCAGTTTCATTCGTGTGTCTTTGATTATTGGAATGTAAACCCAGTGAATCAATAATGATTTTACCCTTAAGCCAATCTAAAGGTAGCTTAAGGTGTACAGTTTTCACGAAAGTGGCATACTCATCCTCGGCACTCCACTTTTTAATTTCTTCAAGCGATACTGTGTGTATAAGTGAATGTTCTAGCATTGACGTGTACATTTCATAATGTTTCTCAATTGCACTAATAAATGCAAGTTGGTTCTTTTCTAGTTTCGATTTTAACTTCTCTAAATCGCTCTCAATAAAGTTGTCTAAGGTGTTAAATGATATTTCATAAAATTCTAGTACATGATTAACTTCCTCTAGTAATTGCTCTTTAGATTTTAATGTGATTTGACTCTCTTTACCATATGATAATTCCGTCGTTGCCGCTGTTGTTGGATTAGGAGAACTAACTAAATAGTTATCACCTAGTAGAGCGTTGATTAAGCTGCTTTTACCTGCGCTAAATGTACCAAAAACACCTACTTTTGTTATTTGATTATCGAGTCTCTGAATGGTATCGGTGATATCTTGTTTAGTGCGATCAAATAATGGTACATCTTTAACGATATCTAATGCACGCTTAATATCTTGATTAGATGTAACAAACTCTTTACTATGTTGTGTCTCATGTTTACGATGATAAGCAGTCGAATTTTCTTGTTTAAGTTCAAAATGAGTCTCTGTTCTTCCAATTAATTTATCTAAAGAATCGTCTAAATGGATATAGTAATGTTTGTAGTTGTGGGATGTAAGCGAATCCTTTAATGTGTTAAGTTCAATGTATCTATCATATTCATACCTATCTTCATTTTCATCACTTGATAATTCATTAACTTGTACATGATTGACAGCTTCTTCAAATAGTGGCGTTGACTCATTTTCTATTTTTTTATTCAAAGCTTTTATAACTTCATCTGAAAATGTTAAAACGTATGTGTTGCTAATGCTCGTTTGAGTTTGATATAGCTCTGATATAAGTGACGGAACGACGTCATAATCTTGATTTAGTATTTTTTCATTCACAGCATGTTTATTTATGAATCTAGTTAAAAATGACATATCTTCACGAAGTGGTTGTCGTACTTGTTGATTAACTTTCTCTTGCAATTGAGTGGTCGCCTCATTAAGTCGTTTGATTTGTTCTTCTTCTTTTTTCTTCCTTTTATTAAAAAATCCATTCACTTTAAAATCAGTTGCCATGCTTTCTAAATAATTCCGTAAAGATTCACGCATATCGTACGTCATGATATAAGCATTATCTAATATATCTTTACGCTTCTGTTTTAAATAATTAAATAATTGATTAGAGTCATTGAGCAATTGTGCTTCTGCGCTGACTTCTTGATTTTGTTGAAATTGAATATATGCTTCCTCGAATTGTTCTTCATTAATTTGAAGGGTGTCAAGAATAGATTGCATTTCATTTTGAATGTATATGTATTGTGCGTCGGTAATGAATTGAATTGTTCTATTAACATAGTCTTCTGTTGATTCACGATGTTGATCCATAAATACTAGAAAATTTGAAAGTTTGTCAATTTCATTCTGTGGATGATCAAACTTTGAAACGTAATAAGTATCTTGAAGTTTGATATCCCAGTCTTTGATTGATTTTTCGACTCTTGATTTAAAAGTTTCAAATGTAATTTCTTCTTCATTATGTTTATCAATCTGATTAATCACAAAAATAATTGGTATACCAGCTTCATTAATACGTTTCATAAATTTAAAGTTCAACGCTGATTGGACATGATTATAGTCTACTGTATAAAACAACAAGTTACTTGTATACATAAATTGCTCTGTACTCGACTGATGCGTTGCAACGTTAGAGTCAACACCCGGTGTATCTTGAAATGTAAACCCTAGATTAAATTTGTTTGATGGAAAATTAATTTCTATCGATTCTACATCGACATTTTGACGATTCATTTGTTTAACATCGTTGTACGTTTTTAATTTTGTATATTGTTGTTGTGTAAGGTTGGCAATGATTTCGTCTTCCTTGGCTACTGAAACGATAGCTGTATTGCTCGTTGTTGGTACTGGAGAACTTGGTAGTATATCTTGTTCTAATAACAAATTAATTAACGTTGATTTTCCAGCTGAGAAATGTCCTACAAATGTTGCGGTGTATTGATTTAAATAAACTTTTTTTATTACTTGATTAATAGTATTAATTAAAGGTCTGTTATTAGATTTTTCCAATTCTTTTTTTAATTTATATAAAGTATCTAATTGTTCATTTATTGCCATAAGTATTACCCCTTTAGTTCAGTGATAAATCACAGTATTTTTACTCGATTAAAGTAACAAAATCAGAATTCAAAATTATTTGAAAGGTAAATTAAATTTAAATGAAAAGTATCTGTAGCTAAATGATTATTGTAACTTTCATCAAAGATATTAGAAGTATAATAAATGAATTCTATCTTGTTTTTATAATTGAATGAAAGATAATCCCCTGTTTGAATTTAAGTAATATTGTACAATTTATTTTATGATAATTAGCAATAAATTCAAAAAAATAAGGCAGCCATGATGACTTGCCCTAAATTAAAGCTTATTTATCTATTTCAAATTCTATCATAATATTGATTGAAAACCCATGCATGTAGATACAAACTTTATACTAATTGAACCAAGCAGGTTTATTACCTTCTGTATTAGGTTTATTCACACCAATATTTTCTTTAGAGTGTAGTTCTGGGTTTTTGGCAATTTGTACTGCTAAAGATGCTACACTTTTACGTGATACTTCAGTACCTTTAAATGTTTCGTTCTTTGCTGTGATCTCATATACATTTTCATTTTTATCTGTAAGCCAGCCTGGACGTATTATTGTGTAATCTAAATCTGAATTTTCTATAATATCAGATGCTTTGCGGTAGCGATTCAATTTTTCGCCAAATTGTTCTTTATTCCATTGATTGAATGGTTCTGGTAGTTCATCATAAATACCAGGAGCTGCTACAAAAATCAGTCTCTTAACATTTTTGTTATCCATGGCTTTTACGATAGTTTCAGCTTGTTTATCAAGTGATCCCGATAAACTTGCAAAAACAACATCAACATTGTTTAAAGCACTTTCTAAATCCTCAATATTTTTAGCGTCTCCCTCATAAACTTTAATTCTATTAGAGGCGTAATCAGGTATACGATGCGCATTTCTCAAAAATAAATCAACATTAAATCTTGAGTTCTCTAGGAAAATTTTTGTCGCTTCGATAGATACTCTACCATTTGCGCCTACAATCAAAACAGTCTTCATATTTAAAAGCCCCTTTCTAATTAAAATATGATACATTTTTAGTATATGACTTATTTTTTAATAAAATTAAACACTCCTATTTAACTGTACTACAGTCAAGATAAGAGTGCGAATAAATAGTACTTGAATAATTACTATAATTACACAAGTATTATAAAATGTAAAATTTAATTTTTATTACTTTGCTTTTTACCCCAATACTGATAGTACGTACATTCAATATACCCGTTGAACAACTTACGTCTTTTAGTCGCTTTTCGATTAACTAAGTATTCAAATTCTTTGTTACTTGTTAATATATAGGCCGATAAATGAGGATGTTGTTTCAAAAGTGTACCTATATAACGATACATTTCTTCAACTTCTTCACGATCTCCAATTCTTTCACCATACGGTGGATTGCCAACAAGTGCTACAGGCATGTCGGTATCAATAGACAAAGTATTCACATCTTTAACATTGAACTGTATGATATCTCCGAGACCAACTTCTTCTGCATTACGCTTTGCAATTTCAATCATTTCTGGATCAATATCAGAAGCATATACTTGTATGTCTTTATCATAGTCAGCCAATTGATCAGCTTCATCACGAAATTTGTCATAAATATTAGGTGGCATCATATTCCATTGTTCAGATACAAAATCCCTATTAAAACCAGGAGCAATATTTTGTGCAATAAGACATGCTTCGATAGCAATGGTGCCTGAACCACAGAAAGGATCAATTAAAGGTGTGTTACCATTCCAATTTGCTAAACGAATGAGGCTTGCTGCCAATGTTTCTTTAATGGGTGCTTCACCTTGAGCAATGCGATAACCTCGCTTGTTGAGTCCAGAACCAGCAGTATCAATGGTCAATAATACATTATCTTTTAATATTGCTACTTCTACAGGATATTTGGCGCCTGTTTCACTTAGCCATCCTTTTTCTTGATAAGCATGCTTAAGTCGTTCTACTATAGCCTTTTTAGTAATTGCTTGGCAGTCAGGTACACTATATAATGTTGATTTTACACTCCGCCCTTGAACCGGGAAATTACCTTCTTTGTCAATTACGGTCTCCCATGGTAATGACTTTGTTTGCTCAAATAATTCGTCGAAAGTAGTAGCATTGAATCGACCCATTACAATTTTTATTCGGTCTGCGGTACGTAACCATAAGTTACATCTAACAATAGCACTTTCATCACCTTCAAAAAAGATACGACCGTTTTCTACTTGTGTATCGTAACCTAATTCTTGTATTTCTTTAGCTACAACTGCTTCTAATCCCATTGGACATACTGCTAATAATTGAAACATGACCGAGTCTCCTTTTAATTTATTGAATCAATATATGTATAATTTTAATATTTATAAGTATTAATTAATTTAATTTTGAAGCGGAAAACCATAAATGTAAAGTGTATATTGTAACAAATTATTCTAAATCAATTATGATTTCAATTAAAAAAGCTCTCCATAAATGGGAGAGCTAAACTAGTGATGATATTTCTGTAAGCCATGTTCTGTTCCGTTGTACTCATAATGTGTACTAGTTACACTGGTACGTCGGTGGTAACCATCTGTCTACATATTTTTACTTTCGCGTAAAAATCGTCTCGTTTATACGTTGAATTCCGCTAAACAAGTGCTCCTACCCAATTTGGATTGCTCACTCGAGGGGTTTACCGCGTTCCACCTTTTATATTTCTATAAAAGCTACGTCACTGTGGCACTTTCAAACTATTCTAACCATATCAAATGACTTAGGTTATTTCATTGCCGTCAAATTAATGCCTTGATTTATTGTTTCATCAAGCACGAACACTACAATCATCTCAGATTGTGTGAGCATGGACTTTCCTCTATATTGCTATAGCGATTACCCGAAATATCACTTTTGAGATTATAACATAATTTTAAGTGTAAAGTCATAAAATTTATACGAAATAAGTAAAAATTTTATTTACCGAATACTGCTTTTTCAAGGTTTGAAATACGTTTTAAAATATCTACATTATTTGAAGCACTGCTTGAATTATTTGAAGAAAAGTTTTTATTGTCTTGTGGTCTTGATGTAGCAACACGTAATCTTAATTCCTCAAGTTCTTTTTTTAATTTGTGATTTTCTTCAGAAAGCTTTACTACTTCATTGTTCATATCCGCCATTTTTTGATAATCTGTAATGATATCATCTAAAAAAGCGTCTACTTCTTCTCTTCTATAGCCTCTTGCCATAGTTTTTTCGAAATCTTTTTCATAAATATCTTTCGCTGATAATTTTAATGAAACATCTGACATCTTTTTTTCCACCTCATTCGAAACTTTGATCTTGAGACCACTGCAAGTCGTTGATGAAGTCAGTGAGTTCATCAAACGTCACAATATCACAAGTATAGTTTGTTTTTTCCATAAATTCAACTAACATAGCCTTAAAGTATTTAGGGCTTGCCTCTTGTTCATCATCATAAATTAAAATAGTGTAATCGGTATGATCAAGCATGAATTGATCTGCTTGTTTAAATTGATAGGCACCCATATACTCAGTGTGATGAATGCTTTCAGTAAAATCGGCTTGTTGTATAATATTTGTATACTTAGCTTGATTCTTATCATTCCATCGTTGTGTATAACCTAGAAATGGCGTAATTATACCTAGTTTAATATCTGGGAAGTCTTTTTTTAGTTCAATCACTACTTCAGCAGACCATAATTCTATACCCATTTGTCCTTGTATCAATACCCACTCTAAACCTTCATCTAGAAGATGTTTTAATTTATGAGCTATAAATTGCTTTAAATAATATACTTCTGGTGCATCATCTTTATAGATATTGAGTTCAAAAGATTTATAGCCAGTAATATAAACAGTTTTAACCATTTTTTTCCTCACTAAACATAATTCGATAAAATATTTTTTAAATCGTACTGGGCACTTTTAAGTTTTTCGACAAATAATTTACGGCTCGTTCTAGGAAAATGACAATCTACAGAAAGCTTTTGTATATTTAATATCAATAAATCTAACTTTTGTTGGCTCATATATTGTGTTTCTGTAATGCTTTTTGAGTAACAGTTGAGTGCCTCTAAATGATTATCAATATTTTTGACATAGGGTTCAACATCTTTATAAAAATCGAATGAACCGCCGTTAATTTTTACATGTTGATACCTATAATTCATTTCATCAATATCCTCTAACAATTGTTTAATGATTTGATACATTTAGATGCCTCCTACTTAATTAATTTAACATATTATAAATCCGAAAGTCATGGAAATATACATAGAGTAAAAAATTAGAAAATGATATTTTTGGTTTGTTAAATTCTATTAGTAATACTAAATAAAAAAAAATATGAAATTTATGGAATTTTATTAACTTGAAGATTACATTTATCTTTCATTTATGAAAGAAATCGTGACAGATTGGCATAAGCAAGTTAAAATAGTGATTGATGTATGTTTTCTTTGTGACATATACATTCAAATACGATAGTTTGTTTTAATTTTATAATTTTAAATAATCATTTAGTATAAAATAGGAACAAACTTGTGTGGTGAATTATGATGAATTATCCAAATGGTAAACCATACTCTAAAAATAAGCCTTTGGACGGACGTAAGAGTTCGCCATTTTCAAGTAATATTGAATATGGTGGACGAGGTATGACACTTGAGAAAGATATTGAACAATCGAATACTTTCTATCTTAAAAGTGGCATAGCAGTTATTCATAAAAAGCCAACTCCGGTTCAAATAGTTAATGTTCACTATCCGAAACGTAGTAAGGCTGTAATAAATGAGGCTTATTTTCGCACTCCTTCAACAACTGATTATAATGGTGTCTATAATGGATATTACATTGATTTTGAAGCTAAAGAAACTAAGAACAAAACTTCATTTCCACTCAATAATATTCATGCACATCAAGTAGAACATATGAAAAATACATATCATCAAAAAGGAATTGTCTTTTTAATGATACGTTTTAAATCACTTGATGAAGTGTATCTTTTACCCTATTCAAAATTTGAAAAATATTGGCAAAGATACATTAATAATATTAAAAAGTCGATAACTGTTGAAGAAATTCGGAAAAATGGTTACCATATTCCTTATCAATATCAACCAAGATTGAATTACCTCAAGGCAGTTGATAAGTTGATATTAGATGAAAGTGAGGACCGCGTATGACGGAAAATAAAGGGTCTTCCCAACCTAAAAAGAACAACAATGGGAAGTCCAATGGAAAAAAGAATAGGAATGTAAAGAGAACGATTATTAAGATTATAGGTTTTATGATTATTGCCTTTTTCGTTCTATTGCTACTCGGTATCTTGTTGTTTGCATATTATGCGTGGAAAGCTCCAGCATTTAGCGAATCAAAATTAGATGATCCAATTCCAGCAAAGATTTACGATAAAAACGGAGAACTTGTAAAAACACTTGATAACGGACAGCGACATGAACATGTGAATATCAAAGATGTTCCTAAAGACATGAAAAATGCTGTTTTAGCTACTGAAGATAACCGTTTCTACCAACATGGAGCATTAGATTACAAACGTTTATTTGGTGCCATTGGTAAAAACTTAACAGGTGGATTTGGTTCGCAAGGTGCGTCTACACTTACACAACAAGTTGTAAAAGACTCATTCTTGACACAACAAAAATCTATCGGTCGTAAAGCACAAGAAGCTTATCTTTCTTATAGATTAGAACAAGAGTACAGCAAAGATGAAATATTCCAAGTTTACATGAATAA
Source organism: Staphylococcus sp. HMSC34G04 (assembly GCF_001838765.1). Classification (NCBI taxonomy): domain Bacteria; kingdom Bacillati; phylum Bacillota; class Bacilli; order Caryophanales; family Staphylococcaceae; genus Staphylococcus; species Staphylococcus sp. HMSC34G04. The sequence goes on from NZ_KV838739.1 coordinate 301,508, forward strand.
GATTTATTATTCGGATGGCGTTACTGGAATTAAGGCCGCCGCTAAATATTACTTCAACAAAGATATGAAGGATTTAAATTTAGCTGAAGAAGCTTATCTAGCTGGTTTACCTCAAGTTCCTAACCTTTACAACATTTACAACAATCCTAAGGAAGCTAATAATCGTAAAGATACTGTGCTTTATCTTATGCATAAACATAACCGTATTAATGATAAACAATATGCGGATGCGAAGAAGATTGATCTTAAAGCTAACTTAGTTGAACGTACTAAAAAAGAACGTCAAGTCACTGGAAATGAAAAAAATCCTGAGTATGATTCTTACGTTAATTTCGTTCAATCTGAATTAATGAATAACAAGTACTTTAAGGATAAAAATTTAGGTTCAGTTCTTCAAAGTGGTATAAAAATTTATACTAATATGGATAAAGATGTTCAACAAACGTTACAAGATCGAATTAACAATGGTTCTTTCTACAAGAATGAAGACCAACAAGTTGGTGCAACAATTCTAGATAGTAAAACTGGTGGATTAGTTGCGATCTCAGGTGGACGTAATTATAAAAATGTTGTTGAAAGAAACCAAGCTACTGACCCTCACCCTACTGGTTCATCATTAAAACCTTTCTTAGCTTATGGACCTGCAATAGAAAATATGAAGTGGTCAACAAATCATGCGATTCAAGACGAATCATCATATTGGGTAGATGGTTCTCAATTCAAGAACTATGATACGAAAGGCCATGGAACAGTTTCTATCTATGATGCATTGCGTCAAAGTTTCAATATTCCAGCTTTAAAAACTTGGCAACAAGTTAAAAGTCAAGCTGGTAATGATGCACCTCAGAAATTTGCATCTAAATTAGGATTGGATTATAGTGGCAAAATTGGACCTTCAGAAGTATTAGGTGGATCTTCATCAGAATTCTCACCTACTCAACTAGCTTCCGCTTTTGCAGCAATAGCAAATGGTGGTACTTATAATAACGCGCATTCAATACAAAAAGTTGTTACTCATGAAGGAGATACAATTGAGTATGAACATACGAGTCACAAAGCTATGAAAGACTATACATCATATATGTTAGCTGAAATTCTTAAAGGTACATTTAAAGCATATGGTTCGGCTTATGGACATGGTGTGTCAGGCGTAAACATGGGTGCGAAAACTGGTACTGGTACGTATGGACAAGAAATATACGAAAAGTATAATTTACCTGATAATGCTGCCAAAGATGTTTGGATTAATGGTTTCAGTCCAGAATATACTATGTCGGTATGGATGGGCTTCAATAAGGTTAAACAATACGGAACAAATTCATTTATCGGTCATTCAGAACAAGAGTATCCACAATACTTGTATGAAGATGTGATGTCTAGTATCTCATCTAAAGATGGTGAAGATTTCAAAAAGCCTAATGATGTACAAGGAAGTTCACCGGACAGTCTATCTGTATCGGGTCATTCTGACAATAATACTACTAACCGTAGTGTTCATGGAAGTAGCGATACCTCTTCTTCATCAAATGGTGGCTCTAACTCAGCATCAAGTGGAAACAGCTCGAATAGTTCAAATGGTGCCAGTCAAGGTAACTCAGGCAATACATTTACACGTCTATTCAATTTAAACTCTATATTCGATTATAAAGTTTCATAAATAATTAAACTTAAAGCTCCAATTTCAAGAAAATGAAATTGGAGCTTTTTCTGTCCTAGAAATGTAAATTTAGCATGTGCAGTAATAATCTGAGTTCTCTAGTTATTAATTAATTTGATTAACTACATCGAATGTGAATTATAAATGTTGATATAGGTATAAAATAGAATAATTAAAATGAATTTTAATTTATTTTTGTTGACGTTGCTTTCTAATTAGATAAGATGCATTCATTTTTATTAATTCTAATTTCAATGTTTTCATTTGACGATAGCCCATAAAATGGTGTTTACGTGCAACCATATAATGATAGCGTTCATCAAAATTCATTGGAACCACTGGATATGTATCGAGTTGATTAAAATGAATTTCATCTATGTTATTTATTTGTTTAAAATAGTTAATGATTAAATCGAAATAAGTATCTAAAAGTTCCCTAGCTTCTGGTGTTTTGAGTTGTTTATTACTTGCTAGTTGATCAAGTTGGTCTTCTATATGATTGAAATCCTGTTTTTCAATCATATCATCACGCCTCCTTTATCTTTGCTTTATGTCGTTTTTGCCCTTCTCTACAATCATTTAACAATGGACATATCTCACATTTAGGTTTTCTAGCAAGACAATGATATCTCCCAAAAAATATTAATTGATGATGGCTTTTATTCCATCTATCTCTTGGGATAATATCACATAATCGATCTTCTACTTGTCTTACATTATCTTTCCAACGATTAATTCCCAAACGTTTAGAAACTCTCTCAACATGAGTGTCGACAGCTAAAGAAGGTTCTCCAAATGCAACACTCATTACAACATTTGCTGTTTTACGTCCCACTCCAGCTAGACTCTCTAATTCTTTATGTGTTTGTGGGATTTGACCATTAAATTGTTCAATTAAAGAGTGACATAATTTTTTTATATTTTTGGCTTTATTGCGATATAATCCAATAGAGCGTATATCATTTTGTAATTCTTCATCACTCACATTTAAATAATCTTCGGGTGTTCGATATTTTCTAAATAATGATTGCGTAACACGATTGACTAGATTATCAGTACACTGTGCTGATAATAATACAGCTATTGTAAGATCAAATGCATTTCTATGGTTTAACTCACATTCTGCATTAGGAAACATATCCGCTATAACATCAATCATTTGTAATGCTTTTTTCTTACTTATCATTAGGATTCTCTCCATTCAACCAGTCAAATTTAGGTACCTTTTTAACAACATGCTTCATTTTTGGTTTGTTAAACTGTTCTCTTATTTTCTTTGAATCGTCAACTGTTTTCACATTATTCTTTTTCCAATTTAATAAAATACGATCAATATATTTAAAACTAAGTTTATTTTGGCTAAGTGCCTCATCAAGAGCGGCTTGTATAACTGATAAGTCATGGTGATCGACATCAATCCACTGATTTAATGTTTCAATTTCATACGGCGATAGTGGTCTGCCGAACGATTGCTCAACTAACTGAAACAATTGTTTAAATTGCTCTTTTTTATCTTGTTCCTCATGTTTTAAGTATTGATGTTTTAATAATTGATTTAATTTGTGATAGAAGGGATCTAAATTCATGTATTCAGTGAATTTACCTTCTTCGTCTTTATTAACATTGAGTTCTAATAATTCTCTTTGAATTAAGTTTTGTATTACGGAAGTAATTTGACGAGGTTCCATAGTTGATCCTTTTTGAAGAAACTCAATAGAAGGTTGCTTATTAGAAGTTTCAGATGCATATAAAAGTTTTATCAAAATAACTAAATCTTGTTCATCCAAACCTAACTCTGAATAATGATCAAACAATTCTCGTCTTATAACAACAGGTCTTGTTTTTAATTGAATTAGATCCATAATATTACTACCTCCTATTTAAAATGAACGCCCAGCCTTAAAATGACTGGACGTTTCAAAAATGGTATTTTGAACATAAATACGAATAATCAATTATGGATATAAGCGATTAAGTAAACGTGGGAATGGAGATGTTTCACGAACATGTTCAACTCCAGAAATCCAAGCTACTGTTCGCTCCAAGCCTAAGCCAAAACCACTATGTGGTACGCTACCATAACGACGTAAATCTAAATAATAGCTATAACTTTCTTCATCCAATTCGTGCTCATTAATGCGTTGTTCTAATAATTCTAAATCATTAATACGTTCGGAACCACCAATAATTTCACCGTAACCTTCAGGCGCAATTAAATCAGCACATAATACTGTATCTTCATTGTCCGGATTTGGTTGCATATAGAATGGTTTAATTTTAGTTGGATAATTTGTAATGAATACTGGTAAATCATAGTGATTAGCGATTGCTGTTTCATGTGGTGCACCAAAGTCTTCACCCCATTCAATATCATTGAATCCCTCTTTTTTCAAGAATTCGATAGCATCATCATAAGAAATTCTAGGGAAAGGTGTAGCAACTTTTTCTAGTTTAGTTGTATCTCTATCTAAAGCTTTGAGTTCTAATTGGCAATGATTTAAAACAGATTGAACAATGTGAGACACATACTGTTCTTGTATTTCTAAGCTTTCTGCATGATTTGTAAAGGCCATTTCTGGTTCAATCATCCAGAATTCAATTAAATGGCGACGTGTTTTAGATTTTTCTGCACGAAAAGTTGGGCCGAATGAAAAAACACGTCCGTGAGCCATTGCGGCTGCTTCCATATACAATTGCCCACTTTGTGATAAAAATGCATCTTCATCAAAATATTTTGTATGGAATAACTCACTTGTCCCCTCTGGTGCACTTGCTGTTAAAATAGGTGGATCAATTTTAGTGAAGCCATTTTCATTGAAAAACTCATATGTTGCACGGATGATTTCATTTCTTATTTTCATGACAGCATGTTGTTTTTTTGAACGTAACCATAAGTGACGATGATCCATTAAAAATTCTGTTCCATGATTTTTTGGTGTAATAGGATAATCATGTGCTTCATGTACAATTTCGATTGATTTAACTTGCATTTCGTAGCCTAAATCAGAACGATTATCTTCTGTAATCGTTCCTGTGATATATAAAGATGATTCTTGAGTAATATCTTTTGCTAGTTGAAATGTTTCTTCATCTACTTCAGATTTTACTACTACTCCTTGCATAAATCCTGTACCATCGCGTAATTGTAAGAACGCTATTTTACCACTTGAACGTTTATTAGTTAACCAAGCACCAATTGTTACTTCTTGGTTAAGATGTTTTTTCGCTTGTTTAATCGTAGTCTTCATAACCAAACTCCTATATTTTTCTTTTTAAATACTCATTTATTTTAACAAAATATGTCTTTAACTTCTACAAGTTGAGTAACTGGAATCATACGATATGATTTATTATAGATTTCTAAAAAGCTAGCTTTTACTCTCATTATCAATAGACTTCTGTATTTGATTCAATAATTTATTAAACTGTTTAATGTTACCTTTTCGCTGTTTAAAATGTTCTAGTGATTGAGCAAAAAAGTTTTTATATGTGCTATTTATCAGTCGATCATCAAATGACACAATAAGTCCTTTGTCGTCTTCGTGTCGAATAAGACGTCCGAGACCTTGTCTAAACCTAGTCACAGCATCAGGTAATACATAATCTTTAAAAGTTGATGTGAATTCAGAGTCCATGAGCCAGTATTTAATATTATGTTTATTCATAAATGGTAATTTAGCTATCATTACACATTTAAGGCCATTGGCTTGAAAATCAAAACCTTCAAAAAATGTTGATGTTCCAAGAAGTATTGATTTATCAAAGTTATTAAACTGTTGAACAATTTTATAATTTTGGTTTTGCTGTTGGGTTAAAATGACATAATCTTCTAATTCAGGTAATTCATTTAACAAATCTTGAACCATATGCATCATTTTATAGCTTGTAAATAAGACAAGACATTTCGACTGTGTTACTGTAATGTATTCAACAATATAGTCAACAATTGAAGCTACATAATCGTCTAAATTTTTATAATTGTACGTTTCAACATCATTGGGCACAAAAACATTTGTATGGTTGGATGATGTTAAAGGTGTTGATATTTCAAATGTATTAAAGTCTATATCTTCATTAAACCAATTTTGGAATGCTTTAAATGAGTGATTGAAAGTTAATGTGCCAGATATAAATGTAAGAGACTTAAATTTTTCAAGTACTTGCTTCGTCAAGATATCCTTTACATCATAATCCTTGACTAAGAGTCGGATTGTTGATTTTTGTGCTAAATTTTTAATTGAAATAAAGCTTGTATGATGATCTTTTATACTTTGTTCGATAAGTTTAAATTTGTCATGTAAGTATAATAATTGTTTCCGTACAGACTTGATTGTTTTGTGATTCATTCCGTTAAATATTTCTATTGTTTTATTTAATTTATCTATGATTGAACGTAAATCTTTTAAAATCTCACTCGTTTCAAACTCATAAACGTAATGATACTTATGAATGTCATCATCATAAACGTCTGATGTTTGAATAATGTTATAAATTGTAGTGAATAGTTGCTCATTTAAATCATGTAACTCATTGATATTTATTTTTAAACCAAAAACGTCTATAGGTGCAATATCTAGTTTCTCTAAAATACGTTGTTGCTCAAGTTTGTCTACTGCTTTAAGTAGTTTTTCATTTTCATTTTTGCTAATAAGTCCTAATTGATATTTAACATCTGAATAATTTAAATCATTGGTAACTTGATTTAGCGCATAGTCAGGCAATCTATGTGCTTCATCGATGATGCAATCATCAAATAGTTGATATATAGTGTTTTCACTGTCTGAATGAATTAAGTGCGCATGATTAGTGATACCAATTTGTATGTTTTGAGCATTCCTTTTTATATAATTGTAATAATGGATATCATGACGAACTGGAACGTATGTTTCAATTTTTTGGTCAACATACATTTTTTGTCCACCTTTAAGATTTAATTCTTGTATGTCCCCAGTATTTGTTTCAGTTATCCAAATAAGTAACTGCATTTTAAGAATATTTACTTCATAATTACTTGTATCATCTTTAAGAATTTGGCTGATAAGACCAAGAGATATATAATCATTTTTACTTTTGATTAATGACGCGTTAATTTTAAAATCTAAAACATCATTGAGTAATGGTATGTCTTTTTCTAATAGCTGACTTTGTAATAATTTTGTATTTGTTGAAATCATTACATGACGACCGGTTTCAATATTATACATTGTTGCTGCAAGCAGATAAGCAAGAGACTTTCCACTACCTAAAGGTGCTTCAATCATTGCTTTATCACTATGCATCAACTGATCAAGTATAATTTCGGCTAGGTATAACTGTTGTGGCCGATATGTAAGATTTAAAGATTGAGTAACATTTTTATATAAATCTTTTAAGGTACCATCAAAATTGACAGCCGGTTTTTTTAAATCAATTTGTTTACGGTAAATAATTTGTTCAAATTGTTCAAATTGGTTGTTAGGCGGTTTAGTTTGATAATTTCTAACCATTTCAAACAAAATATGATAAAGATCATACTTGAGATTTTTACTTAAATAGTACAGTTGTTTTTGAGTATCTAAATGCAATTGCTCGAACTTCTCAAAAGCTTTAATCATCAATTTAGCAGTTGTTGTTGCATCTTCATCTGCTCTATGTGCATTATTTAACGGGATATGATGTGATTCAGCCAATGCGCTTAACTGGTAGCTTTTGTCTGTAGGGAATGCGATTTTAAACAATTCTAAAGTATCCATGACTCTTTTAGGTTTAAATTGAATATTACATTTTTCAAAAGCTTTTTTTATAAAATTAAGATCGAATGAGATATTATGTGCAACAAAAACACAGTCTTTGATAAGTTGATAAATGTCATCTGCGACCTCATTAAAATAAGGTGCCTGTACCAACATTTCTTCTTCTATAGAAGTTAAGGCTTGGATAAACGGTGGAATTTCTAAATCGGTACGTATCATTGAATGGTATGTATCAATGACTTGATTCTGACGTACAAATGTAATGCCAATTTGAATGATTTCATCATAATCCAGTTGATTTCCAGTTGTTTCTAAATCCACAACTGCAAATGTTGCTATTCCCATAATGTCCGCTCCTCATTTTTGTGTTTATAAATCTATATCTGCACTCATAAGTCGATGTAATTGACCTTCTTCATCTTTAACTATAAGGAATCCATCTGAATCAATATCTATGGCTTCCCCCAAAAATTGATGATCATTTTCAGTGAATTTAAGTTGACGATGCCATATATTAGTAGCGTGAATATATTCTTCTCGAATTGACTCAAAAGTTTGATGTAAAAATTGATCAAATCGATGTATAATTTGAGTTAATAATGTAGTTAAAAAAGTATATCTATTAATTTTACTATCGGAATGCATACGTATACTTGTTGCTTTATCTTTAATATCCTCATCAAAATCACTTTCAACATGATTCATATTTATACCTATACCACAAATTATTGCTTCTATTGCATCATAGTTAGCAACCATTTCAGTTAAAAATCCGCAAATTTTTTTATTACCAATATATATATCATTTGGCCATTTAATTGTTACACGTTCGTTCGAAAATTGTTGAATTGCATCTCTAATACCTAAAGCAATAAATAAATTAAATTTAGGTATCATAGAAAAAGGTACGTCAGGTCTTAGTACAAGTGACATCCACAACCCTTTTCCTTTAGATGATTCCCAATTACGATTGAATCTACCTCGACCTTCTGTTTGTTCATCGCTCAAGATTAAAAATGTATCATTATTTCCAACGAGTGCTCTCTTTGCTTTTAATTGTGTTGAATCTACAGTTTGATAAACTTCTAGATGATTAAAAAGACCAAGTTCATCAAGAATGGGTTTTACAATACCGCTATACCACTGATCAGGTAATGAATTCAGTTGATGACCTTTGTGGTTTATTGACTCGATATCACAACCATCTTCTTTTAATAGATCAATAACTTTTTTGACACCTGCCCTAGAAATATTGAGTTGATCGGCAATATATTGCCCTGATATGTAATTTGATTGATGTTCATACAACATTTTAATGACGTCTTGACTATATTTTGACATGTGCATCCACCCATTCTAATATTTCTTCTTTAGTATTGGCTATTTGATTTGATATGACTGCGATTTCTATTTCTCTAAGTGTATCTTTTAGCCATGGTCCTGAATTTTTATTCGTATGATTGAGTATATCTTTACCATTTATTGCCAATTCTTTTCTGCAATGGATAGGTAATTTTTTATTTGCTTCGCGAATACTTATTTCATTAATGATTAATTGATTGGCTGTTGTAAGCCCATTTTGTTTAAGCAAATGATGTAATGATAATAGGATTTCAATATCTTTTAAATTGTAATCATATACTAATGTTATTAAAGATTGCTTTGACTGTATCTTAGGCAATGTTTGGATGAGTGTAATCCATTTTTTGATAGTTGCTTTTTCTTGATTGCTAATTTTCAAGGAGCTTAATTGTACATCTTTTGGTTGTTGGACGATTAAGATTGCAATCCAAAGTTCAAATGTGATGGGCTCATCTATATGAAGATGAGACATCTCAAATGATTTGAAAAAAGGTATATAATTAAATGCTTTCATGTTTTGCATGACTTCAAAGCTTTGTTTAACATTGTTTCCCATGATAAGCTTTTTAAGCTCTACTACTACACGTTCAACGGATAAATATTGTATATCTGAAATATGAGAAGACATTGCTTGTAATGTGTCTGAATCAATTTGAAAATTAAGTTGTGATTGAAAACGTAATCCTCTAATAATACGAAGCGCGTCTTCTGAGAACCTTTCACTTGGTACACCAACAGTACGAATTACTCGATTTTTTATATCTTGTTGACCATTAAAATAATCATACAACTGGTAATTTAGATCCATTGCTATAGCATTCATTGTAAAATCTCTACGTTGAACATCTTGATATAAATCTCTTACAAAATACACTTCACTGGGCCTACGATGATTGATGTATTCATCTTCAGATCTAAATGTAGTGATTTCATAATTGTCATTTTGAAATACCACGTTGATCGTACCGTGTTCTTTACCCACTGGTATGGTTTTATCAAATATAGATTCTATTTCGTCAGGCATTGCACTGGTGGTAATATCAACATCATGTATAGGTCGTTGCATGATGTAATCACGTACTGATCCACCAACGAAATAAGCTTTAAAACCATTATTTTGAATCTTTTTTAAAATAGGTTTTGCTTGTTTAAATATCTCATGACTCATTGCTGTTCTCACCTTGTTCTAGCATCTTTCGATAATAGTTTTCATATTGGTCAGTAATTAAATCTGAACTAAATCTTGCTTCAATATCTTTTAGCATTTGGGATTGCATTTTTTGATATAATTCTGGATTTGATAAAAGTTTAATAGCATACTTTGCAGCTTGTGTACTATCTCCTATATCTACTATAAATCCAGTTTCTTCATGTCTGATGACCTCTTTAATACCACCTGCACGACTCCCTAAAGGTAAGACGCCTGTTTTCATTGCTTCTAAGAGAGTTAATCCAAAACTTTCTTTCTCACTTAAGAGTAATACTAAATCAGATAGTTGGTAGAATGCGCTTACGTCATTTTGTTTGCCTAAAAAGAGTACGTGTGCTTCCACATCGAGTTCTCGTGCTTTATGTCGCATATCGATTAATTCTGGGCCATCTCCTAAAAGTATCAACTTGGACGGTATACTCTCATGAACTTTTGCAAATGTCTCAATCACTGTATCAATGCGTTTTACTTTTCTGAAATTAGAAACATGTATCAGTACCTTTTCTTCAGAAGAGATACCATAACAATCTTTTAATTCTTCATTATGACGAGTTGGGAATTCATTTTCCCGTACAAAATTATATATAGGGATGATTTCCTTTTGAGTATTGATAATTTCATAAGTTTGCTGTGCTAGTGAATGACTAACACTTGTCACAATATCACTTTGTTCTATGCCAAATTTTATCGCGTTTTGTAAAGTATGGTCATAACCTAACACTGTTATATCAGTGCCATGTAGTGTTGTCATAATTTTGACGTCTTTACCTGACATTTGTTTAGCTAATATACCACATACAGCGTGAGGTACAGCATAATGCATATGCAATATGTCTAAATCATATTCTTGTATAACGTCAGAAATTTTTGTACTTAATGTAATATCGTATGGTGGATATTGGAATACGGCATATTGATTGACTTCAACTTGGTGGAACGTCATGTTAGGTAAAGGTTTGCGTATTCTAAAGGGTATATTTGAGGTAATAAAGTGAACTTCATGGCCACGTTCTGCCATTTTAATACCGAGTTCTGTAGCAATAATGCCAGAACCACCCATGGACGGGTAACATGTTATACCGATTTTCATTTGTGCCCATCCTTTCTTAAATTATTTTCTTTCAAAGCGATTTTTATCTCTTGTATTAAACTTATTCATCGTGTCATTAAAGCTTTCTGTCATATCTATGTTCAGAGAGTTTGCAATACACAGTAAAACAAATAAATTGTCTCCCAATTCAGCTTTAATTGTATTATCTTCTTCAGTATCTTTCTTTTTTTTCTCTCCAAAATGATGGTTTATTTCGCGTGCTAATTCTCCAACTTCTTCTGTCATTCTTGCAAGATTGGCAAGTGGAGAAAAATAACCAGTTTTAAACTGACTGATATAGTCATCAACTTCTTGTTGCATTTGCTCCATAGATTTCATATGAAAGTACTCCTTTATCGCTATTCTTATATAGTATATTACAAAATAAAGTGCCTTGCATTTCAAGTGCAATGTTTAATATGTATTAAAAGATAGGCTTTTGTCACGTATTCAAATAAAAAAGGTAACCATTACAAATCAATTGTAATGATTACCAGGAACTGCGTTGTTATATATGATTAATCACTTGATCTTGCAATTAATATAATACGAGCAAGTTCAGCTAACGCAACTGCAGTAGATGCCACATATGTCATTGCTGCTGCAGATAAAACTTTTTTCGCGTGTTTGTATTCTTTCTCATTAACGATATTTAAAGCCGTTATTTGTTTCATCGCTCTTGAACTAGCGTTAAACTCAACAGGTAATGTCACGATAGAGAATAAAACTGCAAGTGACATTAAACCAGCACCAACCCATAGAACTGTAGAGCCAAAGACACTACCGAGAGCTGTTAAAACAATACCTACCATAATAATAATGTAGCTTAAAGAACTACCAATATTAGCTAATGGTACTAATGCTGTTCTAAATCTTAATGGTGCGTAACCTTGCTGATGTTGAATTGCATGTCCTACTTCATGGGCTGCAATTGCAGTACCAGCAACTGATGGTCTATCGTAGTTTGCAGGAGATAAACAAACAACTTTTTTATTTGGGTCATAGTGATCAGTTAAGAAGCCTTCGCCTTTAACGACGTCAACATCGTAAATGCCATTAGAATGTAAAATTTCTTCAGCTACTTCACGACCAGTTTTACCACTTGTGGATCTCACTTGTGAGTATTTTTCATAATTAGATTTAACTTTATGTTGAGCCCACATTGGAATGACCATTAATATTACGAAATATATAATCATTGATATTAAAGACATTAAACTCACTCTCCTTTATTTTCATTTTACTGTCAAATTTATCTTTAATCAAATGTTTTAACTTTCAACCACTTTTGTAATTTTAAAAATAAAATATACGATATGATAGTGAGACTATAAGCCAACACCCCTACTTCAATTAAATGTTTGGCGATAAAATTATAGTATGGATATTGTCCGTATATGTAATCTATTACGTCATTGACAGTCACCCATATGAAAGTCATCAATCCAGCCAACTTAGATATTTTAAAACGAGGATAAAAATAGATAGCTTCTAACATCATAATTGCGTGAGATATGAGCAACATAAGTCCGTTTATAGCAACATCATTCATTTTTATGAACATCAAAATATTCATAATTACAGCCCAACTACCATATTTAAATAGAGTTATAAAAGCTAAAGCGTCAATCAGTGCATTACGCTTATTAAATAGTATGAGTAATAATGATAAACATAAAAATAATGTAGCAGTGGGACTATCTGGAACAAATAATTTAAAATAATTTGGCGTGTTAGCTAATTGACTACTATACCAATGATAACCGTATATCGTACCAAATATATTGCAAACTAAAATAAAAGAAATCAACCATTTTTGATAAAGTGAAGTTTCCCAAAGCCATTGATTCATCTTAGTATGGGCTACCTATCATTTAAAGTTGATTGAATATCTTTTGATTTTAACACATTAAGAATTTGTGTGAGTTGATAAAAATAATCAGGTTCATTCATTTGTAAACTTAAATCAATATTGTTTTGTAAGGTTTGAATAATAGTTGTTTGTTTTCTTTTATCCATAGAAATTGAATACAAGTCTTGTACATAAGATGAATAACTAGGTGAATGAATGAGCTGCATTAATATTAAATCATCTAAGCGAGGTTCTCGCGCGTGACAATGAGCAAAATGTATTTGTATATCTAATCTTAATGTATGATTTGCAATATAATTAAAAATTTGATTTGTATTAATATAAGCTTTATTATCCTTGCTCAATTGAATTGCAGAAGCAGTTGTATCCACTTCTGCAATTTCTAAAGTATAATGATTATTGATTTTACTATTTACGAAATGTACATTATTTAGCTTATCTTGATTTGCCTTTAAATAATTTAATACCCACACAGTAATTCTTGATTTAAAACGATAGTTAAACAGAATATATTCTATAAAATTTTGTTTGATACGAATAAGAGAATCATTCATTTAAGTCACCAACTTACATTTGCAATCTCATTGACTCATCATGCCAATTTTCATTGCTGGGATCAATTTCTAATAATTGATTTAAAATCAAAAGTGCTTTTTCTTTTTGACCAATTTCTAATAAATAGAAGTAATAATCGCTTAAAAATTCAACTTGGGTTTGTAATGTTGGATATGCTAATTCAAAGAAATGTTGCGCTTCTTTATCTCGTTCTTCTTGACCGTATGCATATGCTAAATGCCACATGAAAATAGGATCTAAATCTTCTTCGTCTACATAAGTCAACAATTGTATAATTGATTCATAGTCTTCTTCATTACGATATAAATCACTTAAAATCAACAATGGTTCATGATATGCATTATCGACCTCTAAGGCTTGTTTTAACAATTCTACACCTTCATTTGCATCTCCATGCTCTATTTCTAAGCTACCTGTAGAAACCATTAATTCTTTGTAAAATTGACTTAAACGTAATCCTTCCTTACCAGTTTCTATAGCATCAGGATAATTTTTTTCATTTTCAAATAGAGATTGAAGATAAAAATATCCTTGTATAAAATCAGGATCTTTTGAAAGTAATGTTTGCATAATTTTAATTGCTTCTTGCGTTAAATCGTTTTTTTCATAGGCAATTGATTTTTTAAAGTAATCTTCAGAATTCATCTCTTCTTCATTAATTTCATCAAATAAGCTAATAGCATCTGAATAATTACCACTTTGTAAACTACAATCTGCCATTCGCGAGAAAAGATTTACTCCATTCACTTCATATTCACCTGTTTCCAATACTGTTTCATACTCTCTTGTAGCTCGTAAGTATTGCCCATCGTAGTATAATAGCTCTGCTAAGGCGAAGTGAATAATTGGATCATTAGGTTCAAGATCTAATGCTTCTTGCAATTTGTCAATTGCTACTTCTAACATATTAATTTGTTGATATAAATCGGCTTCAAGCATCAACTTTTCGGTAGATGGTTCTACTTGTGCTAAATATTCAAGTGCTTCGTCAGTTTGATTTTCAGACATGAGACCTTCGATAAAGTAAATGAGTAATTCACTTTCATCTGGGTATTTATGATATAACGTTCTAAAAACTTCTAACCCTTGAGGTGTAAGACCGAAATTATATAAAGTTTCACCAAGTATAAATAGCGCATCATCATTGTTTGAACTCAATGCCTCATTTACTCGAGAATCTAAGTTTTCTATTTTTTGTAGATTGATATCGTCTATAAGTTTATAGATATCTTCCATTTTTTATTTTCCCTCATTTTCTAAAAGCTTTAGTTTAGGTAAAAAACCTGGGAAGGAAACATTAACAGCGTCAAATTGCTCTATTTTGAGTGGTTCTGAACTAAGTAGTGAAGCTACAGCTAACATCATTCCTATGCGATGATCTGTTTGACTATCTACAGTTGCATTTGATCTAAACTCTGATGGATGTATAATAAGTCCATCATGTGTGGGTTGTAAATTAAAACCAAGTAAATTTAGCATGTCTGCAGTAGTATCTATACGATTTGTTTCCTTCACTTTTAATTCTTCTGCGTCTTTGATAATACAAGAATTTGAAGCTTGTGTGCAAAGTAATGCAATAACTGGCAATTCATCGATAGCTCTTGGAACTAAGTCGCCTTTAATTGTAACAGCATTCAAGTTCGGTGTATATGTTACATGTATTGATGCAGTTGGTTCTGCACCTTTGCTTACATTACTTAATTCAATGTTTCCTCCCATTTGTTTAACGATATCTATGATACCTGAACGAGTGGGATTAATGCCAACATTATGAATTGTAATGTCACTACCGGGCGTAATTAGAGCTGCGACTATGAAAAATGCAGCAGATGAGATATCGCCTGGAACATGAAAGTCTCTAGGCTGTATATGTTCAATTGCATAAGGTAAGGTTTGGATTGTCTTACCTTGAATTGATATAGGAATATTAAAGTGTGCAAACAATGTTTCTGTATGATTTCTACTAACATCAATTTCTGTGAGTGTCGTTGCTTCTTTTGAAAATAGGCTAGCAAGTAAAATAGCACTTTTAACTTGTGCACTTGCAACCTCCATTTGATAATTTATACCTTTAATGGTTGAAGGCTTAATAATAAGCGGTGTGTAATTATTATCAATTCCAGATATATTAGCGTTCATTTTCAGAAGAGGTTTCATCACTCTATCCATGGGTCTTTTGCCTATAGATACATCACCAGATAACACACTTTCAATACCTAATCCGCTTAAAAGACCAGCAAGTAATCGTGTAGTAGTACCAGAATTACCAGTATAGAGAACTTGGTGTGGCGTTGTGAAATTTTGATATCCTGGTGAATTGATTATGATAGAATTGTCCTGCTCTTCAATTGTTACACCCAATTGTTTAAAGATATCCATAGTACGTCGACAATCTTCTCCCAATAATGGTTCATAAATGGTTGATATACCTTTAGCTAATGAAGCTAACATAATAGCGCGGTGTGTCATCGATTTATCACCAGGTACTTCTATTTCACCTTTGAGTGGTCCATTAATATTAATTATTTCACTGTTATTCATTTGATTCACCTACTTAAAATAAGATTGTAATTCCTCGAAAGCTGATAAAAGCGTATCCTTATCAACATGAGTGACAACTGGTTTACCTAAATTTTTAAGTAAGACCATTTGAATACCATTGTAATCATTTTTTTTATCTAGAAGCATAAAATGGTATGTATCTTCAAAATGAAGTTGTTTGATGATAGATAATGGATATTTAAGTTTTTTCATATAATTAATATAGTGTTGAATGTTATAATTTGACTCGAATAAGTGATTCGCAACAATAAATTGATAAAGAATACCAATCATAACTGCATGACCATGAGGAATTTTATGCTCATATTCAATTGCATGACCAAATGTATGACCAAGATTAAGAAACTTTCTTTTACCTTTTTCTTTCTCATCTTCAACAACAATATTTAGTTTTGTTTTTATACCCTCAAATAAATAATGATCTAGATTTTTTAACGCTTGTAAATTTTTATTTGAGGTAAAATTAGATTCGATATTTTTTGTTGAATCCTCGCCGTTTAATAAAGCGTGCTTATAGACCTCAGCATACCCACTTAGTATTTCAGAATATGGTAGAGTTTCTAAAAAATCTAAATCATAAATGACAGCTTTGGGTCGATAAAAAGCACCAATTAAATTTTTACCATGCTCAGAATTAATTCCAACTTTACCACCTACACTTGAATCGTGGGCTAAAATAGTTGTCGGTACTTGGACAAATGATACGCCTCTAAGTAAAGTTGCAGCAATAAACCCTGCGAAATCTCCTGTAGCACCACCACCAATGGCAACAATACACGTTTGACGTGTTAATTGATGGCTTAGTAAATATTCAATAGTACGATGATAATGTTCGAATGATTTTGACGTTTCTCCAGAAGGGATTACGATACATTTAGCATCAAGTTTTTGAGCCAAAGCTTCAAGTTTATCTACAAATAAATTATAGACTTGCTTATCGATAATGAAAAATCGTTGTTCTTCATTTTTAATGTATTTTTCTAAAGAGTTAATTGCGTGATGTTCAACGATAATGGGATAATTATCACTTGCATATGATGTTTTAAGTTCCATGCTTTCACCTCAATCATTCTAGGGTAATTAAAATTCTATATTGAGTTGTCGACGCTCTTTAATTTGTGCTATGAGTTGGTCCATGTGGTTAGATTGAAACTCTTCGAGTACTGCTTTTGCTAATTCAAAAGCGACAACGTGTTCACATACTACGCTAGCTGCGGGCACTGCACAACTATCTGAGCGTTCAATAGTAGCTTTGAAGTCTTCTTTACTGTTAATATCAACTGAGTTTAGTGGCTTATATAAAGTAGGGATAGGCTTCATCACACCATTAACAATGATAGGCATCCCATTACTCATGCCTCCTTCAAATCCACCTAAGTGATTTGTAGCTCTAAAATAGCCTAAATCTTGATTATAATGAATTTCATCTTGAATTTCGCTACCAGGTTTTTCAGCTGCTTTAAATCCTTCACCAAAACTTACACCTTTGAATGCGTTGATACTCACAACACCCTGTGCAATGCGTCCATCTAATTTACGGTCATAATGTACATAACTTCCCACACCAATAGGCATGTTTTCAGCCATTACTTGAACTACGCCTCCGATTGAATCTCCGTCTTTTTTCGCTTCATCTATTTTATCTCTCATTTGTTGCGCAATATTTTCGTCAACTACACGTACATCATTTTTATCTACATTATTTTTGAACATATCTACATCATATAAACCTTTGTCTTTAATACCACCAATTTCGACTACACGGCTGTATAAGTGGATATCTAATTGTTCTAAAAGAATTTTTGAAACAGCACCCACAGCAACTCTTGCTGCTGTTTCTCTAGCAGATGAACGCTCGAGCACATTTCTTAAATCACGATGATTATATTTCATACCGCCTACAAGATCAGCATGGCCTGGTCTAGGTTTTGTAATGGTACGTTTCATATTTTCTCTTTCTTCATCGCTAATTGGTGCGACGCCCATTATTTTTCTCCAATGAGTGAAATCGTCGTTAGTAACTACTAAAGTTATTGGACTTCCCAAAGAAAAGCCATTTCTGACGCCTGACACAATTTCTATAGTATCTTTTTCAATTTGCATACGACGACCCCGACCATATCCCCCTTGACGTTTAAACATTTCCTTATTAATATCTTCAGCCGTAATTTCTAAATTAGCTGGAACACCTTCAATGATGACTGTAAGTTGTGGTCCATGTGATTCACCGGATGTGAGGTATCTCATGATCGCACGCCCCTTTCTATTCTTCAATACATTAAATTGTAATATGTTTAATATATTATCATATTCAATCAAACAACATAAGTCAGTTAGATAAACAAGAAGATTTTTATTTTAGCAGTTATAAATATTTTAGAAAGAATAGCACCAAGATGATTGTTATTCGTAGTGACATTATACAAATTAAAAATTAGTCTACTGAAAAAATCAAAAGAGCTAAATCATTAGATACATGAATGAAATACTAAAAATACGTCATTACTTAATAATGAATACTCAATTGTCAAAAGATAAAAATTGCTACATAATCGAACATTTTATGCTGTTACATCGTTTAATCCCTAGATAGAAATTTAAATAGACTAATTCAATAATTATTATTTTAAACAAATGGCATTTGGTTAATCAAAAAAATGCCTGAGACACAAATGTGCGTCACAGACATTAACGGATAAAATGAATTTCATTATTTGATATTTTTATTACTCGTATAACCAATCTTCTCTAGGTTCTTTATAATCAGCAATTTCACTACTTGTAAACCATAATTTAACTTCACGTTGTGCTGATTCTGTTGAATCCGAACCATGTATAATATTACGACCTAGATTTAAACCATAGTCGCCTCGAATTGTACCAGGAGCTGCTTCACTTGGATTTGTACTTCCAATAATTTTACGAGATACAGCTACAGCATTTTCACCTTCTACTACCATAGCAAAAACGGGTGCAGAAGTAATGAATGAAATTAACTTGTCGTAGAACGGTTTTCCTTTATGTTCACTATAATGTTTTTCAGCTAGTTCCATAGGCACTTGCATAAACTTACCGCCAACAAGCTTAAGACCTTTCTTTTCAATGCGAGATATAATCTCACCAATTAAATTTCTTTGGACAGCGTCCGGTTTAATCATCAAAAATGTGCGTTCCACTTCGTGTGTCCCCCTGTGCATGTGTTTCATTCATTTTTATAAGTATGTAAAAAACTTAAAACATTGCAAGCTATAAAAATATCCTGCTACTTAGTATGGTAACAGGATAATGAAGCGCTTTCAACTTTTGTCACAAAACTTACTTATTTCGACTTCCCATTTTTTTAATAAGCTTTCTAAATAGTTCTTTATTAGGACCATCCTCTAATTCATCGATTAAATTGATTGCTTTATTTAAATATTTTTCACTTATTTGTTTTGACTGTTCTATGCTTTCGGACTGTCTAATTATTGTTATACAAGTTTCGAAAGCATGTTGAGGACTGTCAGGATTAAGTTGTGAAACTTTATCTTTAAAAGTCTTATTTTTTCGCATTTCTAATAGTACAGGTAATGTAATATGACCATTCATAAGATCACTACCAACCGGTTTACCAAGTTTCTTTTCAGAACTGGTAAAATCTAGCACATCATCTATAATTTGGAAACTCATACCTATATAATGTCCGATCATTTTTAATTTACGAATAACGTCATTTGACGCATTAGAAGTAATCGCACCAACTTGTGTAGACAGTTGAATAAGAAGTGCTGTTTTACGGTTGATACGACGTAAATAATTAGTAATTGTTTGATTGCTATTAAATTGATCTTGAAATTGGAATAGTTCTCCTCTACACACATCAACAATTGATTTAGAAATGGTCGTATGGACACGAGTATCACTGATTTCAGATAGATACTTGAGTCCCATAGCAAGTAAGAAATTTCCAGTTAAAATAGCTGTACTTTGGTCCCATTTTTTTGAAATAGTGAGTCGGCCTCTACGTTTATCACTTTTATCTATCACATCATCGTGGACTAAGGTAGCCATGTGAATTAATTCTAAAGCTACTGCTACACGATACGTGTCTTCTGAAGGTTTGTTGTTAGAGCCAAATTGACCACTTAAAATAACAAAAGCGGGTCTAACTCTTTTTCCACCTGAAGATAGTAAATGGAATGAGGCATCTTGTAATGTTTGATCAGAACTTATAATTGCTTCTTCAAGTCGCTTTTCTACTTTCTTTATTTCGTTGTTAATGTTTAACTTTGCCACGTTAATCACCTTTGCTAGAACTGTTTTCTTTATAGCCAAGGTGCATTGCAGCAACGCCACCTGTAAAGCTACGTACAATGATATCGTTAAAACCTGCTTCAAAGAATAGGCCTTTCAATGTTTGTTTGTCAGGAAAATTAAATGTTGATTGTTGCAACCACTCATATTCCTCTTTAGACTTAGCAAACATCTTACCGAAAATTGGCATCACAAATTTAAAGTATAAACTATAGATTTGTTTGAATAATGGCAATGTCGGTTGGCTTGTTTCAAGACATACCACCATGCCTCCTGGTTTTAAAACTCGATGCATTTCTTTGAGTGCTGACAAATAATCCGGTACATTGCGTAAGCCAAAACCAATAGTAACATAATCAAATGAGTTATCATCAAATGGTAAATTCATAGCATCACCATGAACAAGCTGGATATTGTCCAATGAAGCAGTTTTCTGTTTACCTACCTCAAGCATATTTTCACTAAAATCAAGACCAGTTACTTGACCTTTTGAGCCTACTGCTTCGCTTAATGCAATAGTCCAATCAGCGGTACCACAACACACATCTAAAGCTTTACTACCTTTTTGTACATTCATAGTACTCATAACATGTTTTCTCCATACTTTATGTTGTTCGAAACTTATGATGTTGTTGAGTCGATCGTATTTTTGAGAAATATTTTGGAATACTGTATGAACTTGTTCTTTTTTAGCTTGATTTTCAGCCATTTTCATTACCTCTTCTTTTTATAACTTTTGCTAATTTCTTGAATATATTTATCTATTTCATGTCTGTTAAACTTACCCAGATACTCAGGATGGTAATCTTTATATTTAGAAGTCAATTCAGTGAATAATTTGATTTTATCAACAGAACTTCCAAAATGGTTAATTGTAAGATATGGAAATAGTATTTCGATATCTAGAATCGCATCTTTCAATTCTTCATCAGTGAGATCATTTTGATTAATTGATGATTTATCCTCATTGATTTTAACAATGGCCTTGCTCATTGTAAGTTGAAAAGTGGAATCTTGAATATTTGCTAATAGAGTATAGAAATGAGCACTTAATAGGTCCCCTATTAATATTGCTTTCTTAGATAGATGATTATCACCGATAGCATCCAAATGACGCATAGATGTATCAATTGTGAGGCAAGCAATCTTAGCTTCATCTGGGATAGAGTACATATCTAATAATTGACTTAAAGAGCTATTGATTTCAATAGACTCATACTCATTAATGCCCTTAAGCAGTTGTTCTACATGTTTGTTCAGTTTGCTTATTGTCGTTTCCATGTTCACACCTCACGATATTATCATTAACAATATTAACATTATATGTAAAAAAATAAAATCTATTGGATTAAGTCTTTTAAAATAAATAGTTATTCTATGCAAGTGGCTTGCGATTTTAGGAATAAAACTCATTTTACCAAAGATCTAGTAATTACTAATATGATAATAATTACTAGATGGCTTTATATAAATTTTTTAACTAGATGATTACTAGCTAGTATAGCTAGATAAACGAGCTTAATTAAATAGTAAATGAGTATATCAACCCAAACTCATTCCTAAATATATATGTAATTGATTGAAATGACGTAATTTATCAAATTTTAAGACTAAGACAGTCGATAATATAAATATTTTTAATATTGATACAAGTTATGAAGTGTTGAATCTACTTAAAAATAAAATATATAGAGTGATAGACCATTGATCTATAAGTTAAAAAGAAAAAGCCCTCAAAGGGGCTTTTTTAAGTAAATTATTTTACAGCATCTTTTAATGCTTTACCAGCTTTAAATGCTGGTACTTTACTTGCAGGGATGTCAATTTCTTTACCTGTTTGAGGGTTACGACCTTTACGAGCAGCGCGTTCACGTACTTCAAAGTTACCGAAACCGATTAATTGTACTTTTTCACCTTTAGCAAGTGAGTTTTGGATAGATTCAAATACAGCATCTACTGCTGAACCAGCTTCTTTTTTAGTTAAGTCAGCTTGTTCTGCAACTGCATTGATTAAATCAGTTTTATTCATTATGAATTCACCTCCTGAGGTTTTATAATGATATTCATTATATCATTATGTTTTGACTTTAACACAAGGGTTACTGTCATCGCAACGATTTATGCAATAGAAACGTTGGTTTTATGCGATTTATGACGAATTTTTTTAATATTCGCTCATAAAAAGTAATATTACACTATCTATTCTGCTTTTTTGTCTCTTTCCATAAGTGTTCTGACACTTTTACTTACAGGAACATCTTCAAATAAAACTTCATATAGTGCGTTGGTGATAGGCATTTCTACTCCTTCTTGTTGAGCAAGATGATATACTGACTTAGTTGTATAAATACCTTCAACTACCATTTTCATCTCTTTTAAAGCTTCTTCTGCTGTTTTGCCTTGCCCTAATTTAAATCCAAGTGTGTAATTTCGTGAATGTGTGGACGTACAAGTTACGATCAAGTCACCTATGCCACCTAGACCTAAGAAAGTCATTGGATCTGCTCCAAGTTTCTCACCAAGTCGACTGATTTCGGCTAAACCTCGTGTCATTAAAGCAGCCTTGGCATTATCACCGTAACCCATGCCGGCAACGATACCACTAGCTATAGCTATAATATTTTTTAAAGCACCACCTAGTTCTACACCTACTAAATCATTATTTGTGTAAACACGTAAATAGTCGTTCATAAATAAATCTTGAATAAGTTTGCTCACATTATTATCTTTAGATGATGCAGCTACAGTTGTAGGTTGTTTGATAACAACTTCTTCAGCATGACTTGGACCTGATAAGACACCGATTCCTCCATTATGTTCTGGCAAGATAGAATCCTCAATCATTTCAGATACGCGCTTAAATGTACCGTTTTCAATGCCTTTAGCAACATGAATAAAAGTCTTTTTAGATGTGAGTAATTGATCGATATCTTTTGATACTTCTCTTATTGCTTTTGTAGGTAGAGCCATAAGATAGATATCTGAAAATTGCACTGCGCTATTTAAATCTGCAGTTGCTTTTATAGATGAATCTAATTTAGCATCTTTAAGATAACTTTTGTTCATATGATGTGTGTTAAGTTCATCTACATTCTCTACATTTTTGCCCCACATTAAAACATCATGACCATTTTGAGCTAATACATTAGCTAATGCAGTACCAAAACTACCCATACCAAAAACTGTAATTTTTCTCATTATTGAATTCCCCTTTGTTTTTAATTTCTTTTTCTTGGAATAATATGAATAGGTGTTCCTTCAAAACCAAAAGCATTACGTATTTGGTTTTCTAAATATCTCCTATAAGAAAAATGCATTAATTCGACATCATTAACAAATACTACAAATGTCGGTGGTTCAATTGCAACCTGAGTTGTATAGAATACGTTAAGTCTTCTACCTTTGTCAGTAGGTGTTGGATTCATTGAGATGGCATCAGTAACAACTTCATTAAGTGTCGAACTTTGGACACGCTTTTTATGATTTTCACTGGCTTGATTGATATAAGGGAATAATGTTTTTAATCTTAGCCCTTCTTTTGCTGATACGAACGCAATTTGAGCATAATCTAAAAATTGAAATTCATTTCTAATATCATCAGTGAATTTTTTCATTGTCTTACTATCTTTTTCGACTGTATCCCATTTATTTACTACAATAACAATAGCTTTACCTTCCTCATGTGCATAGCCAGCTACACGTTTATCTTGTTCAATTATACCTTGTTCAGCATCAATAACTACTAATACTACTTCTGAACGCTCAATCGCTTTTAATGCACGTAATACAGAATATTTTTCAGTCGATTCATACACCTTACCCTTTTTTCTCATTCCAGCAGTATCAATCAATACATAATCTTGTCCATCATAAGAGTATTCGGTATCAATGGCATCTCGAGTTGTACCAGCAACATTAGACACAATAACACGTTCTTCGCCTAAAATAGCATTGACCAAGCTAGATTTACCAACATTAGGTCTACCTATGATGGAAAGACGTATCGTATCTTCGTCATAAGGATCTTCTGATTCTTTATTAAAGTTTTCAACGACAGCATCTAGTAAATCCCCAAGTCCTAATCCATGTGAACCAGAAATAGGATATGGATCTCCAAAGCCTAAAGAATAGAAATCATAGATATCATTTCGCATTTCAAGATTATCAACTTTATTCACAGCTAATACAACAGGTTTCTTAGATTTATAAAGCATTTGTGCGACCATTTCATCACTTTGTGTAAGTCCTTCTCTAACATTGACCATAAAAATGATGACATCTGCTTCTTCAATTGCTATTTCTGCCTGTGCACGGATTTGAGTTTGAAAAGGAGCATCTCCAATTTCAATACCACCTGTATCAATGATGTTAAATTCATGAGTCAACCACTCGCCAGATGAATAAATACGATCACGAGTAACGCCTGGTGTATCTTCTACGATAGAAACACGTTCGCCGACAACTCTATTAAAAATTGTAGATTTCCCTACGTTTGGTTTTCCTACAATTGCTACTATCGGTTTAGTCATAGGATAAACTTCCTCTCTTTTTTAATCTACATAATTTTATCATAAGAGCAGATTTATTCAAAACTTGAATATGTTTATTTTACATGTTCGAAAAGATATATTTTGTACAGTATATCGTTTAAAAAAAGACTCCAATTATTACACGTAAATTTGATTTTAAGTTTACGCGTAAATTGGAGTCATTATATTTTATATCGCAAATGATTTTAGTTTAATTAAAATTTAAGATCTTTAAATTTGTCACCAAAAACGTCGCCTAATGTTGGTTTATCTTCATCATTATCATCTTCAAGATATGATTGAGTTGTGGATGCGTCACTTTCAATGACATTCTCTTTTGGTAATGTTGCTTTGATTGATAATGAAATTCTTTCATTATCTTCATCGATACCTAATATTTTTACATTAACTTGTTGTCCGGGTTCTAATACTTCGTTAGGAGAACCGATATGTTTATGATCGATTTCAGAAATATGCACTAAACCTTGGACGGATGGAGCAATTTCTACGAATGCGCCAAAGTTCGCCAAACGTACTACAGTACCTTCAATAACATCATCTTCGTGAAATTTCCCTTTAATGTTTTCAAATGGTGTTGGTAAAGTGTCTTTAATAGATAAAGAAATACGTTCAGAATCTTTTTCTACAGATTTAACTTTAACTTTGACTGCTTCACCGACTGACACAACTTCTTCTGGTGTTTGAACATGTTCATGAGATAATTCAGATACATGAACTAAACCATCTACACCACCAATATCAATGAAAGCACCAAAGTTAGTTAATCGAGCAACTTTACCATCAATAACATCGCCTTCATTTAAAGAATCTAATATTGAAGCTTTTTTAGCATCGTTTTCTAACTGTTCCACAGCTTTACGGCTTAAAATGACTCTATTATTTTCAGGATCAAGTTCCTCCACTTTAATACGGATTGTTTGACCATCGAATACAGAAAAGTCTTCAATGAAATCAGTTGAAATTAGAGAAGCAGGTACAAACCCTCTTTGACCAACGTCAACGACTAAACCACCTTTAACTACTTCAGTAACTTCAGCTTCAATCACTTCATCGTTATTTAGTTTTTCTTGTAAATATTCATAAGATTTTTCAGTTTCAAGTTGTCTTTTTGATAAAATGTATGCCCCAGTATCGTTTTCTTCATCGAACTCGATTTTAGTGACGTACGCTTCAACTTCATCACCGACTTTTACAACTTCACTAGGGTTTTCGATATGATGTGTAGAAAGCTGGCTAATAGGAATAATTCCATTAAATTTGCCACCATTAATATGCACAACAACTTGTTTATCCTCTACTTGTTGAACTTCACCAGTGACTTTGTCACCTTCTTTAATATCATTAATCATTGATTCATTGAATTCTTCAGTCATCTTGTATGCCTCCTTATACACTACATAATTATAACATCTTATAAACAAGTAAAATTGTCAAGAGATACCACTTTATATGAATAGGTTGCATCTATCTTTAATTTATAACAAAAGTTTAACAGAGCACCTAGTTAAGTGATGGTCAATTTAGTTTGTAGTATATTTAATAACATTGTTATTTTTATTGTAACATAAATTTCATGGCAATTAATCCTAAGCTCATAATAATATGAGGAATAAAATTGAAAAAGATATATCAGAATTGGTAATAAACATTGTATTACTACTCTATCGAGGAGACTTGGTTAAAAATAAGATTATTTACATAGTTCTCAATGGTCAAAAATAAAAGCCAGAGACAGAGCGTCCGTGGCTTTTGAATAAATCAACACTAATAATTTTAATATGTTCTAGTCATTGATTATAAATTCTACTACACTTAAATGTTTACAATAAACAATATTAGGATTTTAATTTTAACATTTAAAGTAGAGACAATATTTCATTTGTTACCTCTTCTATAGATTTACCAGTAGTATCAAGTGTAATAGCATCTTCGGCTTTTTGTAATGGCGAAATTTCACGATTCATATCATAGTGATCTCGTGCTTCAATTTCGTCTTTTAATTGTTCTAAATTTGATTCAATGCCACGTTGTTCATTCTCTTTTTGTCGTCGTTCAGCGCGTTCAGCAACAGATGCAATCATATAAACTTTTAATTCGGCATCTGGTAATACAACTGTACCAATATCTCGGCCATCCATAACGATACCTTTTTTAGCAGCTAATTCTTTTTGTATTTTCACTGCAAAGGAACGCACTGGTTCTTTAGAAGCAACATAAGATACGTGATGTGTTACATCATTTTCTCTTAAATAATCAGTGACGTCTTGATTGTCTAGTATGATTCTTTGCCCTTTTGCTTCATCATAAGTAAGCTCAAGTTTAGTGTTATTAATTAGATAATCAAAATTTTCGGGTTTGCCATTTTGTAAATATTTATATGTAATGGCACGATACATTGCTCCTGTATCAACATATATCATAGATAGACGACTGGCTACATGTTTAGCAATAGTACTCTTACCTGCAGCAGCTGGGCCATCTAGTGCAATATTAATTGAACTCATTATTTGATAACCTTCCTTGTTGTTTTATAGATATTATTTTATCATAAAAAAGTAAAGAATAAATAGGAGGAATACGTAATGAAACGTCTACTTGTCATACACACTGGTGGCACAATAAGTATGTCACAAGATCAAACTAATAAAGTGATAACGAATGAAGAAAATCCAATATCTCAACATCAAAATATCATTGGTCAATATGCAAAAGTTGACGAAATCAATCTTCTAAATATACCCTCGCCGCATATGACAATTTCGAATGTTGTGCGATTAAGAGACGAAATCATTACATATTCTAAAGAAAATATATATGATGGATTTGTTATTACTCATGGAACAGATACACTTGAGGAAACAGCTTTTTTAATAGATTTATTAATTGATATTCAAGAGCCCATAGTAATTACTGGAGCAATGAGATCATCCAATGAAATTGGTTCCGATGGTCTCTATAATTTTATTTCTGCTATAAGGGTTGCTACTTCATTTGAGGCTAATCATAAAGGTGTAATGGTTGTATTTAATGATGAGATTCATACTGCTCGTAATGTGACAAAGACACATACTTCGAATATAAATACATTTCAAAGTCCTAATCAGGGGCCTCTAGGTGTACTTACCAAGAATCGAGTACAATTTTATCATCATCCCTACAGACAAACTACCTATCAATATATCGATGTAAATTTACGTGTTCCACTTGTAAAAGCATACATGGGTATGGAAGATGATGTACTATCATTTTATGCACAACAGCACGTTGATGGTATAGTCATCGAAGCACTAGGACAAGGTAATCTTCCAAAAAGTTGTCTTAATGGACTACAGCAATGTCTAAAGAATAAGATTCCTCTAGTTCTCGTATCTAGATCATTCAATGGCATTGTTAGTCCTGTATATGCTTATGAAGGTGGTGGCGCAGATTTAAAAAATAATGATGTTATTTTTTCGAATGGTTTAAATGGACCAAAGGCAAGGCTAAAATTACTAGTTGGTTTGAGTCAGGATATGACTCATAATCAATTAGAGCGATATTTCGAAGAGTAATTAAAAAGAGTGGGACAAAAATTCGTATCGAGTTCATTGTCACACTCCGATTTCTATTAGTTGCGTGCATTGTCTATGAAATTTCTTTAGTGCAATTATACTCTAATTAAGGCTTACCTATCATTAATATGTGCATTTTAATTGAGTCATTGATTACCAATACATTAAGAAAGCTTGGGACATTGTTTAGTATCCCAAGCTTTTTGTAGGCTCTATGTTTCAAGTGGTGTTTGTTTTTTTGTCAAAATGCTTTGTGTAATGACACCACCATGGTATTTACCATTTTCGATAAAAATAGTATTTGCATCATTACCCGCAGCAATAACACCAGCTATATAACAATTTTCGACGTTTGTTTCAAATGTTTCTCGATTATAAACAGGAGCAGTACCATATTCATTGGTATGGATATCTATACCTATCGTTTTTAAGAAATCGTAATCTGGATGATAACCAATCATAGCAAAAACGTAGTCATTATCAATTTCTATAAGTTGACCATCTTTTTCATAAGTCACTGAATGATCGGTAATTTTGGTTACTGTCGCATTAAATTCCATCGTTATTTTTTCATGATTGACTAATGATTCGAAATTAGGTAATATCCATGGTTTAATTGCTTTAGGATACTGTTCACCACGATATAAAACAGTTACATTAGCACCAGCTTTTTCTAATTCTAACGCAGCATCAACAGCAGAGTTTTTGCCTCCAATAATAACAACATTTTGATTAAAATACGGATGTGCTTCTTTAAAGTAATGGAATACTTTAGGTAATTCTGCCCCTTCCGCTTCTAAAGTATTATGTTGACCATAATAACCCGTAGCAACAGTTAAATATTTACATTCATATACACCTTTTGTGGTTGTAATTGCAAATTTATTATTTATTTTTTTAACTGTTAAAACTTCTTCGAACGGATGTATGTTAAGTTGATGATGTTTAACGACTTCCCTATAGTATACAAGCGCTTGATTGCGTCTTGGCTTACTATCTTCAACAATAAAAGGAATATCTCCGATACTTAATTTATCACTTGATGAGAAAAAAGTCTGATGTGTTGGATAATTATAGATTGATTCAACAACATTACCTTTTTCAATTACTAATGTTTCAATACCTTTTTTCTTTTGTTCAATTGCTGCACTTAATCCACATGGACCGCCACCTATAATGATGCTTTCAATAGTTTGCATACTTATCCTCCTTTAATCACCAAATAATTATATCAGTTATTCACTATTTTAGCTAAGACCTGAATTTTGAATTAAATAAAAATATAGCCCCAATATTGGTGTTTGTCACCAATACTGGGACTATTAATCATGTTATTGAGGAATAACTAGTGTTTGACCATTATGAATATTATTACTGCTTAATCCATTCGCACGTTTAATTTTATCTACGTTAGCTTGAGTTCCTTCTCCATAATATTGTATGGCGATACGATATAAGTTTTCTTGACCGTATACTGTATGTGATTGTTGTCCTTGAGTTGTCTGTTGATTATTGCTATTTTGATTTGCATTATCTTGTTGATTTTGGTTTGTATAATTTGAGTTATTATTAGCTACATTAACGTTATTATTAGTTGAAGTAGCGTTAGGATTTGAGGAACTATTATCAGAGTCATCATTAGTGTTCTTATCAGAATCATCATTAGCTTTCTTATCAGAATCAGATTTTTTGTCTTTTTTACTATCGTGATTTTTGTCTTTGTTATCTCCGGATTGCTCACCATCTTTTTTATCTGAGTCTTTCTTACTTTGATTCGCTATTTTTTGGTCATCACTTTTACTGTCGTTGTGATTATTTAGAGCCATACCACCGAATATTGCTATTGCACCTAGAATAAGAATGGCTGCTATGAGTGGTAACAAGATTTTCATGAAACCACCTTTTTTCTTATCATCTGAGTGGTTATTGTACTGATTGTTTTGACTAGAATTTTTTTCCTCATTATGATGTTTATTTTGTTTGTTATGATGCGCAGCACCAGCCGCACCAACTCCTGCAGCTGCGCCAGCACCGACTGCTGCTTTCTTGCCTTTTTTAGATTGCTTTTTGTCATCATTTTTAACAGATTTTTCGTCATTCTCATGATTTGACTGTTTAGAATCTTGTTTATTTTTTTTATTATGATGGTGTTTGGATGTTTCTGCAACACCAGCTGCACCAGCTATTCCAGCTCCTGTAGCTACTTTTTTATCTTTGTTTGTTGAAGATTTTGATTGCGTACTTTCTGATTTATCCTTTTGTTGTTGAGCTTTAGGGCCGGGTCTATTTTGTGTTGATTTTGATTTATGTTCTGAAGACTCAGATTTTCCATTTACAATAGCTGCATCTTTTCCATCTATCATTCTACTATCTTGTGATTGTTTTTCAATTTTATTTTGCTGTTGCGAATTATCATGTTGTTGCTGTAACTGTGCTTCGTCATAACGGTCATCTAATGAACCTTCTGTAGTTTTAGCGTCACTATTTTTTTGATGCTTGTCGTCTTGATGTTTGCTTTGATTTGTAGCTGTCTCTCTGCGTCTTTTTCGTCGTTGTGCATTTCTTGGTGGAAATTGCTGATTTGAGTTATTAGATACACTGTTTTGAGAGTCTACTTCTTTATTATTTTCATTTGTTTTATCATCTTCTTTTAAATCTCTTTGATGCTCGTCTGGATTAATAGATTGACGATTCTTTTCAAAATCATCTTTAAAATTATTATTAGACACAACTATCATCCCTTCTATTTTGATTAATTACTCTATACCCAAGTTAAAATTAAATATGTAAAATAATTAAAAGTATTTAACACTGCTTAATTGGGTCTACATATTGATTATAGCTTGTTAAATTTCAGTAAGTAAAGCGATAGCTAGGTTTCGAACAAATTATATAATTTTTCATTAAAACTTAGTTTTCTTTTCACCTTTTTACGATTCAATATCTGAATAGATTCTAAGCTTGAATCTTGATCACAACATTGTTTTGGACTTTGAGGATGTTCACCAAAAAATTCCAGCAAGTATTTGCGTCTACATTGATCTAAATTTGTATACCCCATCATTCTCATATAACCTAGTCGCTTACGTTGATATGATTGATGAAATATATCTTTAAGTTGGCTAAATGTGAATTGTAAGTTTAAAGTACTTAAAATTTTTTCCTTTTCATCTGGTAAGTGGTTTCCCATCTCAAACATTGTGATATCGTCATCAGTGATCATATCAGTGAATAGTAATGTTTCTAGAATAAAACTATCATCAGGTTGAAATAAGCTAATGGCTTGACTTTGTTTACCATCTCTACCAGCACGACCAATTTCTTGTAAATAGTTAGATGGTGAAGATGATAAATGAAAATGTATGACTGTACGAATATCTTTTTTATTTATTCCCATTCCAAAAGCACTTGTTGCTACTATAACTGGTATGTCATTATTAAAAAACTGTTGTTGAACTGTTTGGCGTTCCTGATAACTTAAATCTCCATGATATATACCTGTTAGATATCCTGAATCATAAATCATTTGGGCTAGTTCTAAACATCTTTTTTTAGAAGAAACATATATAATTGTAGGCCCAGAATTAGATAAAAATGGTAACAGCCATTCAATCTTCCCCTCATCATCATTAAAATTAAAGTGCTGTAAGCTAATATTTTTTCGATTCATACTTTTTTGAACTACATTTAATTTGAGTGATAAAATGTGAGATAAATCAGTCTCTAATTGAGGTGGTGCTGTAGCTGTTAGTGCTAACACTGTTGCTGAATTAAAATGATGAATAATTTTACCAACTAAAGCATAGTGAGGTCTAAAATCATACCCCCACTCTGATAAACAGTGTGCTTCATCTAATACTATTAATCCAAAGTTGATATGAGCGATGTACTTAAAATTATGGGGTTGCAATATATATTCTGGACTTAAATAAATAAATCGACTTTTACTTAGTCGTTTAATATTGTCTCTTTTTTCTACTTCGTCCATGCCAGAATGGATACATGCAACATGTGTTTCACCTTTTAACTTCATTTGCATTACTTGATCATCCATAAGTGAAATGAGTGGTGATATAATTAATGTTGGTTTTTCTAATATATATGTTGGGAGTTGATAACATAAACTTTTACCACTACCAGTTGGTAAAATTCCAAGTGTATGCTTTCCATGAAGGACGCTATCAATAATTTCTTCTTGCCCCTCTTTAAATTCATCAAAACCAAACCATTTCTTTAAATTATCTTTCAGCAATTAAGTCACCTCTTTCTATTCCTACTATAACTAACTTAATTTGAAAGTAAGTCCAATCATTAAAATGTTCTTTATGAAATTTTAATCGTTTACCTCGATGATTTTGATAGTAGTTTATAAATTCGAGAATATCTTTTTTATTTATAAATAATGTATAGTCAATCAGAT
Organism: Staphylococcus sp. HMSC34G04; assembly: GCF_001838765.1. NCBI lineage: Bacteria > Bacillati > Bacillota > Bacilli > Caryophanales > Staphylococcaceae > Staphylococcus > Staphylococcus sp. HMSC34G04. The sequence continues at coordinate 334,384 of NZ_KV838739.1, forward strand.
AACCCTTAATATACATTTCTAGAACATGATCTTCAATTGTGTTAAGTTTTACATTTTGTTGTTGAGCAATTTCTTTTAAATTGAGCCCAGATTTTAACTTTTGATAGCTTAAGTATGTATTTGATTGTAATGGTGAAAGAATGATAGCTTGAGAAAGTATTGGATATTTCGTTGAATCTTTTAATTGATTCAATAAGGCAATCAGTTCATTCATTTCTCGTTCAAATAGTTCTGATTGTGGTATACCCTCAATTAAACTTATTTGTTGTCTAGTATACATAGATTCCTCATATCCTTGTAAATAATAATGAAGAAATGTATGGTTGGCTTTATTATTTAAATTCTCAAATAATAAATATATTTCGTCTATAGTTTTTGATACTTGATTTGATTCAATGACCTGTTGATAAATTTGTTTGACCCTTTGTTGAACATAGGTATTTTGAACAATTGGAATAAAAGTATTTGACTCCTTGCGTTTATGAGATAACGTTTGGATAAGTAATTGTATGCAACTAAACGTTTGAGTGAGACTATCATAAGTGTATTGTGGATGTATTTTTACTTGAATTGATTTTTCAAAATCATCCTTTTGGAGTATAAATTGCTCAAAAGTTGAATACTTTAAATTAGGTAAACTATGATATAATGACAAAAGTTGTTGGCTTGACGCATCAAAAAACGTTTGGTGTGACTTCTTGCCTATTAAAATATTATAGATACTTTTATTGGTTTTGTAGTTAAATGCATGACTCATGGCGTATGATAGTATATTGTACAAATTAAACCCTCACTCTATAAAACGAATAAATTGAAATGTAATCTATCGATGTCTACAATTGTATTTACAATACTAGTGTAGCATTTTTATCAAAGGAGGCGAATAAATATGGCAAAATATACAATCGTTGATATGGATACATGTATAGCATGCGGTGCTTGCGGTGCAGCTGCTCCAGATATATATGATTACGATGATGAAGGTATTGCATACGTAATCCTCGACGATAACCAAGGTACTGCTGAAGTGCCTGAAGAGTTATATGAAGATATGGAAGATGCACTAGAAGGTTGTCCTACTGACTCAATCAAAATTGAAGACGAACCATTTGATGGTGACGCACTGAAATTTGAATAATATATGATTCTTAGAATATATAAAAATTAATCTAAATAATTTATTACTATTTATAGTATATCAATTTGTATGAGCATTAATTGTTAAGTTAACTAGCCATAAACAATAAAATAATAAGCTATTAGATGAATTGATCCCCAAATGAATTGTTTAATATGATTCATTTGGGGTTGTTTATTAGTCTTTATTGATAACATTTTATATAGCTCATTAAAATCAGTGTTCTATTTGATAAGAAGTTTAAAATCATAATATCTTAAAGCGTTACGCTCACTATTGTTAAATTGTTTATGAGTTACATTTTCTTTATATCTTTAGAAACAACATAAAGACAATGTCCATTTTTGAATATGAACATTGTCTTTATAATAGATAAATCAAAAAAGTTTAAAATGTTTTTTATTTAATGATATGTCTTAGTCTTCTAAATAACAACACAAATATAATGGAAATGATTATGCCTTTAATTAAATTAAAAGGTATGACTCCAGACACAATAACAATTTTTACGTTATTAAGCACATCACCTAAATTAAATATCATTCCATATAATGGAAGTAACACAAAATAATTTAAAATGCTCAAAACAATAGTCATAACGATTGTACCTGTAATTAATCCATAAATTAAAGAACGATTATTTCTTCTTTTTCTATAAACATAGTATGATGATAGCAAAAAGCTGACGCCTGCTAAAAAGTTAGCTACTGGTCCAACAGGATCCCCTATATTGAATAGAAAATTTAAAATATTTTTGATGAGTGCAACGATAATCCCAGCAATAGGACTTAAGAGGAATGTTGCTAATAATGTCGGAACATCACTAAAATCGAGAGTTAGATACGGTGGAATAAATGGCAATGGAAACTTGATGAAAGTTAACACAAACGCTACCGCACTTAACATACTAATTGTAATCAAACGTTTGTTTTGTTGCATATATAATTTTCTCCTTCCATTCATCTTACTTAGAAAAGGAGGAAATTTGTACAACAAAAAACCTCCATCTTCTCCCATCCAGACTATACTGTCGGCTTCAGACTTTCACTGAATCAAGACAAAGCAAAAATTAATACGTTGTCGTCGCAGGCTTAAATTACTGCCGGTTGGGAATCACACCCTACCCCGAAGATGAATATATCAATTTTATTTTAAATTTATATTACATGATTAATTTTAAAAACTCAATATTTCTGCTTACGGTTAATATAATTTTTAGACCTTAATAACAAAATGTGAAATCAATATATAACTTGGATTTAAGTTTGAACACATAAAATATTTACCAATAAATAAATAAATAAATAAATAAATAAACTTTATTGATTCTGAAATGATATCTTTAAACTTGTAGAAGTTATTCAAATATAATGATAATTAAATTTATGCTCAATTTAGTTATCGACTGATTATATACAAAATACGCCTGAGACATCACTCTGTGTCTCAGGCGTATTTCATATATTAATTTTGATGGGTAGCATTATAATTTCTCTGTTTTCAAAATAATCATTGAAACTGACAATTTATGATACTTTTCGGTTTCTAACTAATTTGCTTTGATTTAGGTAGTCTAATAATAAATGAAGTACCTTTGCCTAATTCGCTCTCAACATCAATACGTCCACCGTGTGCTTCAATAATCATTTTACAAATGAAAAGACCTAACCCAGTGCCTTGCTTACCTCTTTTTCGAGCAGCGTCTACTTTATAAAAACGGTCAAATACTTGTTTCAGATGTTCCGGCGCTATACCAGTGCCTGTATCAGTTATTGTTAAAATATTGAAATCTGAATCTTCTTCAATAGAAATCTTTATAGAATCACCAGCTTGTGTATATCTTGTTGCATTATCAATTAAATTAGTTAATACTTGGTCCATTCTATCCATATCATAGTTCCATAATTGTTCTTCATTATTAGAATCAAACGTCATTGTTAAACCTAACTCTTCACTTTGCATGCGATATTTAGACTCCATTTTATCAAGAAGATGTTGAATAGGTTGTAATTCCTTCTCAACTGATAATCCTTCAGCATCCATACGAGCTACATTTAGTAACTCATTGACTAAACGATTAAGTCGTTTAGATTCATCTAAAACGATTGCTAATGAGTCACGTATTTCATCTGGTTCGGTAACTATACCGTCTACTATGGACTCAGTGTAGCCCTGTAATAAAGAGATTGGCGTACGCAATTCATGTGATACATTTGCTATAAAATCTTTTTTCATTTGATCAAGATTTTGTTCATTTGTCATATCACGGATGACCATGACAATACCACTTCTACCATTTGTTTGAATGCTATCTATATAACTGGAGATAAATACATAGTACCTTGTATTAATTTCTAATTCTAAATACTCATTTTCTTGTGATTCAAATGTTGCTTCAATTTGCTGTTCAATAGATTCTTTTGAAAAATCATCAATGTGACGCATAATATCATCAGCCATCTTGTTCGACAATATGATTTCACGTTGATTATTAATACCTAGAACGCCTTCTACCATAGAGTTTAATAATGTATCTCTTATATTCTTAGATGAAGAAATTGCTTTGATATGCTCTTGAATTTCAACGTTCATGTTGTTAAATGCACGTGATAAATCACCTATTTCATCTTTAGTAGCGACAGTTGAAATTTGACTATAATCCCCTTCAGAAACTTTTTGTGCTTGAGTTTTTAATTGACGTAAGGGTTTTGTTATTCTATTAGATAAAAAGAATGCAAATATTGTGCTTGCTATAGTAAATATAATAGCAGTTATTAAGATAATAATTGTAATAGCATTATTTGTATCTTCGATAGATTTCAAATCTTTATATATAAAAACACCACTATAATTGCTCTGAGCACCTTTTTGAGCTTTCATTGGGTATCCTAACAAAAGATAAGATTGAGAATTACCTTTATTTTTTATTGTAATATTTTGAGTTTCATACTCACCTTCTTTAAACACTTTTTTAAATTTAGTGCTCTTTTTTATTTCATTGAACATTTGTTTTTTAGTGTCTTTATATGATGAGTCTGGTTTCTCGCTCATGTCGTTCATAATAATGAGACCACCCGGTCCATCAATGAGTGTTTGGCTATTTTGGATAGCTAATGTTTTGTTATGAGACTTCTCAACAAGTGAACTAATTCTTTTGGCATCTTCTTTAATCGCATATTCTGTTTCTTGCGTAAAGTAATATTGTATAAAAGTGATTAATGAAACACTTAATAAAATTAAAACTGTCGCTACTATTAAAATAATAGTTAACCACAGTTTTATAACAACACTATTTAGTCGGTTCATCACTAGGTTTTACCTCAAATTTATAACCGACACCCCACACAGTTTGTATCATTTGTGCAGCATCACTTGATACTCGATTTAACTTTTCTCTAAGTCTTTTGACATGAGTATCTACTGTACGCAAGTCCCCATAAAATTCGTAATGCCAAACCTCTTTAAGTAACTGTTCTCGATCAAATACTTTATTTGGAGTTTTAGCTAAATAGATGAGTAATTCATACTCTTTAGGTGTTAGATTCACTTGTTGATTATCCGCAAGGACCCGATGAGCGTCATTATCAATCACTAGATGACTAAATTCAATAATATCGCGTGCGTGCGGTTCGCTTTGCTCAGTGTTTGCAGTTTGTGTGCGTCTTAATAACGCCTTTACTCTCAATACTACTTCTCTTGGTGAGAAAGGCTTCACAATATAATCATCTGCTCCCGATTCAAATCCTTCAACACGATTTGTTTCTTCACCTTTTGCAGTAAGCATGATGATAGGTGTATCTTTATGTTCTCTAAGTTTAGAGGCAACTTCAATTCCATCCATTTCAGGAAGCATTAAATCTAAGAGGATGCACGCATAGTTGTTTTCAAGAGCAAGCTCGTAGGCTTCTTTACCATCTCTTGCTTCATGAATTTCAAAAGATTCTCTTTCTAAATATAATTTAAGTAATCTTCTAATTCTATCTTCATCATCAACGATTAAAATTTCGTTAGTCATACTTTTTACTACCTCCTACACTTGCTGTTAAATACATTTGTCATTATATCATAGGTTAACGATGTTGAGTGACTCAAAGGTTAACCTTGTGAAAAAAATATCAATCTAAATGGTAATTACATCTTTTTAGTGTTTATTTACCGTTTTCAGCCAAATGTCTTAATGTTTTTACTTCATGTGGTGTAAGAACTCTTCCTTCACCGGCGTTCAAACCTTTTAAATCTATGGGACCAAATTGAATTCTTACTAACTTATTAACTTGATGACCGAAATACTCAAACATACGTCTAACTTGTCTATTTCGCCCTTCACTAATTGTAATTTCAACTAAAGTCGTATTTTTCTCTTTATCTTGCTTTTTTATTTTAACTTGTGCTGGTTGTGTATATCCATCTTCTAATTCTATTCCTTTTTCAAGTTGCTTAATTTCCTCTCTCATTAAATAACCTTTTAATTTAGCGATGTATTTCTTTTTAATGTGATATCGAGGATGTGTCATCAAGTTGGTAAATTCTCCGTCATTAGTTAATAATAAAACTCCAGATGTGTCATAATCTAATCGTCCAACCGGATAAATACGTGATTCTAGATCATCAAAGTAATCCGTAACCACCCTACGTCCACGATCATCAGAGACACTCGTAATGACTTGAGTAGGTTTATAAAATAAAATATAAATTTTGTCTTCTTGTTCGATTTTAATACCATCAACTTCAACTAAATCTGATGGCATCACTTTGGAACCTAATTCTGTTACAGTTTGTCCATTGACTTTAACTCGTCCTTCAGTGATAAGTACTTCTGCTTTTCGACGAGATGTATACCCGCTTTTAGCGATTCTTTTTTGTAATCTTTCTTGTTCTTTACTCATTTGACTCTCCTTTTTGGTTAACTAAATTACTAAAGAATTCATCCATTTCTGCTTCATCTTCTTCTGTAGTAGGTAATGCATCTAAGTTTTCGATTCCAAACACATTTAGAAATAAATCTGTGGTTAGTAAATGATGGCTTCTAGAATGATCAACATCTTTTGCTTCTACTAATCCTCTAGCAATTAAAGTTTTTACAGCTCCATCCGAATTAATTCCTCTAATCATTTCTATATCTCCACGTGTCAGCGGTTGATTATATGCAATAATAGAGAGTGTTTCCATTGCTGCTTGGGATAATTTCATTTTAGACTTTTCTTTGACTAATTGTTCTATGTATGTAGAAGTTTCTTTTTTTGTTGTAAGTACATAAGTTGACCCATATCTTTGAATTGTTAAGCCATGTGAATGATATCTACTAACTAAATCTTCTAATTGATTGAGGTTGATGTCTAATATGTCAATAATTTGTTTTTGCTCTAATCCTTCATCGCCGGAGGTATATAGTAATGCCTCAAGTATTGCAATATTATCCAATGCTATAGTTCACTCCTCTTATTATGTCAATATCATCAAATTGTTTTGTTTGTTTGATATTAACTATTCCTGATTTTGACATTTCTAAAATTGCCAAAAAATGAGTAACAACTTGTTCGACCGGTTCATGAAATGTAAATAAACTGAAAAAGTTAAACGATTCATGTTGTTTTAATCGTTCGGTAACCTGGGCTGTCGCTTGTTGAATCGTAAATGTTTCTTTTTTAATTTCTACAGATTTAGGAGTGTTAAGTTCAACCCGATTTTTAACTCTTTGATAAGCTACAATCAATTCAGTTAAATCAATCGTTTGATTAGGATCCCACGATTCATTTGTCTCTAAATGAGTAAGGTCCGTCGGATGTTTAGTAAAATAAAGATCGCGTTCTTCTTTCATAGTATTTAATATTTCAGTATATTCTTTATAGTTTTGATACTCAATAAGTCTTCCTACTAAGTCCTCACGAGGATCCTCTTCTATATCTTCTTCGATGCTCGATTGAGGCAATAGTAATTTACTTTTAATCATTAATAATTCTGATGCCATTACTAAATATTCACTAGCAACATTAATTTCTAGCTGATTCATCGCATGAACATATTGCATGTACTGTTCAGTTAAGGCTTTCATAGGGATATCATAAATATCAATTTCATATTTTTGAATTAGATGCAATAATAAGTCTAATGGACCATTAAATGCATCGAGTTTTACTTCATACATTACATCTACCTCTATATCAAATTGCGTCGTTAATGCATATTTCACTAAATTATTATAGCATGAATACATATAACTTTTAAATTATGGGTGAAATCTAATGGAACAATCATTAATGGATTATTATTATCAGTTTCATAAGCATCAACATTACTTTCTATGTCATGATATTTTAGAAGATGCTTGGAAATCACAAAATACTTTTTCAAAACATGATGCAGTGGTAAGTCTGATTTTGTTTGCAACAGCTAATTATCACTATCGACGTGGGAATTTAAAAGGCGCATTAAAATCTTTTGAAAAAGCGTTATTAACTATTAACCACGCTAAAGATGCGACTCAATTACACCTTAATATCAATGAATTTAAAGAACTTATTATGAAAAGGATTGAAGCAGTTAAATTACAAAAACACTTTACTCCGTTACAATTACCTATTGAGCCAGAGTTTCGGACACTTATTAAACGTAAATATCCGGATTATTTATTTACTTCTCAAATAATTAAGGAACCTTATATTGTTGATCATCATATTAAACGTGACAGAACAGAAGTGATAAAAAATAGAGAACGTGCTTTATTCCATAGACAGTATCGAAATAAAAGTAATAAAAAAGACCAGTAAATTTATGGTTGGCTATTAAACATAAATTTACTGGTTACAAATTCCTATATTACTAAGCTCTTGGATGAAACTGCGTATACATTTTTCTGATTTGTGATTTGGATACATGTGTATAAAGTTGGGTTGTAGAAATGTCAGAGTGACCTAGCATTTCTTGTACCGCTCTTAAATCTGCACCATTTTCTAAGAGATGTGTTGCAAAAGAATGCCGTAATGTATGTGGTGTAAGCGTCTTATTGATATTAGCTTTCAAACCATATTGTTTAATGATTTTCCAAATGCCTTGTCTTGATAAAGATTTTCCGTGCATGTTAAGGAATAGCGCTTGGGTTGTGGTTTGTTTGAGTAATTGAGGTCTTACGGTTTCGATATACGTAGTTAAATATTCGATGACGGTATCTCCTAAGGGGACAATTCTTTCCTTATTCCCTTTCCCGAACACTCGTACAAATCCCATCATTAAGTTTACGTCTTCAACATCCAATTGAATAATTTCAGTTACACGCATACCTGTGGCGTATAAAAGTTCCAACATCGTACGATCACGATATCCATTATTCTTGGCTAAATCAGGCGTTTCCAGTAATGCTATTACTTCGTCTATTTCAAGCACATCTGGCAGTTTCTTTTCATATTTGGGCGTTTCTATTAAAACAGTTGGGTCTTTGGCAGCATATTTTTCGCGTAATGCAAACTGATGAAAGCTTCTAATTGTAGAAATAAACCTTGCGAGAGATTTTGAAGATTGCCCCATATCTATAAGGTGGCCAAGACACTCTTGGATAATTTGTCTATCAATAAAATCGATATGTGAAATCTTGTTATCTTCAAGATAATCTTTATATTTTTTTAAATCTCTTCGATACGCCCCTATAGTATTGTTACTTAATCCTTTTTCAATTTGAATAAAATTTAAATATTCGTCAATGATATTATTCATGTTAGCACCCCTATTGAAGCGGTAACTTGTCTGTTGGCTAAGTTATTGCTTATTTTTGGCTTGGCATTCAGAACATACACCGTGAAACGTTAAACGGTGATCTAAAATCTTAAAATTAAACTCATTTTCAACACGATTTTCAACCTCAGGTAATAAGTCTTCTTCAATTTCTTCGACTTTACCACATTCCATACAAACAAGATGATGATGGAAATGCGTGGCACCTTCTTTTCTTAAATCAAAACGAGCTACACCATCACCAAAATTTATTTTATCTAGCACTTTTATTTCAGCTAGCAATTCTAAAGTTCTATAAACGGTTGCTAACCCTATTTCTGGAGCCTTATCTTTGACTTTTAAGTACACATCTTCTGCGCTAAGATGATCTTTCTCATTTTCAATTAATACTCTAACAGTTGCCTCTCTTTGTGGAGTCAATTTATATGATGATTGTTGTAATTGCTGCTTCACGCGATTTAATCGTTCTTCCACGGAAGCCTCACTCCTCTACTAAGAATTATAATCATTTTAATTTAATCCATGGTTCATTTAATAAAATACCAATATTGTCGGTAAAAAGCAAGAAGATTTACTTGTTATTTAGAATGATTATAATTTAATAATAGATGTTGCAACGCAATGATTGTTTTGGCATCCTCAATTTTATTATCTTTTAGCAATGAATCTATTTGATTTAAAGGTACTTTTTGAAGCTCGACAAATTCATCAGCATCTAAATTGGTTTCTCCAATCGTTAATTGGTCTGTAAAGTATATAGAAAGTTTTTCACTTGAAAATCCAGGAGACCCGTACATATTAGTGACAAATTGCAAATCTGAAGCAATATATCCTGTTTCTTCTTGTAGTTCTCTAATAGCCGCTTCTTTACGATCTTCACCCTGTTCTAATTTACCTGCAGGAATTTCCAAAAGTGGTTGATCTGCAGCCTTACGAAATTGTTTAACTAATAAAACTTCATTTTCAGGTGTTATTGCACACACTGCTACCGCACCATGATGAAACACAAGTTCACGTTTAGATGTACTGCCATCGGGTAATTCAACATCATGTACTTCTAAATCAATAATACTACCATTGTAAATAACCGTTCTATCGATTGTTTTTTCGTTTAATCTCATATTTAAACACGTTCCTTTTAATTGTTTTTATAAATTGATAAACTGAATTCGTCAGTTAAAGTGTATCGAAAGGAGACTGGACATGCAAAAAAATATTCTAAAAAGTGGCATCGAAATTTCTGAACTTGGGTTAGGTTGCATGAGTTTAGGCACAGATTATAAAAAAGCCCAACCTATTATTGAAAGTGCAATTGATCATGGTATTACGTATTTTGATACTGCAGATATTTACGATCAAGGAGTTAATGAAGAAATTGTTGGTAAAGCATTAAAAAAATATCAAAATCGTGATGACATCGTTATCGGAACTAAAGTTGGAAATCGATTAACTGACGATGGACATATGACGTGGGATCCTTCGAAAAAACATATTAAAGAAAGTGTTAAAGGATCTTTGAAACGATTAGGATTAAACCATTTAGACTTATATCAATTACATGGCGGAACAATAGACGATCCTCTGGACGAAACTATTAGTGCATTTGATGAATTAAAGCAAGAAGGATATATTCGTGCATATGGAATTTCATCTATACGCCCTAACGTGATAGACTATTATCTTAAAAATAGTCAAATTGAAACACTTATGTCCCAGTTTAATTTAATAGATAATCGTCCTGAAAGTCTTATTAATGATGTTCATGATAAGCAAGTTAAAATTCTAGCACGTGGCCCTGTATTTAAAGGTTTATTAACTTCAAAAAGTGTTGATGTTATAGATGAAAAATTTGAAAACGGTGTGTTAGATTACACTCAAGACGAATTGGGTAGCACGATTGCTTCTATTAAAGAATTGGAAAGTAATTTAACCGCGTTATCATTTAAATATTTAACTTCTCATGATGCTATGGGGTCAATTATTGTAGGAGCTAGTAACGTTGAACAACTTGAAGAGAATGTCCGCAATTATTATAAAGAAATCAGTTTAGATCAAATCAAATCCGCACGTAATAGAGTAAAAGATATTGAATATACACAACATTTGAAATAAAAGGATATTAACCAACTTGTTAAATACCTAAATGACTATACTTAAATAAAGAGACCCAACAGATAAAACGGTTAAATGACGTCTGTAGGATCTCTTTATTTTAAGGCAATACTAATACCAAAAATCATATTGACCACGTTGATAAAATCCGAAGATGAGGTTTTGAAAGATCATTTGTAAAAATGTCCATTCAGTCAATGTTGTTTTTTACCTTAAACTTTATTTTTAAATAGTTTTGGACAAAATTTTTCTAGTGTACGTGGACATAATTGATAAAATTTAAGCATTATTTGCATCCATGATGGTTGATTAATTTCAATTTTATTTAGTATTATTCCTTCCACTATTCGCTTGGCAAGTTGTTGTGGTTGCATCATCATGTGTCTATAATTTTTAAAATACTTAAGAGTAGGATCTGCGTTTTTATGGAATGGTGTATCTATTGGACCGAGCTGTGCATTGAGTACTTTTAATTCCGGTTGTTCTAATCTCAATGCATTAAGCACGGCGCTAAACCCTGCTTTCGATGCACCGTAATGGGCCGTATTAGCCTGAGAAACTAAAGCAGCTTGACTAGATATACCAACGATATATGCTGCTTTTACTAATTGGGGTTGAATCACTTTGTATAACAAATTAAAATTTGTAAGATTAACCTCGTAAGTTTCTAATATTTCACGAGTTGAATGTTCATTTATAGACTTAAAATATCCGACACCTGAACTATAGATGAAACCATTTATAGGTGTGGTTAAAAACGCTTGTAATGATTCAATATCTTTTCGTTGCATTAAATCACATTTAATCACATTGATATGTTCAGGTTTAAAATAGTTTTCTTTGATTCGATTGAACTTATCGATATTTCTTGCAAGTATAGTAACATGGGCGCCTCTTTGAAGTAATTCATTGGTTATTGCATACCCTAACCCACTCGTTGCTCCAGTTATAATAAAGTGTTTACCTATCACGTCGCTCCTCCTTTATGTATATTTTAATAACAAGTTTAATAAAGTGTGATAGCATTCAATTTTATTTGTGTGTAATATTACTTAACTATGATATATGATACTATATATGCATAACTTTAAGTCAATGAATAGTATTCAAAATTGAAGGAGTTGAGATGAATATGAAACTTGTATTTTATGGCGCTGGTAATATGGCGCAGGCAATTTTTACTGGAATTATTAATTCCAACAATTTAAATGCAAATGATATTTATTTAACTAATAAATCCAATGAACAAGCATTAAAAAGCTTTGCAGAAAAATTAGGGGTTAATTATAGTTATGATGATGAAGCATTACTCAAAGATGCCGATTATGTATTTTTAGGTACAAAGCCCCATGATTTTGAAAATTTAGCTAATCGTATTAGAGAACACATTACGAATGATAATAGGTTTATTTCTATAATGGCAGGTTTATCTATTGATTATATTCGTCAGCAACTTAATACCAATAATCCACTAGCTCGTATTATGCCAAATACAAATGCTCAAGTTGGACATTCGGTTACTGGAATAAGTTTTTCAAATAATTTTGATCCTAAATCTAAAAATGAAGTGGATGAATTAATCAATGCATTTGGATCAGTTATAGAAGTCTCCGAAGAACATCTACATCAAGTTACTGCAATTACAGGAAGTGGGCCGGCATTTTTATATCATGTATTTGAACAATATGTAAAAGCAGGTACTGAATTAGGTTTAGAACGAAATCAAGTCGAAGAATCTATACGCAATTTAATTATTGGAACAAGTAAAATGATTGAGCGTTCAGATTTAAGTATGTCTCAATTAAGAAAAAATATTACATCTAAAGGTGGTACTACACAAGCTGGACTTGATGCACTATCTCAATATGATATTGTGTCGATGTTTGAAGATTGTTTAGGTGCAGCTGTGAATAGAAGTATGGAATTATCACATAAAGAAGATGAATAAATAAAAACGCTTTTCTCCTAAGATAGTATTCTGAGAGAAAAGCGTTTTATTATATTTTGAAGGTATCGAAATCTTTAACGAAATAAAAATGTGGAGAAGTTTGATCAAGGGATAACTCATTGTATATTGATGTAACTTCATCAATGTTATATCTGTTACTGATATGAGTGATAAGACTTTTATTTACATTGGCTTGCTTAATTAGATTAAATACATCGTCTATATGACTATGATGGTAATTATTAGCAAGTTTCTTATCTCCTTCAATGTAAGTTGCTTCATGAATCATTAAATCAGAGTTGTTTGCTAATTTATATTCATTTTCACACGGTTTTGTATCACCAAATATACTGATAATTGGACCAGATTTAGCTTTACCTTTAAAATCATCTGAATTGTAAATTAATCCTTTATATTCGAACGTTTCTTGTAATTTAACTTCCTGATATTTTGGACCAGGTTCTAGTCCAATATCTCTCAAGGCATCTACATTGATTGTACCAGGCGTGATTGGGGCTTCAATACGATATCCGAATGAAGGAATGCCATGGTTAAGCATTTCAGCTTGTACAGTAAAACCATTGTGGTGATACGCTAATTGTTGATTGATTTCGATATAGGTAATCGAATAATTTAAATGCGATTCAGAAAGTTGTAAAGATGTTTCGATGTAATTTTGAATCCCTTTAGGCCCTATAATAGTAAGGGGTTTATTTTCTCCACCTTGAAACGAACGACTTGTTAGTAGTCCAGGGAGACCAAAAATATGATCACCATGCATATGTGTTATAAAAATATGATCTATCTTCCCTAACTTAATAGAATGTCTTAAAATTTGATGTTGTGTTCCCTCGCCCACATCAAATAACCATATCGAATTTGAATATGGTTCTAGATTTAAAGCAATGGATTGTGTATTTCTCTCTTTCGTCGGTAACCCAGCACTTGTACCGAAAAATGTAACTTCCATGCTTCATCCTCCTCTTCTTAACTCATTTTATCATACGTAAGAATAATTTCTATATCAAGAAATAAAATATAATTATAAACTATTATCGCATAATCATTTTTGATATTATTTTATTAAGCGCAAACTTGTGTCTCATATTTGTTAAAGTTGATTTTTTGAGTCATAAAGCATTTTTCAATTTATTTTACTTAACTTTAAGCAAATATAATGACCTTAAGTTGTGATTATCATATAATAAATTAATCTAGTATGTTTTGATATGAATTAAAATTACATTCCTATCAAATGAAATCCATAAGCATATTTAACTATGTGATTGATTTACTTTTAATACTACGCAATAAAAGTATCGTAACTAAAATTATGTTTAATCATAAAGTATATCATCTTTTATTATATTTATTTAAGAATTGAGGTTTTAATCTTGAGTACTAAACAAAAACACATTCCTTGTTTGATTACAATATTCGGTGCCACAGGAGATTTGAGTCATAGAAAGCTATTTCCTTCTATATTTCATTTATATCAACAAGATAATTTAGATGAACATATTGCTATTATTGGTATAGGACGTCGCGACTATAATAACGAACAATTTCGCGACCAAGTTAAAGCGTCAATTCAAACTTATGTTAAAGATACAGATAGAATTGATGAGTTTATGACGCATGTTTTTTATCATAAAACTGACGTGAGTGATAAAGATAGTTATCAGTCATTACTTCAATTTAGTGAGCGACTAGATTCAGAATTTGCTTTAGGTGGAAATCGTCTGTTTTACTTAGCGATGGCACCACAATTTTTTGGAGTGATTTCAGATTACCTTAAATCTTCTGGTCTTACTCAAACTAAGGGCTTTAAACGCTTAGTTATAGAGAAACCATTTGGCAGTGATCTTAAATCTGCTGAATCATTAAATAATCAAATAAGACGTTCGTTTAAAGAAGAAGAAATATATCGGATAGATCACTATCTTGGCAAAGATATGGTGCAAAATATAGAAGTATTACGATTCGCAAACGCAATGTTTGAACCTTTATGGAATAATAAATACATTTCAAATATTCAAGTTACATCATCAGAAGTATTAGGTGTCGAAGATCGTGGTGGGTATTATGAATCTAGTGGTGCACTTAAAGACATGGTACAAAATCACATGCTACAGATGGTTGCTTTACTTGCAATGGAAGCACCGATAAGTTTGAACAGTGAAGATATACGTGCAGAAAAAGTCAAAGTACTTAAATCTCTTAGACAATTAAAACCAGAAGAAGTTAAAAAGAATTTCGTGCGTGGTCAATATGATCAAGGCACTATAGATGGTAAACAGGTTAAGTCATATCGAGAAGAAGATCGTGTAGCAAAGGATTCGGTTACACCTACATTTGTATCGGGTAAATTAACAATTGACAACTTTAGATGGGCTGGAGTTCCTTTCTATATTAGAACAGGTAAACGCATGAAATCAAAAACGATACAAGTCGTAGTAGAATTTAAAGAAGTACCTATGAATTTATATTATGAAACTGACAATTTACTAGATTCCAATTTGCTAGTCATTAATATTCAACCAAATGAAGGAATTTCATTGCATTTAAATGCTAAAAAGAACATTCAAGGAATTGATACTGAGCCCGTGCAATTATCATACGCAATGAGTGCCCAAGATAAAATGAATACTGTAGATGCATATGAAAACTTATTGTTTGATTGTCTTAAAGGTGATGCGACTAATTTTACACATTGGGAAGAATTAAAATCTACTTGGAAATTTGTAGATGCAATCCAAGATCAATGGACAATGGTTGAACCATGTTTCCCTAACTATGAAGCGGGTACAAATGGCCCTCTTGAAAGTGATCTTTTATTAAGTCGCGATGGGAATCATTGGTGGGATGATATCCACTAATATGAATTTTATATAAATATAGATTAGTGTGAATGATGATATCTTAATTTACGCAACGTTCAAAAGAACTTGTAGTGATTTAGGACTATAATCATTCACATTTTTATATCTTTGCAAAAAATTAATCTAGCTTTAAGATGTATAATATTTAAAAATAATGTACAATAAAGATTATGATTGAATTTAATTGGAGTGAAAGTTTTGGACGTTATCAAGCAAATACAACAAGCAATTGTATATATTGAGGATCGTTTGTTAGAGCCTTTTAATTTGCAAGAATTAAGTGATTACGTTGGTCTTTCGCCGTATCATTTGGATCAATCTTTTAAGATGATTGTTGGTCAGTCACCAGAGGAATACGCACGTGCACGTAAAATGACAATAGCAGCAAACGATGTAGTTAATGGAGCTAGTCGATTAATGGATGTTGCTAAGAAATATCGTTATGCGAATTCAAATGATTTCGCAAATGATTTTAGTGATTTTCATGGTATCTCACCTATTCAAGCTACAACAAAAAAAGATGAACTAAAAATACAGAAACGATTGTATATAAAATTATCAACGACTGAAAATGCACCCTATACATACAGGCTTCAAGAGACTGATGATATATCTTTAGTTGGCTATTCAAGATTTATTCCTACTAAGCAATTATCAAATCCATTTAATATCCCAGACTTTTTAGAGGATTTATTAGTAGATGGTTATATTAAAGAACTTAAACGTTATAATGATACGAGCCCGTATGAATTATTTGTAGTCAGTTGTCCTCTGGAACAAGGTTTAGAAATATTTGTTGGTGTTCCGAGTGAACGTTACCCTTCACACCTTGAAAGCAGATTTTTACCTGGTCGCCATTATGCATTGTTTAATTTACAAGGTGAAATTGATTATGCTACAAACGAGGCTTGGTATTATATTGAATCTAGCTTACAACTAACTTTACCCTATGAGCGAAATAGTTTATATGTTGAGATTTATCCACTTGATATTTCATTTAATGACCCGTTCACTAAGATTCAACTATGGTTACCTATTAAACAAGAAATCTATGATTTAGATGAGGATTATCAAAATTAAAATGTGACATAGAGTTATGAGGTTATCAGTATTATATGAATTGTGTTTTGAATTCCAACTCGATAGATTTGTTGAATTTTAGAATGAAATTCTTCGAGTTGTGTTCAACTAAATTTAGTCGGGACAAACTTAATATAAATGAGTTATGGACTACCAATGTATAGTGAACACGCCAGTGAGGTAATTAACGTCACTGGCGTGTTCATTATTAATTTCTGAATTATCGTCACGGTATTATATTTCAACGACGAATGCTTCATAAGGTTTAATATGGTCTAAATTTATATCATTTAAGTGATAATTATGCAATTTTATATCTACAGATGAAATATCTAATTCAAAAGGTAGGTTTAGTTCTGATACTTCATTTGTTAGATTGGCTACAATTAATACTGTATTGTTTTTAAATGAGCGTGTATAAGCAAAAATCTGCTCATTTTCTGCATCGACCATACTAAACTTACCGTAAGTGTAAATCAAATCAGATTTTTTAAGTTGAATTAACGCTTTATAATAAGAGAGTATCGAAAACTTATCATTTAGTTGTTGTTTAACATTAATTTCTGTATAGTTAGGGTTTACATGAAACCATGGCTTACCAGTAGTGAATCCACCATTGATTGAATTATTCCATTGCATTGGAGTCCTTGCATTGTCTCGGTTTTCCATTTTATATTTATCTAGTAATTGATTGACATCTCCACCTTCTTTTTTGACTATTTGATATTCAGTTTTAACTGCGATATCGTTGAAACTTTCAATGCTTTCAAATGGATAATTAGTCATACCTATTTCTTGACCTTGGTAAATAAAAGGTGTGCCCTGTTGTAAAAAGTAGGCAGTAGCGTGACTAGTTGCTGATTCATACCAATAATTTTTATCATCACCCCAGGTTGAAACACGGCGTGGTTGATCATGGTTTTCGATAAATAAAGCATTCCAACCTACATTTTCTAGTTGCTTTTGCCAACGATTTAAGACTTGTTTATAGGCTTTAACATCGAATTTCGTATCGCCAGTACTCCATAAACCGAGATGTTCAAACTGGAATATCATATTAAATTTCCCTTTTTCTTCTCCTACCCATTCTTCAGCATCATTAGGAGTGACACCATTAGCCTCGCCTACAGTCATAATGTCATATCGACTTAACGATTTATCTTTCATTTCTTGGAGCCATTCTTGTATTCCTGGCTGATTCATATCTACATCAAATGCTGGAGCAAATTTTTTGCCATCAGGTATAGGTAAATCTCCTGCTTCAAAATTCTTTTTAATATGAGTAATGGCGTCAACTCTAAATCCATCAATACCTTTTTCAAACCACCAATTCATCATATCAAACACAGCTTGTCTTACATCTGGATTTTCCCAATTTAAATCTGGCTGCTTTTTGCTAAATAAATGGAAATAGTATTGCTTAGTCGATTCGTCAAACTCCCAAGTTGAACCATTAAAGATACTTTCCCAGTTATTAGGTTCAGATCCATCAGGTTTAGGATCCGCCCAAATATACCAATCTCTTTTTGCACTTGCTTTACTAGATTTTGATTCAATAAACCATGGGTGTTCATCTGATGTGTGATTCACCACTAAGTCTAATATTAATTTCATTCCTCTTTGATGTATGCTTGATAACAATTGATCAAAATCGTCCATTGTACCAAATTCACTCATAATGCCTTTGTAGTCACTAATATCATATCCATTGTCATCGTTTGGTGATGGATACATTGGGCTTAACCAAATGACATCTATTCCTAAATTTTCTAGATAATCTAATTTTTCAATTAATCCAGGCAAATCACCTATTCCATCTCCATTACTATCATTAAAACTACGTGGATATACTTGATATGCAACAGCTTCTTTCCACCAATTTCTTTTCATAAAATCATCTCCTCTATTATTAAAAAAACTAAAATATTAAAATAAACAAAATTAATAAGTTAAAATAAAAGGACTCATTAATTTTGATAAAAATTATGCTAAGAGAAAACGTTTACATTAAAATTTCAATAAAATCCCACCCAATTTAGAGTGAGATTTTTTAATTTTAATTATTCTTCTACCCATTGTGTATGGAAAATACCTTCACGGTCTTTACGTTCATAAGTATGTGCGCCAAAGTAATCACGTTGTGCTTGAATTAAATTTGCAGGTAAATCCTCTGAACGATAACTATCATAGTAATTTATACTTGCTGAAAAACCAGGTGTTGGCACGCCATTGTATACACTAGTAGCTACTACTTCACGTAGTGCATCTTGATATTCCATAACAATGTTTTTGAAGTAAGGGTCTAATAATAAGTTTTGTAGGTTTTCATTATTATCGTAGGCATCTTTTATTTTTTGTAGGAATTGTGCACGAATAATACAACCTTCACGCCAAATCATTGCTAATTCGCCTAATTTCAAATTCCACTCATTATCTTCACTGGCTTTTCTCATTTGAGCAAAACCTTGAGCATATGAGCATATTTTACTCATATAAAGTGCCTTACGTATTTTTTCTAAGAATGCTTTTTTATCGCCTTCAAAATGTGCTTTAGGTCCTTTTAAAGATTTAGATGCAGTAACACGTTCTTCTTTAATTGATGAGATGAATCTCGCAAATACAGATTCTGTAACGATTGTTAACGGAACACCTAATTCTAGTGCGTTAATTGAAGTCCATTTACCTGTGCCTTTTTGACCTGCAGTATCTAATATTTTTTCTACAAGTGCTTCATTGTCATCATCTAATTTATTGAAAATATCACCTGTAATCTCTATTAAATAACTTTCAAGTTCTCCAGCATTCCATTCTTTAAAAGTTTGAGAAATTTCTTTATGTGACATGCCTAATAAATCTTTCATCATTGCATAACTTTCAGCAATTAATTGCATATCAGCATATTCGATACCATTGTGTACCATCTTAACATAATGTCCTGCACCATTAGGGCCAATGTAAGTCACACATGAAGCACCATCTTGTGCTTTAGCAGCAATTGCGTCCAATATATCGCTGACTTTATTATAAGCATCTTTTTGACCACCTGGCATTAAAGAAGGTCCCGTGAGTGCGCCGATTTCTCCACCAGAAACCCCCATACCAATAAAGTTAATGCTACTTTCAGCTAAAGCTTTATTTCGACGAATCGTATCTTGGTAATTAGTATTACCACCATCAATTAAAATATCATCATCGTCTAATAAAGGTAATAAACCATCTATAGTGGCATCTGTTGCAGGTCCAGCTTTTACCATTAATAAAATCTTACGAGGTTTCTCTAAAGATTTTACAAATTCTTCTAAAGAGTATGTTGGGTAAATTTCTTTTCCAGGTGATTCTTTAACCATTTCATCAGTTTTTTGTCTTGATCGGTTATAAACAGAAACACTATAACCACGTGATTCAATATTCCAAGCTAGGTTTTTCCCCATTACTGCTAAACCCACTACTCCAATTTGTTGTGTCATATTACTTACCTCTCTTGTTCAAAAATTTTCAATAATATTGTAACATAAATCGCTAATTAACAATCATGATATGCATGTTTTATTCAGCTACTAACTCAATAATTTTTATTATTTGTCTTGTGAGCATATACATATCTTTTATTGCTATTCTTTCTGAAGTAGTATGTATGTTTTCATATCCTACTCCTAAAATTACGGAAGGAATACCGTATTGATTCATGATGTTGCCATCTGAACCACCACCAGCAATACAGGTATCCCCTTTTAGCCCGAGGGCTAATGCACTAGATATAGCATATTGTGTTACTTTGTCAGTTTCATTAACTTCAAATCCAGGATAACTTTTTTCAACTAACACTTCAGCTTGACCACCTAATTCATTTGCTGTTGTTTCGAAAGTCTCTTTCATATGTTTCACTTGTTTATTAATGCTTTGATCATCATGTGACCGTGCTTCTGCCTCTAAAGTGACTTCATCAGCTATAATATTAGTTGCAGAGCCACCGTGAAATTTACCGATATTGGCTGTTGTTAATGCATCTACTTGTCCCAATTTCATTCGACTGATTGCTTTTGATGCAATATTTATTGCGCTAATACCTTTTTTAGGTGTGCTTGCATGGGCTGTTTTCCCTTTTATAGTTGTATAAATCTTTACTTGAGTTGGAGCACCGATAACAGT
Source organism: Staphylococcus sp. HMSC34G04 (assembly GCF_001838765.1). Lineage (NCBI taxonomy): Bacteria > Bacillati > Bacillota > Bacilli > Caryophanales > Staphylococcaceae > Staphylococcus > Staphylococcus sp. HMSC34G04. Next base: position 355,418 of record NZ_KV838739.1, read on the forward strand.
AGTTCCAACATCTTTACTTGCATCTACAGCATAGCCGAAATCTGCATCTAGAAGTCGAGTATCTATTGCTTTAGCACCTACTAATCCAGATTCTTCTCCCACGGTTATAATTATTTGAATCTGTCCATGTGGCAAATTTGATTCCTTAATTTGTTTAATCGCTTCAATTATTGCCGCAAGACCAGCTTTATCGTCCGCGCCAAGTATCGTAGTTCCATCGCTATAAACGTATCCATCTTCTTTTACTACAGGTTGGATGTTTTTTCCTGGAACTACAGTATCCATGTGACTTGTAAAATAAATTTTCGGCACATTCTGATGACTTATATTACTTTTTAGCGTGCAAATAAGATTGTTAGCACCTAATCCATCATTTTTTGAAGCTTCATCTTCAATAACATTGAGCCCCATTTTTTTAAACGTATCTTTAAGATAAGGTTGAATTGTTTCTTCGTGTCCTGTTTCCGAATTAATTTGCACTAATTCTAGAAAACAATCTAATAAACGCTTTTGATTAATCATTTTTGGTCCCCCCTTTTTACTTGTATAAATATATTTTAACTGACATTATGAATTGTCAAAACTAATTTAACTCTTCACTAATGATTTAATTCTATGACATTTTACAACCTATAAGATAAAGTATATAATTTTATTATTATAAAGTTGATATTTTACGAGTGAATGAATTATAGTTTATAGTGTCAATGACTCAATGGTTGAATATGACTTTATGATGCGGAGGATTAAAATTGAACAATAAAGTGTTACGTGTCATTATTGTTGTTATGTTAATTGCAGTAGTACTAGCATTACTATTAACTAGCATAGCTCCATTAATGAACTAATGAAAAAACCGTTACATGACGTTAATTAATATTTCGTCAAGTAACGGTTTTTTTATATTTCACTATGCAATTTTAAAGAACCAAATTGAGATTTAATATTTAAGTATTCTTCTAGTTCATTTAGAATTTGAATAATATGTGCACGGGAATTTAAAGTCTTATGAGTAGTCGGTAATGGTAAATCATCGAGAGATAAACGTATTTCATAAAGTGAATGTAGTCTTAGAGCCGTATAATCATTGCTATTTACATTACTTCCAATTTCATACATTAATTGTGAAATCTTTTCAAGTATAGGATCATCTGTATTTATCTTTTCTAATAACGATGTCATACGTTTTAATAATTCAACTTGTTCTTCCCTCATATCGAAATAATGATAAAATGAATTTTCGTTTCGTACAAAGTGATTTTTAACATCTCTAAAAGCAAGTGATTTTGCTTTTTTAATATTTAAAAGTAATGAATCAAATTTAATATTTAAATGATCATTATGCATTGAGCAGGCTTGACTAAAAATATTAAATATTTCAGTTATTTGATTTTCGATATCCTGCTTAAAATGATTCAATTTCTTATCTAAACTAGGCATCATTAAGTTCATTAGAAATGCTATACCTAAGCCCACTATTAATAGCATTATTTCATTTAAAATAAGGTGCCCATTAATAGCCTTGGCGTTAAAGACATGTAATAATATGACACAACTAGTAATAACACCTTCTTGCACATTTAGAACAACAGTCAAAGGAATAAACAACAAAACAATTAAACCTAAAACAAATGCATGTTGTCCTAAAAGACTAAAAATTGCTGAACCTAAAAATAATATGAGTAAACATGAAACTAGTCGAGATAAAATTGCTTGTACTGAATGCATCTTAGTGTGCTTTATGCACAATACAACTAAAATAGCACTGGATGCATAATTATCTAAACCTAAAAGTTTACATATGATTACTCCTAAAGTCATTCCCACAGCAGTTTTGACAGTTCTAAATCCTATTTTATAGGGATTTAACTTAAGCATGGAACTAACCTTTTATCTTTCTTCACAATATTTATCAAATAAAGATTGCAACTGATTGATTACGTCCATTACATCATGACCTTCAATCTGATGTCGTTCAATCATTTCGGTGATTTTACCATCTTTAATCAAAGCAAAAGATGGACTTGAGGGTGCATATCCTTCAAAATATTCTCTGGCTTGTTGTGTTGCCTCTTTATCTTGCCCTGCAAATACTGTAACTAATCGTTGAGGTAATTTATCATAATGTAATGCATGTGCCGCAGCAGGACGTGCAATCCCACCTGCGCATCCGCATACGGAATTTACCATGACTAAAGATGTCCCTTTTTGTTGTAAAACTTGATCAACATCCTCAGCAGAAGTTAATTGTTGATAACCAGCATGCTCAATTTCGTTTCGTGCTTGTTCAACAACATCATTCATATATAAATCAAAGTTTAAATCCATGATTTGTCACCTTCCATAATAAGTTAATTTTACTTATTTTATTCTACTAATTAACAGCACATTGTTCAACAGGATTAATTTATGATGATTGAAAAATTCTAGTTGAAATTTAAAATGAATACTGAAGAACGCTTTAAGAAGAAATTCTCCTCCTTAAAGCGTTCAACTATAATATGAAGTTTAATTGGTAATCAATGTTTGTAATTAATAAATAGATGTATTTTCAATAGAATATTGTTCTATTTTTTTCTTAACAAGATTCATAAATTTTCCCGTTTGAACACCGTCGAGAATACGATGATCGATTGAAATACACAAATTAACCATATTTCTAATTGCTATCATATCATCTATAACTACAGGTTTCTTTACAACTGATTCTACTTGTAAAATGGCAGCTTGTGGATGATTAATGATTCCCATTGAAGAAACAGAACCAAAGGAACCAGTATTATTAACCGTAAATGTACCGTTTTGCATATCACTTTGTGATAATTTCCCTAATCTCGCTTTAGTAGCTAAATCATTAATTTCACGTGCAATACCTTTAATTGACTTTTCATCTGCATTTTTAATGACTGGCACATACAATTTATCATCATCTGCAACAGCAATAGAGATATTAATATCTTTGTGGATAACAATTTCATCTCCTTGCCATGTACTATTGAGTAATGGATTTGCTTTTAAAGACTCTGCAACAGCTTTTACAAAGAACGCAAAGAAAGTTAAATTGTACCCCTCGTTCTGTTTGAATTGAACTTTATGATGGTTTCTAGTCTGAACCAAATTCGTCGCATCGGCTTCAACCATCATCCAACCGTGAGGTATTTCGCTGACACTAGTAACCATATTTTGTGCGATAGCTTTTCTAATACCTTTAACTGGTACGACACGTTCATTTGATAATGGTGCGTTTTCATTTTTAGATGAGGATTGATGTAAAAAGTCACCATGGTTGATTGAATGATCTTTTTTATCTGTTTGTTTAAATTCTTTTTCTTTTTCTTGATTGTTTGGATTGTTAATAATATTTTGAATATCCTTCTTAGTAACACGACCTTCAAAACCAGTTCCTATGACTTGTGTTAAATCAATACCATGTTCAGAAGCTAATTTAAAGACAACAGGCGAAAATCGTCCATTGTTATTTGCGCGACTTGAGGCTGTATGCTCCTCAATTTCATGAGTGTTAGGATTATTTTCGAATTGTGACACCTTTACATTTGATTGAGAATGCTGATTTTGTTCTTCCTTAAAATCATTTGCCGATTCTGTTTGATTTTGATCATTTGCCGAATCGATTTTACAAATCACTGTGTTTATATTAACAGTTTGTCCTTCTTCAACCACTAATTCTGTTATTGTTCCTGAAATTGTTGAAGGCACTTCAGCTGTTACTTTATCTGTAATAACTTCACATAATGGTTCATACTCATCTACATGATCTCCAACTGATACTAACCATTGTTCAATCGTACCTTCATGCACACTTTCACCAAGCTTAGGCATTTTTATATCCAATTGACACCCTCCTTAAAATTGTGCGAGTTCACGCATTTTGTCCTGTATCTTTTCTGGGTTCATCATAATTTCATTTTCTAATGTTGGTGAAAACGGCATAGATGGGACATCCGGTGCAGCTAGTCGCATGATTGGCGCATCTAAATCGAACAAACAGTTTTCAGCTATAATTGCAGATACTTCAGACATAATGCTCCCCTCTAGATTATCTTCAGTAACAAGGAGAACTTTACCAGTACGTTGAGAGCGTTCAATGATAGTTGCTTTATCTAGTGGATAAACAGTTCTTAAGTCGACTACTTCAACATCGATGCCGTCACTTGCCAAAATATCTGCGGCTTGTAAACAGTAATTCACCATTAATCCGTAACAAAATACAGTAATGTCCTCTCCTGACCTTTTAACATCAGCTTTACCTAGAGGTACAGTATAATATGTTTCGGGAACTTCCTCTTTTAGAAAACGATATGCTTTTTTATGTTCAAAGTATAAGACTGGATCGTTAGATTCTATAGAGGATAATAGAAGACCTTTAGCATCATAAGGTGATGAAGGAATAACAATAGTTAAACCAGGAGTTGAAGCAAAAATGCTTTCAACACTTTGCGAATGATATAATCCACCATGAACGCCACCACCAAATGGTGCTCTGATAGTCAGTGAGCAATTCCAGTCATTATTTGAACGGTATCTCATTTTAGCTGCTTCACTTATAATTTGATTTGTAGCAGGCAAAATGAAATCTGCAAATTGTATTTCGGCAATAGGTCTCTTACCTAGCATTGCTGCACCAATAGCAGTACCAATAATATTCGATTCCGCAAGAGGTGTATCAATTACACGTTCATCACCATACTTACTTTGTAATCCTTTAGTTGTGCCGAAAACGCCACCCTTTTTTCCTACATCTTCGCCAAGTATAAATGCATTACTAAAATGATTTAATGCTAAGTCTTGTGCATTTTGTATAGCTTCTAAGTATGATAATTTAGTCATTTTGTTGACCTCCCTCTTCATAAACATATGTCAAAGCTTCTTCTACTGAAGGGTATGGTGCTGCTTCAGCAGATTTAGTAGCTTCATTAATGAGTTCTTTATGCTCTGTTTCTAATTGACTCAACCAATTTTCGTTTATGATGCCTTGATCGAGTAAGGCCGTTTTAAATTTTATATTACAATCCTCTTGTTTCAATAGGTCTCTTTCTTCTTTTGAACGATATGTATCATCATCATCAGATGAATGTGGTGTCATACGTGAAGTGACTGCTTCTATCAATGTTGGACCTTCACCTGCTAGCGCTCGTTCTCTTGCTTCTTTCATTGCTTTGTATACCGCAATTGGATCATTTCCATCTACCTGGATTCCATGCATACCGTAACCTAATGCACGATCAGATAACTTTTCAGCAGCATATTGTAGTGAATCAGGTACAGATATCGCATATTTATTGTTAATTATTACACAGACGAAAGGTAATTTGTGAACTGCAGCAAAGTTCATACCTTCGTGAAAGTCACCTTGATTTGAACTGCCTTCTCCAACTGTCGCAGTAGCAATGTTTGGCTTGTTATCCATTTTAAGTGCTAATGCAGCACCGACTGAATGTGGTATTTGAGTAGCTACCGGAGAACTTTGAGATAAAATGCCTTTTTCTTTGTGACTGAAATGAGAAGGCATTTGTTTACCGCCTGAGTTAATGTCATCACGTTTTCCAAAAGCTGATAACATGGTATCTAAAGGAGAAATTCCCATATAAGTAACAAATGCTAAATCACGATAATAAGGGGATGAGATATCACCTTTTTGCATTGCATATGCCATACCAATTTGAGTTGCTTCCTGCCCTTGACCACTGACGACAAATGGAATTTTACCTGCACGATTGAGTAACCATAGTCTTTCGTCTGTTTTTCTTCCTAAGTCCATCCATTTATATATTTTTTTGAGGTCTTCTTCTGTAAGGCCTGCTGACTTGTAATCTATCATTTTTTTACCTCCAACTATACATGAATTGCTTGACCATTAGCTTTTAAACCTAATTCCATGACTACCTCGGATAATGAAGGATGTGCATGTGTTGTTAAACCAAGTTCTAAAGATGAGCCATTCATAAATTGTAACAATGAAATTTCATTTATTAATTCTGTAACATGTGGCCCTATCATATTAAGACCTATGATTTCATCGTCATCTTTATTAACTACCATCTCGCAAAATCCTTTTGATTGGGTTACATCTTCAATCATTGCCTTTCCTATAGCTTTAAAAGGAACTTTGATACTTTTTGCTTTAAGGCCTGCTTTTTTTGCTTGTTCTAAATTTTTACCAATTGAAGCAATTTCTGGATTTGTATAAACACATTTTGGTATCAGGTCATAATTGACAGGTATAGGGGAACAATCAAACATATGTTCAACTGCAACTATAGCTTCTTTTGAACCAACGTGTGCCAATTGTAATTGCCCTATACAATCTCCTGCTGCGTATATATGTTTATCTTCAGTTTGCTGATAAGCATTAGTTATAATATGACCAGCATCAGAAGTCTTTATTTTAGTGTTATTTAAACCAATATCATTTGTATTAGGCTTTCTACCAATTGCAATAAGTACTTTATCGAATTGGACGGGCTCATCTGAAATATTAATAGTTACACCCTTATCAGTTTGATTAAAATGCTCTTTGGTCAATTGAATATTTTCGTAAAATGTAACGCCTCGATCAGTTAATTCTTCTTTTAGTAATGAGGCAACTTGTGGACTCTCGGTAGGAAGAACTCTGTCGTTCGCTTCGATTACTACTACATCAGTACCTAAATCATTCATCAGAGATGCAAATTCTAAACCAATAACACCTCCACCTATGATTGCTAATCTTTGTGGTAGTGTATTTAACCTTAGGATATCATCACTCGATAGTATTTGTTGATGGTCAAAGTTAATGAACGGAAGAGATTGTGGTGACGACCCAGTAGCTATAAGCACATTTTTATTAGGTAGTATATCTGATTCGCCGTCTTCATATTCCACAGAAATTGTACCGCTCTGAGGAGAAAATATAGATGTTCCCATAATTCGTCCAATACCATTGTAAATATCTATATGATGATGTTTCATCAGTTGATTGACGCCTTTATGCAACTGTTTAACAATCGCATCTTTACGTTCTAAAATTTTAGGGAAATTAATTTTAAAATGATTGACATCAATTCCAAATGTATGTGCGTTTTTAATAGTATGATTGACTTCAGCCGATTTTAAAAGTGCTTTAGTAGGTATACATCCTTTATGTAAACACGTACCACCTAAGAGTGATTTTTCTACTATCGCTACTTTTTTTCCTAATTGAGAAGCTCTGATGGCGGCTACATATCCTGCCGTACCACCACCTAACACGACTAAATCAAATTGTTTTTCTGACATGGTCTAACTCCTTAAATTTATAGAAGACTAAAAATACAAATATAAATTCTGTATTTTAGTCCTCTAGAGGTTTATTTAATGTTCACGCTATTCATTAGATAAAAAGAATAAACAAGAGATGAAAATAATAGTAGTATTAACATTATTGATATTTCTAATTACAATCTTGTTTTCTTCAATTTTAAATAATACTTAACTATTTTACATCATTTGTAATTTTAATCAAAACCAAAATCATTGTGCTTGAATTTGGTAATCATAATTAAATATTGTGATTTTGCTTAATCATTTCTTTTGCATTTTCTCTTGTGAGCTCAGTCACACTTGCTCCTGAAATCATACGTGCTATTTCATCTATTTTATTTTCATCTTTCAATTCTTTGACTTGAGTTGTAGTTCTATCGGCATTGGATGCCTTGCTTATAAGTAGATGATGATCACTCATTGAAGCTACCTGAGGTAAGTGTGAAATACAAATAACTTGAATGTATTGAGCAATATCTCGCATTTTTTCAGCCATTTTTTGTGCTGCTTGACCAGATACACCCGAGTCAACTTCATCAAAAAGAATCGCTGTTTGACCACGTGATTTAACAAATATACTTTTTAGAGCTAGCATAATTCTTGAAAGCTCACCACCTGAAGCGATTTTATTAAGACTTTTAAGTGGTTCACCACGATTTGGACTAATTAAAAATTCCACAAATTCAATACCTTCAATTGTAGGTTCATCTAATGGTTTAAACGAAATCTCAAGGTTAGCATCTTTCATTTGTAAATTTTGTATTTCAGAAACAATATGGTCCCTTAACTCTCTCGCTACACGCCTACGTTCTTGAGAAAGTTTTTTTCCAATATCTATCACTTCGTTATAAAGTGTTTTAATTTCTTCCCTTAATTGTGATGTACTTTGTTCATAGTTTTCTATTTTATCAATTTCATTTGCAAGTTTACTCTGATAACCAATAAGTTCAGTAATATCCTTACCATATTTACGTTTTAAATTATTAAGTAAATTCATTCTGGATTCATACTCATTTAAAACTTGTTCATCGAATTCAGTGTTAGCCATTTCGTCGTAAATTTCATGCTTTGCATCTTCTAGTATATAGTAAAATTGATCAATGTCCTCTTTTAATCTTACGAATTTTTCTGGAACGATATCATTAATCGTTTGGAAGTAGTTGCTTAATTCGTACAACCTATCGGGTATTGCATTTTCATCAGTTAGAACTTGATGTGCGTTGTTTAAAGCTAGGTTTAATTTTTCAGAGTTTTGAATTCTTTTAATATCGGATTCAAGTTGATCCACTTCGCCTTCTTTCAGTGAAGCTTCGGTTAGTTCCTCTAATTGAAACTTCATTAAGTCTAATCGTTGTAATAAAGCTTGATCCGCAGATTCTAATTCCTCTAATTCTTTACGTTTATTTTTATATTGCTTATAAGAAAGTTGATATTGATTAAGTAAATCTGAATATTGATTGTCTGCATAATCATCTAATAGTTGAAGATGATATTTTTGCTTAAGTAAAGACTGTGTTTCATGTTGCCCATGAATATCAAGCAGTTCTTGCATCACTTTTCTTAAGTCTTGTAGAGTGACAGTTTGATTATTAATACGACAAATACTCTTGCCAGAACTGAAAATTTCTCTTTTAACTAATAAAAAATCTTCATCAATATCTATAGCTAATGATTCTAGTATTTTAATTGCGTCTTTACTCTCATCTATATCAAAGATACCTTCGATAATCGCTTTCTTTTCGCCATGTCTGACGTAATCAGAAGAAGCTCTCATACCGATTAACTGTCCAATGGCATCAATAATGATAGATTTTCCTGAGCCAGTTTCACCACTCATAACTGTTAGACCGTCAGAAAAGTTTATATCAAGTTCGTCAATAATGGCAAATTGTTTTATTGATAAGGTTTGTAACATAAATTCATCGCATCCTTATAATAAATTGAAAATTCGAGTTTTGATTTCTTCACTCGCTTCTTCGTCTCGACAAATAAGTAAGCATGTATCATCACCACAAATTGTACCAAGCACCTCATCCCAATCAATTTGATCAAGTATAGCACCAATGGATTGAGCATTACCAGGAAGCGTTTTAAGTACTAGTAGATTACCAGTGCCTTCAATATTTACAAATGAATCCATTAAATATCTACCCAACTTCTCTAATGGATGATATCTACGATCATTTGGTAAACTATAAACATATTGTCCTGTAGGTGCAGGAACTTTAATTAATTGCAATTCTTTAATATCTCGTGAAACAGTAGCTTGTGTAACATTTAAATCATACTCATTCAAACGTTTAACTAGTTCATCTTGTGTTTCTATTTGTTCATTTGAAATTATCTCTCTTATTTTTATGTGTCTCACTGACTTTTTTGGCACAATTAACACCTCAAATTACGAATATTTATACATTGATTTTAACACATGGAGTTCTGAACTACTACTAAACACTATTTTGAAATTGTGAAGTTAAAATATCTAGTGAGCACTATATCAGTATTTATTACAAAATCACTTTCATAATTAATAATACTAAAATAAGTGTTTAGAAATAAAAATGTGAATAATTCTTGTATATAAATTGAAGAATTAAAAAAGATTGCCTCATAGATAAGCTATGAAGACAACCTACAGATATAAATGTGTTATAACGTTAAAGTAAACATTCTGACGATAGTATAAAATTTTGTTATAAATTAATGGTCTCTGTTATAGAATAAATCTACAATATCGCTTAATTCTGAAGTATCATATTGATCAGAAATTTGATTTAAGCAGTTCAAGGCAAGACATTGATGATTGTTTAACTTTTCTTCTGCTCCATCTTTTCCAAGTAAAGAAACATAAGTACTTTTATGATTTACTATATCACTGCCTACTTTTTTGCCAAGTTTTGATTCATCCCCATATACATCCAGCAAATCATCTTTAATTTGAAACATCATTCCTAAATGATGACTAAATTCATCTAGATTCTTAGCAATATTTTGTTCAACTTGAGCAATGTCTACCGCGGCCATAACTGAAAAATTTAGTAAAGCACCTGTCTTAGTTTTATGAATTGACTCTAAAGTTTCTAAACGAATTGACTTCCCTTCACTTTCCATATCAAGCGCTTGGCCACCTACCATTCCCAAATGTCCACTTGCTTTTGAAAGTCTTTGTATAATATTTACCTTCACACTATCTTCAATGGTAGTATCATTAGAAACTAATTCAAAAGCTTTTGTTAATAATGCATCACCAGCAAGAATGGCTTTCCATTCACCATATACTTTATGATTTGTTAACTCTCCTCTACGGTAATCGTCATTATCCATTGCTGGTAAATCATCATGAATTAAAGAATAAGTATGAATCATTTCCAATGCTAATGCACTATTTAGTCCTTGTTGATAATCTTTATTAAGCATTTTTAGTGTTAATAATAATATGATTGGTCTGATTCTTTTACCACCAGCATTTAATGAGTATTTCATACTTTCTTCTAAATTAGTCTTTAATGGTGATGATTGTATTGATTTATTCAGTGATGTATTAATTATATCTATTAATTTATTCATCTGTAGTTTCTTCATTGCCTTCATCACCAACTTCTTCTTGCATTAATTCATTCACTTTTTTCTCTGCTTCTTTTAAAGTTGAATCACAATTAGCAGATAGTTTCATACCACGTTGGTATAAATCGAGGGATTCTTCTAAAGAAACTGCTTCATTATCCAATTTTTGAACGATATTTTCAAGTTCTTTCATCATTTCTTCGAAACTTTGCTTTTCTTTACTCATCATTACACCTTACTTTCTTAACCATTGCATCGACACTTCCGTCTTTCATTGTTAAAGATATTTTGTCGTTTTCATTCAATTTATGTGTGCTTGTAATCACTTCATCATCTTTGTTGACAATTGCGTACCCCCTAAGCATCGTATTGGTAGGGCTTAAATTATTGAGATTTTCTAATTTATTTTTTAGCACTGTTTTTAAATTAGTAATGTTATTGGACATTATTTTGGACAATCTAGAATGCAATTGATAAACAGATTGCTTTTCTTGAGTAATCTGCTGATTTAAATTTTTAAAATTAAAACTTTGTTGAAGTAACTTGAGGTGATGTTTTGACTTTTCAACTTTAGTATTTAATAGAAGATTTAACTGTCTTTCTAATTCATCACGTTTTTGAATTTGTTGATCGTACAATAAACTCGGTTGCTTAAATTTGTAATATGATGATATGTGATTAAGTTGTTTCTTCTGATGTTCGATATATTGTTTTATATATCTTGATAATGTATATTCATACTGTTTAATTTGTTGTAATAACTCATATTGATCAGGTGTTGCTATAACAGCAGCTTGAGTAGGTGTCGCAGCTCTAACATCTGCTACAAAATCGCTTAATGTAAAATCAGTCTCATGACCTACAGCTGATATAATAGGTGTTTGACAATTAAAGATGGCTTTAACAACATCTTCTTCATTAAAGTTCCACAAATCTTCAATTGAACCACCACCGCGTCCAACTATTATTGTATCAACATCTAATGAATCGGCATATTGAATCTTTTTTATTATATCTTGCCTAGCCTGCGTGCCTTGAACAAGGGTACTGATTTGAATTTGCTCGACCAAAGGGTAGCGATTATTAATCGTACTATGTATGTCTCTAATGGCTGCACCTGTACTCGCTGTTAAAACCGCTATTTTCTTTGGATACTTTGGTATAAGTTTTTTGTTACTTTGATCAAAATAGCCTTCTTTTTTCAATTTCTTTTTTAGTTGTTCAAGCTTTTGGTATAAATTACCAATACCATCGATTTGCATCTTATTAACATAAATTTGATAATTTCCTCGTCTTTCATAAACAGAAACGCGAGCTTCAATTAAAACCTCATCACCTTCTTTAGGCTCAAAGCCTAACTTAGAAGCATTTCCTTTAAACATCATTGCACTGATGACACTTTCTTTGTCCTTGACATTAAAATATAAATGTCCGCTTGAGTGCTTTTTAAAGTTAGATAATTCTCCTTTGATAAGAACTGATTGAAGATGAGGATCTTGGTCAAATTTATATTTTATATATTTAGTTAGTGCAGAAACACTTAAATATTCAGTCATAGTTATCACTCATTTTAATCATTTATATTACTTAAAACACCATTAACAAATTTATAATGATCATCATCACTAAACTGTTTTGTAAGTTCTACAGCTTCATTAACAACTACTTTTTTAGGTGTATCGCTGTGCAATATTTCAAACGTTGCCATTCTTAAAATAATACGATCTGATTTCAGTAAACGATCGATAGACCAGTCTTTTAAATGGGGTTTTATTGTGTCGTCTAAAACGATTTGATGATCTTTGACTCCAGTAACTAACCAGTATATAAAATCAAAGTCTAAATCAGAATGATCATCTTTAATAAATTCAATTGCTTCTTGAATTGTTAAATCCGTCTCTTTTATTTCAAGTTGAAATAAAGTTTGAAAAGCTTGTATTCTTGCATCTTTACGACTCATATTTTACTCCTTCAAATGTATTTATAAAATTATAGGTACAACTTTCTAGTTAAAGTGCACCTATAATTTAAATTATTTATTTTTCTGCTACGATACTTCTGATGTGAATATTAATTTGCTGTGGTTCAATAGCTGTCATTGTCGTAATTGAATTGAAAATCGCTGATTGAATTTGATTTGCAGTTTTAGAAATATTTACGCCATGTTTTAGAGAACAAAATACATCAATGTATATTCCGTCTTCTTTAGCTTCGATTTTTAAATCTCTGTTTAAATTTTTTCGACTAATCTTCTCTAGATTTGTTTTTTTTAATTCAGCAAAATGACCTGTAATGCCTTCTACTTCTGATGTCGCAATGGATGCGATAACAGATAATACTTCTGGTGCTATTTCAATTTTTCCTAAATTAGATTGAGAATAATCTGCTACATTGACCATCCTTTATCCTCCTATTGGTTATTATCGTCCATAATATTATACTTTTCTAGGAATTTTGTATTAAATTCCCCGCTTCTAAAAATATGATTATTTAGAAGTCTTAAGTGGAATGGAATCGTAGTGTCGATACCTAAAACAAGATATTCACTTAAAGCACGAATGCCTGTCATAATTGATTCTTCACGTGTAGGTTCGTGAACTATAAGTTTTGCCACCATGGAGTCATAGTAAGGTGGTATCGTATAATTAGTATAACATGCTGATTCAATTCTCACTCCAAAACCGCCTGGGGCAAGATATTGAGTAATCTTGCCTGGTGAAGGCATAAAGTTTTTGTAAGGATTTTCAGCATTGATTCGAAATTCAATGGCATGACCGTTAATGGAAATATCTTCTTGTTTAAAAGGTAACGCTTCACCCATAGCAACTTTGAGTTGTAATTTTACTAAATCTACTCCTGTTACCATTTCAGTTACTGGGTGTTCGACTTGAATACGTGTATTCATTTCCATGAAATAAAATTGATTATCATCTAAATCATATATAAATTCAATTGTACCTGCGTTTTCATAATTTACAGCTTTTGCAGCTCTGATTGCAGCATTACCCATTTCTTGGCGCTTATCTTCACTTAATACTGGTGAAGGTGCTTCTTCAACGAGCTTTTGCATTCTTCTTTGAATTGTACAATCACGTTCACCTAAATGTATAACGTTTCCGTAAGTATCGCCAATAATTTGAATCTCTATATGTCTAAAGTTTTCTATAAATTTTTCTAAGTATAAACCACCATTTCCGAACGCTGTTTCAGCTTCTTGTTGTGTCATACGGTAACCAGTTTCAAGTTCTTTCTCATCACGAGCAACCCGAATACCTTTTCCACCACCACCTGCAGTGGCTTTGATGATAACTGGATAGCCAATTTTTTTAGCAGTTTTTTTAGCGTCATCTATACTTTGAATAAGCCCTTCACTTCCTGGTACTACAGGTACATTGGCTTTAATCATTTCAGCTTTAGCAATATCTTTTATTCCCATTTTTTGAATTGATTGATAGCTTGGCCCAATAAATTTTAATTGGCATGCTTCACACAATTCAGCAAAATCACCATTTTCAGCCAAAAAGCCGTATCCAGGATGAACACCATCACATCCTGTAGAAGTAGCGATAGATAAAATATTTGGTATATTTAAATAAGAATCTTTTGATAAAGTAGGACCGACGCAATATGCTTCATCAGCAATTTGAGTATGTAATGCATCTTTGTCACCTTCTGAGTATATAGCTACTGTTTGAATACCTAAATCGTGTGCCGCTCTTATTATTCTTACTGCGATTTCACCACGATTAGCGATTAAAATCTTCTTCATTATTTCACCTTAAATAACGGCTGGCCATACTCTACCATTTGTCCGTCTTCTACTAAAATTTCTACGATTTCACCTGTTGTTTCGGCTTGAATCTCATTAAATAATTTCATAGCTTCTAATATACAAACAGTACTGTCATTCGTAACTTTATCTCCTACTTGAACATATGCTTCTTCATCTGGTGAAGGTGATTTATAAAATGTACCAACCATTGGTGCATTAATGGTATTGTAATTATTATCACTACTTTGTTCATCATTATAGCTATGTGATGGTTTTTGTTGTGTTTCATTATCGATTTGCGCATGAGTTATCGGTTGAGTTGGTTGTTGAGTAACTTGTGGTGTAACTATTTCAGTCTCTTTTTCTTTTTTTAAATTAACTACGCTGCCTTTATTATCTTCAATATTTATTTCAGTTAAATTAGATTGGTCAAGAATTTCGATTAATTCTTTTATTTCTTTAAAGTTCATTTCTTACTGACTCCTTAGGTTTGTTTTCATCTACCCATCTATTTTACTTGAGTAAAAGATTCAATTCAAGCATGTTCATTAAACATCAAAACGTCGTTATTTATTTAAATATTTTAGAGATTGATTGAAGGCATAAAAAAGACACTCGTTTCGTTTTATTTTTTGTATTTTTAACGAAACGGTGTTTTAAAAGTTGCTTTGCTGAATTGTACACTCTGTATATCAACTCGATATTTTAGATAAGATACCATTTATAAATCAAATGATTTCAGTTAGTATTTCTATACCTTTTTCCAATTGTTTTTTAGTGATACTCAATGGAGGTAATAACCTAATCACATTTGTACCAGCTGTTAAAATGATTAACCCTCTACGTTTAGCTTCTCGCACGATTTGAATAGGATCATTATTGATCTCTATTCCTACCATTAAGCCTATACCACGGACTTCAATTACATTTCTTTTATTTGCTAAACCTTTTCTTAAGTTTTCAATAAGAAATTGACCCTTTGATTGAACATCATTCATCAAATCAGCATGATTAATGATAGTAAGCGTTTGGTTTGCAGCGGCTAATGATAATCTATTTCCTCCAAATGTTGTGCCATGAGAACCATAGCCAAATGCATGACCTAAATTCTTTTTGCCTAACATTGCTCCAATAGGAAGGCCGTTACCTAACCCTTTAGCTAATGTGATGATATCAGGAGACAATTGATAATGTTCATGAGCATATAACTTACCAGTTCTACCTATGCCCGTTTGAACTTCGTCTACAATTATAAGAATATCTTTTTGTATACAATACTCATTTAATTGCTTCACAAATAAAGGATCAGCAGGTAGTACTCCTGATTCACCTTGAATGATTTCTATAATTACAGCTGCAGTATTATATGAAGTTAATGATTTAAATGAATTGAAATCATTAAAAATAGCAAATTTGAATCCAGGAACAACCGGACCAAATTGATCTGTAATTTTCTTTTGTCCTGTTGCAGACATTGCGCCGTACGTTCTGCCGTGAAAAGACTTTTTAAAAGCAATAATTTCCGACTTGCCAGTAGCTTTACGTGCGAGTTTAATAGCCGCCTCATTCGCTTCTGTTCCACTGTTGCAAAAGAAAGCTAAATAATCTTGTTGACCAATTAATTTTTGAGCCACTTCCTCTTGAATACTACTTAGGTATAAATTGGGTGAATGCCATATTAAATTCAGTTGATTAAGTACTGCTTGGTAAATTTCCATATTAAAACCTAGATTTGTGACACCTATACCTGACGAAAAATCTAGGTAAACATTATTATCTTTATCAATTAATTCATTTTCATTAGCATCAACAAATTCTATATTGTCCCGTTTGTAATTATTAAAAAGATAACTCATCATTAATCACCCCTTATGATTGTTCCTTTTTGTAAATTATTTGCAATTAAAATCGATTCAACGCCTGATTCTACTGTTTGGATTGCACTCTCAATTTTAGGTATCATGCCGCCAGTAATTATTTTATTTTCAATTTTTGTTTTTGCCTCCTTAATTGTAAGAGTAGCAAGCGTTTTATCTTTTTCAATTACACCAGGGACATCAGTCATATATACTAATTTTTCGACTTTTAGTTTCTTAGCAATTGCGGTGGCGAGGTGATCAGCATTAACATTAAGATATTCCCCTTGCTCATTTACACCCAAACTAGTGATGATTGGTATAATGTCGCGTGATAAAATATTTTCTAATAGCATCGTGTTGATTTCTTTAACTTTCCCAACGTAACCATAGATATTTTTATTTAAAAATTCGGCGCTCACAAGTTCTTTTATCTTTTCTTTGAATTGAAAAAATTCTAAATTAGATTCTTTAAGTCTCACTAAAAGTTGGTGTCCTACTATGTTAATTAAAGCATCATATATGATAGGTAAGTCATTTTTAGCAGTCACTCTCATGCCATCAATTTTAATAGTTGAATGATTGTTTTTAGTTAATAAATCACTGATGACTTGGCCGCCACCGTGAACAATAATTATTTTTTTGTTTTCAAGGTGCCAAGCTTTAATTTGTTGTATAAACGCGTCGTTTAAATTTTCTATAGCTATACCACCGAGCTTAATTACGATGATGTTTTTCATATGTTCCTCCTAAGTGGTGTAAAGTGCGTTGATTTTAACGTAGTCATACGATAAATCACATCCCCATGCTTGACCTTCGTAATTTCCTTGATGAAGGTCAAGTTCAATTGATATTTCTTCAGCACTCATTATTTCTTGAATTTCTTCTTTATCGTACTTTATTGGTGAGGATCTTATTAATACAGGTATCCTACCGATAAAAATGTCTACCTGATTAATATCAAAATTTGTTTTAGCGTAACCTGCAGAAGCAATAATTCTACCCCAATTAGGATCTTCGCCAAAAATTGCGGTTTTTACCAAACTTGAACCCACCACACTTTTAGCAATCATTCTTGCAGCACTAGATTCTTTTGCACCTTTAACCGTGACTTCTATTAATTTAGAAGCACCTTCGCCATCCCTTGCAATACTTTTAGCTAAATCGGTCATAATATATAGAAGCATCTGCTTAAATTTATAGTAGTCTTCACTGTCTTTTTTAATTTCGTTATTATTTGTACATCCATTTGACATTACAAGCACCATATCATTTGTTGAAGTATCACCATCTACAGTGATTTGATTGAATGTAACTTCAACTACATCTTTTAAAGCTTGTTGTAATGTTTGTGATGAGATGTTAGCGTCACAGGTTATAAATGCTAGCATTGTAGCCAAATTAGGATGTATCATTCCTGACCCTTTTGCTACACCTGCCATCGTTACTGTATCGTTACCAAAAACTTCGTTTACAACGCATGTTTTTGTATGAGTATCCGTTGTTAATATCGCTTTTGCAAAGTCATCAGCATTACCGTTTTTAACTAGTTTGGAAAAGCCATTCTCTAGAATAGACATTGGCATCATCTTTCCAATAACACCTGTAGATGCGACACCTACATATTCTTGTTGAATTTGCAATTTATTTGCGGCCAGTTGTTGCATTTTAAAGGCATCTTTTTCCCCTTGTTTACCAGTACAAGAATTAGCAATACCTGAATTAACAACAATAGCTTGCATTTTACCACTTTTTTCGATGCTGTTTTTTGTTAATTTTAATGGTGCAGCAATCACCTTATTAGTTGTAAATACACCTGCTACATTTGCAGGTACTTCTGAAACAATCCAACCAAAGTCTAATTTTTTCTTTTTAAAGCCAGCGTGCAGACCATCAGCTGCAAACCCAAGAGGACTTGCAATATTTCCCTTAATTATATTCATTATTTAGTCCCCCTATATTAGATATATAAAGGTGCCAAAATTAGACCATCAGTTTCGTCGAAATTAAACATCAGATTCATATTTTGAATAGCTTGGCCAGCGGCACCTTTAATTAAATTATCAATAACTGATGAAATTGTTAAAACACCCGTAGTTTCGTTATAAACAAAACCAATATCAGTGTAATTTGTTCCTATTACTTCATTTAACTGTGGTAACCCATCTTTAATTCTTATGAAAGGCTTATTTTTATATACAGTCTTGTAGGTAGATTCTATTTGATTTATTTTCACTCCACTTTCAAGCTGTGTGTATATAGTTGCAACAATACCTCTGTTAACCGGAATAAGTGATGTAGAAAACTGAATATTCTGTAAATTTTTGTTAAAAAACTGCAACGTTTGTACAATTTCAGGAATATGTTGATGTTTATTAAGTTTATACGTCACATAATTATTGTTTACATTTACATAATGGGTTGACTGATTTAATTTTTTACCAGCTCCAGTAAGACCACTTTTAGCATCAACAATTATAGAATCAACACGGATTAAATGATTGCTGATTAAGGGATATAGTGCTAATTCAGTTGCAGTTGCATAACAACCAGGGTTAGCAATAAATCTATTGCAATGACTAATATTCATTACTTCTGAAAGACCGTATGTAAAACGCTTTTGTATATCTACAGTACACGGTGATTTTTTATACCATTTGAGATAAACATCTGGAGATAAACGATGGTCACCTGATAAGTCTATGACAGGAAAATTATTATTAACGAAATTTTTAGATAAATCTTTTGCAACGCCACTTGGAGTGGCAAAAAATACCAAATCTGAGTGTGTCATAATAAATTCACTGTCGAAAGCCTGAATTTCTTTATCACAAATACCTTTCAAATGAGGGAATATATCAGAAATTTGCACTCCCACTTCTTTTGTGGCATGAATCGATGAAACAGTTATATGAGGGTGATTTAGTGCTAATCTTAACAATTCTAGTCCTGTATAGCCTGTGATACCTACTATAGAAATATGCATATATACACTCCTTATTGTATTATTATGTAATTATATACATATTTATTAATAATTACAATACTATACTTTGTAATTTTACATTTTGAAAACAAAAACTCCAAAGTATAACATCTTATTGATGTATACTCTGGAGTATAGTTAATTAGTGTTTATCCTCTAGAAATGTAACTTCCATCACTAGTATTTATCACTAGTGTGTCACCTTCATTTACAAATAAAGGTACATTTAGTGTATAACCTGTTTCAACAGTCGCAGATTTTGTTGCGCCAGTGGCAGTATCACCTTTGATTCCAGGTTCAGTTTCAGTAACTTCAAGCTCTACAGTTTTTGGTAATTCAACACCAATAACTTCACTTTCATAAGATTGAACTTGAACTTCCATGTTCGCTTTTAAATAATTTAATTCATCTTTTAAGTAGTCACCAGGTAATTCGATTTGATCAAATGTCTCGTTATCCATGAATACGTGGTTATCGCCATCAGCATATAAATATTGCATACGACGATTCTCGATCATTGCTTGTTCAACCTTTTCGCCAGCTCTGAAAGTTTTTTCTTGAATAGCACCTGTTCTTAAATTACGTAATTTAGAACGAACAAAAGCTGAGCCTTTTCCTGGTTTGACATGTTGGAAATCAATAACTTTCCAGATTCCGTTATCAACAGAAATCGTTAAACCTGTTTTAAAATCATTTACTGAAATCATTCAGTCTCCTCCTCAATTATACGCGCTTACTCTAAAATAATAAGGTCTTTTGAGCAATTAGTAAAGACATGACATCCATTTTCTGTAATAAGAATGTCATCTTCTATTCTAACGCCACCCAATCCCTCAATGTATATACCTGGTTCTATAGTAACACAGTTATTTATATTTAATTCATCTGAACTATTTTGAGATAATAGTGGACCTTCATGAATATCAAGGCCAATACCATGACCAAGTGAGTGGCCAAACTGCTCACCATAATTGTGAGATGAAATATACTTTCTAGATATAGCATCTGCTTCTTTTGCAGTCATACCTGGTTTGATTTCTTCAATAGCTTTCTTTTGAGAAGTTAGAACTATATTAAATATTTCTTTGAGTTTTGGATCCGGTTCTCCTATGGCAAACGTGCGTGTAATATCGGAACAATAACCTCTATAGTATGCACCAAAATCTAATGTAATCATATCTCCCTTTTCAATACGCTTATCACTTGCAACACCATGCGGTAATGCACCTCGGTAACCTGAAGCTACTATTGTGTCGAATGAAGGGCCATCTGCACCTAATTCTAACATCTTACTTTCTAATTTAGCTTTGATTTCTCGTTCTGTCATTCCGATACTTACTTGAGTGAGGATATATTCATATGTTTGATCTACTATCTTAGCCGCTTGTTGAATGAGCTGAATTTCTTCCTTATTTTTAATTTCTCTAATCTTATCAATTTCATTAGATATGCTTATTAAAGTAATTAATCCTTTATTAAGTTCAACATAAGTATCATAACTGATTAAATGACCTTCAAAACCAATATTTGATAAATTTTCTCTTTCTAATATACATTTAATTTCAGAAATCAAACTTGATTTTCGATTTATAATTTCAAAATCTTGTGCCTGTTCTGTAGCTTGGTCTATATATCTAAAATCAGTAATAAGATATTGTTTTTTAGGTGTTATGATTAGTGCACCACTTGTACCAGTAAAATCTGAAAGGTAACGTCTATTATAATCTGATAATACGATGATTGCATCTAAGTGCTTATGTTCAATGATATCTTGAACTTTTCTTAATTTATTCATTATTTCCCTCCTACGTTTACATTTGTACATTTTTATTTTATACATTAGAATGATAGCATAACTAGTAATAATAATAATAGTTTTTGGTTTAGGGAGAATACAATGAAAAAGTTAATATTAATAGTTGGTGCGAGCAGTTTGCTAATGGGTTGTGGGAGTCAGAACTTATCTCCTTTAGAAGATAAAACGACTGAGTTACGTGATGATAATCATCAATTAAAACTTGATATTCAAGAACTTAATCAAGAAATTGGCGAACATAAATCTAAAATAGCCGCCCTTAAACAAGATAAAGAAAATACTAAAGAAGCTTCATCTAATAAGTTAAAAATAAAAAATTTAAAAGCATCATCTGATTATTATGATTCTATTGCAAAAGCCATTAAAGATTATAGAGATATTGAGTCAAAAGTTAATAAAAATAATAATAAAGTGACGATTCAAAGAAAATTAGATGACATTTCAAATAATATTGACAGTTCTTTCATTAAATATAAAGAATCTGTAGACTCTGAATCACAATCTGAAGAAGATAAGAAAAAAGAAAAAGAAATACGTCAACTTAATAAAGACTTATCTTCAGCATTCAATACAATTAAAAAAGGATATGAAACGAAAGATAATAAAAAAATAGAAAAAGGTCAAAAAAAACTTGCAACAATAAATACAAATTTAAATTAATAGGAGTTTTGAGATGCGTAAATTCATCTTTTATTTAATATTAGCGATAGCTGCATTTGGTTTAATGATGAATCTTGATGAGTTTTTATTTTCAATTATGAAAGCTATTATTAGTTTTGCAATTATAGCTTTAATTATTTATATTATATATTATTTCTTCTTTTTAACAGAAGATCAAAGGAAGTATAAAAAAGCACTTCGTAAATATAAAAGACAAAAAAGAAAGCAATAAGGCGATATCAAATGATTTCGCCTTATTGCTTTCTTCATAATTATTTACGGTACATCCATGCTTCAGAGCGATATTTTTCTTCGAGTTCTTGTACTTCCTCTTTTTGTTTTTCCGTTAATTCTAGAGGTTTAAAATCTATATTCAGTCCTTTTTTAAAACCTGATTTAAAGGCGTTCTCCATTTCATTTAATGTAATATGTTGATTTGAAATGTCATTAATAGCTACAGCTTTTTGAACAAAATTTTCTTTCATTTTCGCTTTTAGTCGTTCATTTTTAAATATAAACATATCAAATAAATCATCGATATCTATATCTTGTAAAATTGAACCATGTTGAAGAATGACACCTTTTTGTCTGGTTTGAGCGCTACCTGCAATTTTTCTGCCTTCTACTACAAGCTCATACCAACTAGGTGCATCAAAACATACCGAACTTCGTGGTTGCTTTAATTTGTCTCGTTCTTCTTTAGAACGGGGGATAGCGAAATAAGTTTCAAAACCTAAATTTTTAAAACCTTCTAATAATCCTTGTGAAATAATTTTATAAGCTTCAGTTACAGTTGAAGGCATATTTGGATGAGACTCTGGAACAATAACACTATATGTTAATTCTTTATCGTGTAACACGCCTCTACCACCCGTTTGACGTCTTACTAAGCCATAGCCCTTTTCTTTTACTTTATCAATATCAATTTCTTTTTGGAGCCGTTGAAAGTAGCCTATTGAGAGTGTTGCAGGATTCCAAGTATAAAATCTTATAACTGGATCAATTTCTCCACGCGATACAAAATTTAGTAACGCTTCGTCCATTGCCATATTATAATAAGGATTTTTGCTTCCAGTATTTATAAAATTCCATATTTCAGTCATAATCATACCCCTATCGAAATATTAAAATTAAAACTATTATGTTTCTCTTTGTATATTTAGATTATGTGATATAAACATAATCTAACTCGAAAAAATATTTTGATAAATTGTACTAACAGTCTTATAATTATAATATCGGTAAATTAGGGAGGATGCAAGATGAGTATCTCTTTGTACATTGCAATTGGTATTATTGTTATTATCATTGCATATATGATTATCCAACAAATTCTTAATAAGCGAGCTGTAAATGAATTAGACCAGAATGAATTCCATAAGGGTTTAAGAAAAGCTCAAGTTATTGATGTGAGGGAAAAAGTGGATTATGATTATGGACATATTAATGGTGCACGTAATATTCCTATCACAGTATTTAAGCAACGATTTCAAGGACTAAGAAATGATCAACCTATTTATTTATGTGATGCTAATGGTATAGCAAGTTATCGTGCTGCACGTATATTAAGAAAAAATGGATATAAAAATATTTACATGCTTAAAGGCGGTTACAAAAAATGGACAGGTAAAATAAAATCTAAAAAGTAATTTTACGAAATGATGTCTTTAAGTTATTAAACTCTTTGAAAGGATTAGGTTAATAGATGCTTTCAAAGAGTTTTTTAGATGATGATATATAAATCATTTAAAGAAAATTCTGGACATAAAGTTCCAGGATAAGTAAATAAGGACAATTTCTATTGAAAA
>NZ_KV838739.1:379278-379701 GCF_001838765.1 Staphylococcus sp. HMSC34G04
GCTGTTACTTTTCTTATATTAAGTTCCATTAGTAGACATCCTAGTTCTCTTTTGGCTTTATATATACCTTGAACAGACATTCGAGTGAAACCTAAAATAGCCTTCATAAATCTAAAAACAGGCTCCACACTAAATTTTCTTTGACTGTAGATGGTTTTTGTTTTTGGTTCTGAAAACTTTTTATTAATTTGCGCTTTAAAATATTCCAAACTATAATTCTTCATTATTTTTTTGTTTGTTTTGAATTGAAGTTCATACATTGGTGTGTTTCAGAGGACACTCTGAACAATCATCACATTTATTTATTTTAAAGTCTCGTTTAAAACCATATTTATCATGACGATAGGCATATCTTTTAAATCCTGGTCTTTGATTGTTTGGACAAATGAAATCATCGAATTCAGTCTCGGGAATTGTTTCTAC
>NZ_KV838739.1:379801-429228 GCF_001838765.1 Staphylococcus sp. HMSC34G04
GGTAGAGTAAGTTGAGTCATGTTATAATCTTTGTGCATAAGGCTCTACGTTAATTTAGTTTATTGGTATCTATTAAATTATACGAATGGGCCTTATTTTTTAAAGTATTTCAATGTAAAATTACATATAAACACAAAGTATGTTGGCGAGACTCTTGAGGGAACAGGACAAGCTGAAGACTACAGGCTGAAGCTGTCCCCTAAGAAAGCGAGCCAACAATAAGAAGAATTGTAAATAAAGAAGCCAGTAAATGAATTATAAAAAACTCATTTACTGGCTTCTTTATTTATATAATTTTCATATTGAGAACGACTCGTCATCAAAAGGTACCGTCTCAGCCCGTATAGAGGATTGGCGCACCTTTCTCAAAAATATCATAAAAAAGCTACGTATTAACATCAAATCTAATTTTTAAATGCTTTAAAAAAGATATTTTCTATTTAGTAAAAGATTAGTATAAGTTAACTTTTGATTATTGTAACTTATAGAAGTTTTAGCTAGTATAAAGATTTCTTTTTAGTGATTTAATTATTTTCAGAATCAATATTTGTGTGTTCTTTATACTTTTCGTTCTTAAGTTCTTCAAATTTAAGAATTGGTTTTCGTGCTGCAGTCGTCTCATCTAATCGGTCAATTATAGTTGTATGTGGTGCTTCTAAAACTTTATCTGGATCATTTTTTGTTTCATTAGCGATTTGAATCATCGCATCAATAAAGTAATCAAGTGTTTCTTTAGATTCAGTTTCTGTTGGCTCAATCATCATTCCTTCTTCGACATTGAGAGGAAAATATATTGTAGGTGGATGCACACCAAAATCTAACAGTCGTTTAGCCATATCTAATGTTCTGACACCATATTGTTTTTGTAAAGTTCCACTTAATACAAATTCATGTTTACAATATTGATTGAACGGAATTTCAAAGTGATTTTTAAGGCGAGATTTAATATAATTCGCATTAAGAACGGCAGCTTCAGATACTTCTTTTAAACCATTGGCTCCCATTGATCTGATATAAGTATATGCTCTTAAATAAATACCGAAATTTCCGTAAAACGGTTTTACTCGTCCAATTGAATTTGGAATATCATTGTCATATTTATATCTATCATTATCTTTTATAACCATAGGCTTAGGTAGATAACTGGCTAATTTCTCTACTACTCCAACTGGTCCTGATCCTGGTCCACCACCGCCATGAGGACCAGTGAATGTTTTGTGCAAATTAAGATGTACTGCATCAAAGCCCATATCACCAGGACGTACTTTATCTAAAATAGCATTTAAATTTGCCCCATCGTAATATAATAAACCACCTGCTTCATGAACGATTTTCCCAATTTCAATAATATTCTGTTCAAATATACCTAATGTATTTGGATTAGTTAACATGATTGCAGCTGTATTGTCGTTTACTACTCTTTTTAAATCTTCTATGTCAACTTCCCCACGTTGATTAGATTTTACAGTTACTGATTTAAATCCAGCAAATGAGGCAGAAGCAGGATTAGTACCATGTGCTGAATCAGGTACTATTACTTCATCTCGATGGCTTTGTCCATTTTTTTCATGATAAGCTTTAAAAATCATTAAAGCGGTCCATTCACCATGCGCACCTGCAGCAGGTTGTAGGGTAACTTCATCCATACCAGTAATTTCTTTCAATTCTTCTTGTAAACTATATATAATTTCAAGAGAACCTTGGACGTGTTCTTCTTCTTGTAAAGGATGAGATTCACTAAAACCAGAAATACGAGCTACCTTTTCATTAATTTTAGGATTATATTTCATCGTACATGAACCTAATGGATAAAATCCAGTATCAACCCCGAAATTTTTATTTGATAGTTCAGTGTAATGTCTAACTAAATCTAATTCTGAAACCTCAGGAAACTCAGCCTTATGTTTACGAATATACTTATCATCTAAGAGTGAAGCAATATTGATATTTTCAATGTCATTTTGTGGTAAAGAATACGCATATCTATCTTTTTTGGATCTTTCAAATATTAAAGGGCTTGATTTACTAATCATTTAACTCACCTGCTTTCATAACAAAATCATCTATTTCATCTTTAGATCTTAACTCTGTAACTGCGACTAACATATGGTTTTTAAAATCATCTGATACTTCACCTAAGTCAAAACCACCAATGTACCCATATTCTGCTAATTTAAGATTAATATTTTTTATTGGTTGATTAAATTTGACTACAAATTCATTAAAAGATTGTGCTTTTAGTACCTCAAAACCATGCTCTTCAAACTTATTTTTAGCATAATTAGCATTTATAAGATTTTGAACTGCAATTTCATAAATCCCTTGTTTACCTAAAGCAGACATTGCTATTGAAGATGCAAGTGCATTTAAAGCTTGATTTGAACAAATATTAGAAGTGGCTTTATCACGACGGATATGTTGTTCTCTAGCTTGTAAGGTGAGAACAAATCCACGATTACCTTCGTCATCTTGAGTTTGTCCAACTAATCGACCAGGTACTTTTCTCATTAATTTCTTTGTTGTAGCAAAATATCCACAATGTGGACCCCCAAATTGGGTAGGAATACCAAAAGGCTGTGTATCTCCCACTACTATGTCTGCCCCGAATGTACCTGGTGGTGTTAGTAATCCTAAAGAAAGTGGATTGGCGTATACGATAAATAAAGCTTTCTTATCCTTTATATAATTATTAATTTGTTCTAAATCTTCAATAGAACCATAAAAGTTTGGATATTGTACAGCGACAGCTGCTGTGTTGTCATCGATAAGTTGTTCTAATTTTTCTAAATCAGTAATAGTACCTTTAAGGTCAACTTCAATTATTTCAAATTCATCACGAGTTTTGGCGTATGTGTGTAGAATTTGTAAGGCTTGATAATGTAGTCCACTTGAAACTACAATTTTATTTTTTTTCGTATGACTTAGCGCCAATATACATGCTTCAGCAAAACTAGTCATACCATCATACATAGAAGAATTTGCTACATCCATATCTGTTAATTCACAAATGAGTGTTTGAAATTCAAAAATTGCTTGTAACTCACCTTGAGAAATTTCAGGTTGATAAGGTGTATATGCGGTGTAGAATTCAGATCTTGAAATCATTGCATCGACAACAGCAGGAGTATAATGATCATAAACGCCCGCACCCAGAAATGTTGCATGTGTTTCTTTAGTTGTATTTTTAGCTGCGAGACGATTTAACCTTCTAAGTAATATCGTCTCCGCTTCGCTTTCGGCAATGTTTAAATTTCTTTTTAATAAAATATCTGTAGGTATATCATCAAATAATTCGGAAATAGACTTTGCCCCAATACTATTTAGCATTTCATTTTTATCTTGTTCAGTTAATGGTATATAACGATGACTCAATATTTACACCCCTTTAAATTTATTTCTCAATTTGATTTTTTTTAACTATTTTTGCCTCAACTTGACGCTTACGTATTTGCACTATTACTTTTTTGCCCATTTCAAATGCACCTCTATCTATTATTGCAAGTGCTATAGATTTACCAGAAGATGGGGATTGTGTTCCTGATGTAACGAAACCAATTTGATTACTATTTTCATCTAGTACTTCATAACCTGTTCTAGCAATGCCTTTACCTAATAGTTCAAGACCTACTGTTCTACGCTCGGAACCATTTTCCTTTTGAGCTTTGAGTACTGATTTGCCAATAAAATCATTTGCAATTAACGGTTTAGCAGCGAAGGCTATTCCTCCTTCATAAGGAGTAATTGATTCAGATAAATCTTGACCATGTAAAGGTAATCCAGCTTCAAGTCTTAGAGTATCACGAGCACCTAAACCGCATGGTGTAACATCGTATTTTAATAATTGTTCCCATATATCCTTAGTATCTTCTTGCTTACAGTAAATTTCAAAGCCATCTTCTCCAGTATAACCAGACTGCGAAAGAATAATAGATTTACCAAAAAGTTGTACATTCTGTTTAAATTCAAACATTGCCATATGGCTTACATCTACATCCACTAATTCATTTATCAATGCTCTTGAACGAGGACCTTGAATAGCTAATTGTCCGTATTTGTCTGAAGTATTGCTTACATCTACGGTGAAATTAGAGCTATGTTTTTTAATCCATTGATAATCTTTATTGGTATTTGCAGCATTTACAATAAGCAAGTAGTGGTTTTCATTAAGTTTATATGTAACTAAATCATCAATGACTCCACCTTCTTCATTACATAAAGCACTATACATTGCTTTATCATTTGTTAGAAGATTTGTATCATTAGAAAGGATGTATTGTATAAATTGTTCTGCATCTTTACCACTAATCTCTATCTCTCCCATATGACTTACATCAAAAAGACCAACATTATATCTAACTGCGTTATGTTCTTCTTTGATACTTGAGAATTGAACAGGCATTGCCCATCCACCAAACTCAACAATTTTAGCACCACTATCAACGTAATTTTGATATAAAGGTGTTTTTTTCAAATCTGTTGTCATACTTGTACCCCCAATTAATAATTTTTAAAAAACAGGATAGCATAAAGCTACCCTGTTTTAATACTCATTTCAGGAATGCGTCACAGTATTATCCTTTTGCCTGAGAGTTTCGTTATTTCACTTGCACCTTCGGCGATAGAGAGTCAAAATTGTAATAGACTATAATCGTTTAACTCATAATGATTCAAGTTTTGATCTCTATTCTCTCTAATACTGATCAATCGCTTAATAATTTTGTTTTAATTAAAGTACAAATTTCAGAGACACTCTGTGCACTATCAACTTTCATGAATGCGATTTCATTATATCTTGAAAGTCTTGAAGAATACAAGGCATCAAGTTGGTTAAGATTTTTACTTTTAGCATTGGGTCGATGTGAATCATTTTTAACTCGTTTGAAAATGATTTCAATGTCACAATCTAGCCAAACCACATGCTTTTGGCTTTTTAAGAGCTTTAATGAATTCGTATCTTCTATAATACCTCCTCCAGTTGAAATAATATCGAAAGTATTGAGACATGCTTTTAGGTACTTTGTCTCCAATGATCTAAAACCTTTTTCTCCGATATCATTAAATATATCAGGTATAGATTTACATTCATTTACTTCAATAAAATTATCTAAATCCACATAACTTAAATTATATAAATCTGAAAGATATTTTCCAACAGTGGTTTTACCAGTTCCCATGAAACCAACTAAAATAATAGGCACTTGAATACTCTTCAAATTAATCTACCTCTTTTAACTTATTAACGATAACTTTATTGTAGTAAACATCTAAGTTATGTATTGTCTTTAATTTTAAACTATATTGAGAGATATAAAAAGATATAATTGATAAATAAATTGAAAAAATTACTATTAAATATAAACTAATGAACGCTTTTTGGCTATAAAAAAAGGATTTCTTTGTGTTTATCGTTCGCATCTCCTGTTGTTATTAATAATTTCACTATATTATCGTTCGTTTTTAATATACGAGTAGATAAGACATGATTTAACAATGTAATATTACCTCTTTGATTAATATTTTTGTAAATTTTACGGTTCTTATAAATATACCTAATAACATCTTTATTTTTCTTAAGTTTAATTGTATATGCATTTTCGATCTCATAATTGTTTTTAGTCGTCATTTTCTCTTTAAGTAAATCTCTTCTAAAAAATTCAAATTGAATATCTTCGTTATTTTGAACAGTATTTAGATAAAATGAAGTCAATTTAAGTATAGTAGGTAATAAAGTGAGTATTAAAGTAGTCACAAATAAAGCAAATAATGCTTCGATGTAGGTAAATGCTTTTATATTAAATAGAAATACATGTTCGCGTATTAAATGCTTTATCCGCCCCACATATTTTATGATTGAATAATTGTATTTCATAATTTTCTATTACAACCCCTTGATAAAGTTCTTTCTTTTTATAGTGTTGAAGACTAGTTATCATGATTTGCTTGATTTTTATGTTATTTAAATTGATAAGATACTGATTGTTTAAGTTTGAAAACATAGGTATTAAAATCATTGTTATTGTACTAACTATAAAAAAGGCTAGCAATGCATCAATAATTAAAGACCCTTTAAATTTATATTTTGACAAATCTCAAACGCCCCTTTTCAATATGGAAGATTAATCTATAAGCATGTGAATTATATTGTAAAATGAGCGAACCAAAATGATTGATATTTCCATTTTTATCAAAATTTAATGTTTGAATTTTAGCTATATTAGTCACTTTTCCTTTATTAAGTTTAAAACTATATTTATCTCCATTTTCTTCAACTACTTGTACTCTATTTGAATTATTAAAAAATAATAAAGTTATCGATTCATTGTTGCTAATAGCTTTAGATTTATAGTAATTAAATTTTGTTATTAATTGCTTAATTTCATGTTCTTCATCAATTAGCTGAATGTCGAATAGGTTTCGTGACCATAAAGTTGTTATCAACAAGCAACTGATAATAAACAAAGTAAAAATCATCTCGACTAAACTAAATGCTTTAATGTTTTTAATTGGCAACTGCCTCTCCATTTGCAATACTAATTGTCTGACCGGATTTACATGTTTTTTGTCCTTCTTTTATAAAACCATCTGAAACCAAATCATCAATATTAGAAGGGTTGCGGTTATGTTTTAAAGCGTAGGCTTCTATTTGACTGTTTACCATTTTAACTTGAGCATCACATCCAGTTGACTGAATATGAGATGTTTGTTTTGCAATATTTGGAATTATAAGTATTAATAATAAACTGATTATTAGTAATACTAAAAGCATTTCTATCAAGGTAAATGCTCGTGTTTGTTTCAATAATTTCAATGTTTTCATTGATGTCACTCCTCAAATTATTTTATTGTTTGCATAAGTTCGAACATAGGAAGCATAATGACTAAGTATAAAGATACAATAAAAATTCCCAAGATAAAGAAGATGATAGGTTGTATAAATTTTGTTTGTTTTAACACTTTTTCCTCAAATTGCTGTAATAACATTTGACTGTATAATTTTAATTCTATATCTAATTTTCCATTTTTCTCTCCTTGTTCTATGAATTTAATTAAATCATTTTGAAAACATTGTAGATTCATTAATATAGTAGGTAACGGGAGCCCTCTATTAGCTTCTTTAAAAAGACAATTACCCAGAAATTTAAGAAATTCGTTATCTTGCTCATTACGATATATTTGGACAATTTGTTGAAGACTTGTACCATTTCTGTAAAATAAAGAAAGCTGATTGGAAAGTTGATAAGTTCTATATATTTTATAATACGTATTAATCATTGGGATTTTTAAAATAGATTTTAATTTTCTCTCAATTGGTAGATAATAGTAAAATTTATAAGTGATAAAAAATGCTATACCACTCATAAAGATAAAAATGAAAGTTAGCTTGGGAAGAAGGGTAATAATAAGAGTTAGTAGATTTTGAAATGTTGATAATTTAACATTCATAGTCTCATAAAGTTGTTGAAATTGAGGTATGACAGTTATATTTAAAATGGTTAATATGAATAAGAAGATAGAAATTAATGCAACAGGATATTGTAAGGTTTTGATGAGTCGTTTTTTAGCTTTCAAATTTCTTTTCATATATTGAACAGTATCAACGAGAGCCTCATCAATGTTACCGTAGTTTTCAGCAAATTTTATTTGAAGAAGAACTAATTCTGGATACCCTATCATTTTTAAAATATCATAACATGTAGCGCCGTTTTGTAGATGTTGGATAATCTTTTCATTTATTGTTCGTTCTTTATATTTAAAATAAGAGTTTAAAAATTTAAAACTTTGATATAAAGTGAATCCGTGACTTAAAAGCTGATGTAATCTCTGTAATAAGTTTATTGATTGTATTTCAGTAAGATATTTATTCCTCTTATATTTAAATGTATTTATCGACAACTTCTTCACATATAACACCTTCTTTAGACATTTTGTTTAAATGTGTAGATAATTTTGTGAAATTTTTAGGTAAAGAATGATTATGTTCAAAAAAATAATTGATTTGGCTTTGAAACATTAATTCCGATACTAGTTGACGAGTATTTGTAGTAGTAGTGATTAATCTTTGATTAGAAATTAAATTGATTGCCTGGCACAACTCTTGGACAGAAATACCCATTTCTAATAATCGTAATAATGCTCCCTTGCAATCATTCGCGTGCATTGTCGACAAAACTAAATGTCCACTTAAACTGGCTTGAATCACGTATTTAGCTACGGTAGAATCTCTGATTTCACCAATTAAAATTACGTCCGGATCACACCTTAAAATGGCTTTGAAAGAGCTTTCATAATTTATACCTGCCTTTTCATTAACTGATATTTGTGTGATTCCATTGAGTATTTGTTCTACTGGATCTTCAACTGATATTACATTTAAATTCAAATTTTGATGTGCATAAAGGACCATTTGGTACATTAAAGTACTTTTGCCAGAGCCAGTTGGCCCACTAAACAAAAGTAGACCTTGTTTCTTTTTCATGAAATGTTTAAAATCTTTAAATTCATATGATTCTCGTTTAGTTTGGAAGTATTGAGGTACTATACGAATTACACAACTTTCATTGCCTAATGATAACGGTAATGTAGAGATTCTTAAATAATATAAACGCTTCATCTTATAACTATATCTACCACTTTGTGCCCTATGCTGTGTTGATACATCTAACCCAGATTGAAACTTCATGTATATAAGTAATTTTTTATAAATTGGAAATGAAAGTGTATCATATATTGTGAGCTCATCTTTAATTCTTAGCTTAATTATAGTGTGTTCCTCACATGGTATAAAGTGTATGTCACTTGCTTCTTGCTTAATTGCATGATTGATAATCTGTTCAAATAAAATTTTCAAAAAAAATCACCTCCTACATATATAAACGTAGGAGGCGATTTTTTTACTCTCTAATATTAACCATTTATAAAAGGATTGAGTTGCTCATCGTCAACTGTGGTGTAAGGCCCATGTCCAGGGAAAAGTGGCATATCACCTTCTAATTCAAATAATTTATCTTTTATTGAATCAATTAATGTTTCATAATCTCCCTTATAAAGGTCTGTACGACCGATACCATTTTTGAACAGAGTATCGCCAACAACAGCAAAGTCATTAAAAACAAAACTAAGACTACCTGGAGAATGACCAGGCGTATGTAATACTTTGAATTTAAATCCTTCAATCTCTGCAGGACCCTCTGATAAACTTAATGGATTTGCGTGACTTTCTATTTTAGATAAACCATATTGTGTAAATTTAGATGAGCCATTTTTATCTGGATCAGTTAAAAAATCAAACTCATCTTTACTCATATAAACTGGAACCTGATATTTTTCAATAATATCATCTAATGCTCCGATATGATCATAGTGTGCATGTGTTAATAAAATTGCTTTTAAAGGTTTATTGATTTGATTTAATTTTTTAATTATTTTTTGACTTTCACTTGAGGGATCGATTAATATTACATTTTCTTCATTCTCAATGAAGTACGTATTAGTGTCAACGATTCCTAATGTTAAATTTGAAATTCGCATTATAATTCACCACTATAGTCTAGATGTTTTTGTACTGATTTTAATTTATCATTCATTTTTCTTGATTTATCTCGACGATCATCAATTCTAATATTTGTACAAACTCTATCTAATCCTTTATCAAAAGGTAATTCATGAATCGCTTGAATCACCTCAAAAAGATCTTTCAAATCACCTTCGATTAATGTATTCATTGGTGTTAATTGATAATCAATTTTCCCTTGTTGTTTAAATTCATTTAACTTTGTTTGGATTTCTGCTATATATTTACTTACACTAGGACCCTCTGTTCCTACTGGAATAACTACTACATCAACAATTGCCATTATTTAGCACCCTCTTTATCTATGATATATGTTTTGATAAGTCCAGCTGCACCAGTAATACCAGCATCATTCCCTAATTTAGCTTGTACTATCTCAGTATTATTTTGAGCTGGAGTAAAAGTTAAATTACGATATTCAGTTTTAATATTTTCTATAAGGATAAGTCCGGCAGTAGACATGCCCCCTCCTAGAACAATATATTTTGGATTACTAGTAACGCTAATGATACTGCATAAATAGCCGATATAATTTGCAACTTTTTCAGTTATAAATATACAGAATTGATCACCGGCTTTAGCTGCATCAAATACAGCTTTTGCTGTTACTTGGTTATCTTTAATAAGTTGTAAAATTGATGATTTAAACGTTAATTTAGGATAATAGAAATTAACTAAATTTACTACACCAGTAGCAGAAGCAACTGTTTCTATACACCCTGATTTACCACAATTGCATTGAAAACGTTGATCAAAATCAGCTCTTAAATGTCCAATTTCAGCGCCTGACCCATTGTGTCCATGTACGATTTCTCCATTAGAAATTATACCTCCACCAAGTCCGGTACCTAAAGTAATTGCTACTACATCATCAGCACCTTCACCGGCACCTTTATGTTTTTCTCCCAATGCAGCAACATTAGCATCATTATCAACATAAACTGGACAATTAACATATTGTTTGAAAATTTCTCTTACATTGACACTACCTGGCCAATGTAAATTAACAGCTCCGTATACAACTCCAGTATCAAAATCAACAGGTCCAGGAACACCAATACCGACTCCAACAACATTGTTAAAATCATATTTAAATTCTGCAACCTTTTCAGTAAAAGAATCATAAATGTTTTTTAAAAGTAACTCACCAGTGTGGTCACTTGTATCAGTATCAATAGACCATTTATGCAATTGTTCTAAATCCTTGTCAAATATCCCCAATTTACAAGTTGTTCCGCCTATATCGGCAGCTAAAATAATATCTGTCATTATTTTTCATTCCTTCTTTGATTTATTATCAGTATACAATTCAGATATTCATCCTTCGTTAACAATTGATAACTATATAAGGATTTAATCTCTTGTATCATCATTTCATACATATCATCTGGATTTTTAAAATAGATAATGAAACCATATGTTTTAAGTAATTGTAACACGTCATAAAAATTTTTAATTTTTCGCGTCATTAGATTTACTCAACTCTTTTTTTAAATTAACATATTTTTTATTATTAGGATTAATTGCTACAGCTTTTTTTATATATTTTAAAGCCTTTTTATCATCACTTAAAGAACGATTAGCTATAGCTAATTCATAATTAAGTACACCTGAATTTGGAAATTTTCTTAAACCTCTTTCCCATTCTGATACGGCCTCTGCTTGCGAGCTCTTAGTTGCAGTAATCAAACCACTAAGGTAATATGTTTCATCATCGGCGTAATTATTATTAAGTGTTTGCTTTACAACATGTTTTGCTTCGCTATAATTACCTTTAATCATTTCATCCCGAATTAATTTATCATAGATATTATCCTCACTTATAGTAAATATTCTAATTTGTAAAACAATGAATATAAGTAAAAATACAATCAAAAATGCCCAAAATAAAGAGCGATGTGTTTTGAAATAATAGCCTATTAATGTAATTAATACACCACTGATAAATCCACCTAAGTGTGCCATTATATTAATATTAGACATAAAAAGTGAAAAACCGATTAAAACAACCAATGCAATTAATAACTGGCCAATCATTTTTTTATTAAAATTCTTGCTTAAATACATAATCACAAAAATAGAACCAATTAAGCCAAATATTGCTCCACTAGCACCGACTGAAATTGTAGACGTATTAAAAGATAGAGAAACAAAATTTCCATATAATCCGGATATAATATAAATTATTAGCATTCGCCATGAACCAATGATTGATTCGACAATTTTACCAAAAATAAATAGAGAAAGCATATTCATTAAAATGTGTTCGAAATTAAAATGTAAGAACATTGACGAAATAAGTCTATACCATTCTCCATGTACAACATTAAAATGAACAAGTCCACCTACTTCTAATAGTTTAACATCAGAAAATCGATTTAAGTATAAAATCATACATAACCATATCACAATATTAATTAAGATAAGTGTATATGTAATAGGGGTAAAACGATGCATATGTTTATCAACAAGATTTTGTGTCAAAACTTTTCTTTTGTAATAAAGATAAGTCTTTTTATCTTCATTATTAATTAGCATTTTTATAAGTAAAAAGTTTATAGGGAGTGACTTTAAGCTTTGCTCATTGCTTAAAATTTTAAATTTCAGTTTAGTTGGTTTTTCTTCATTTAAATTTTCTTTTGAAAGCTCTTTATCCGTAAAATAATAAAATTCATAAGATTCAGGTAAATAACCGATGAATTGTTGTATTTCTTCAGGTCGTTCCATAATTTTTGATTTATCAAACCTAATCTCTTGGGTAGATGTAACATTTTTTCTAAAAACAACAATGGATTGTTTTCTCTTATGAGACAACCATATTTCATCGTCCCCTTTATCACGATAAATTACATTATAATTAAGATACCTAATCCAGTAATATAAGGCCTTCCAATAAAGTTTATTAATATTCATTTATTCCTCCACCACTTTATTGTGATAAATAATTAATTGCTCTACAGGTTGATCGTGTGGTTCTATATTGAATTGGGCTAACTGAAAATCATATAGTAAACTAACTGTATTACTTCTATGTTGGCTCAGGAATCGGTCATAATAACCACCACCATAACCTATTCGATAGCCCAATTTATCAAATGCAACCCCAGGTACTACAATTAAGTCCATTTTATTCGTTGTACCGACTGGGGAAATAGAATGATAAATACCTTTGCCATCTTTCTCGATATCCTCAATTGATAATAGTTGTTTAAAAGTCATTTCTTGCTGTTGATAATTTGTTTCAGGAACAAAAATTTTTTTATTATTATGTAGCGAATAAGTAATAATTGGATATGTATTAACTTCATGAGGCATCGATAAAACAATACCAATTTTGTTAGCTTTGCGATAAGCTTCACTTTGATATAATTTCTTAGCCAACCATTCATCAGCCAAATGTTTTTGTACTTTGTCGTAAGATTTCATCTTTTTAATTATATTTCTACGTAGTCCCTTTTTATCCATTTTATTCACCCATTTCGTTCACTTAACATTATAACGTTTATAGTAACTAATGTCATTAAGTTGGTATTTAAAGACAAAAAGTAAATGAAAAATCCCTTCAAAGTTTTCACTTTTATAAGTGGTTACTTTAAAGGGATTAAATCGATTTTATATCGTCATGTACAAATTTAAAAACATTAATTATTTAGTTTCACGATGTAAAGTATGTTTATTATCACGTGAACAATATTTTTTCATTTCTACACGTTCAGGATTATTTCTTTTGTTTTTTGTTGAGATATAATTTCTATCTCCACATTCTGTACAAGCTAATGTAACGTTTACGCGCATGAATTTCTCCTCCTTACCTTTTCAAAATACGACTTATTTATTATACCAATTACTTAACTAATTGCAAAGTATAATTTTATGATTAGTTAAGTTGACAATTTAAATTAATCTTCTTTCTCTTCGTTATTAGATCGAGAGTCATCTTTATTATCTTTATCTTTAAAATAGTAGTTGATTACGTCTCTACCTAAATCTCCACCATTTAACCAAGGTGGTGGAACAGGTTGATTTGTGTAGACAATTGAAAAAGATAATTTAGGATTATCGACGGGTGCATAACCGATATATGTTGAATTAACTCTAGGTTCTCCATCTTGAAAAACTTCAGCAGTCCCAGTTTTACCAGCTGAAGGTACTACAGTATTTCTAAAACTAGCATAACCCGTACCTTGCTTTTCATTGAAAGCCATTTTAAATCCTTCTTGAACTTCTTTAATTTCGTCACTTGAGTTATTTACCTTATTTAAAACATTACCCTTAATTTTACGTTTTAATGGGCCAGTTTCATCTTTATTAGTAGATTCATAAATAGACAATCCAATATGTGGTTGAATTCTATAGCCATCATTTGCAATAGTTGATACGTATTGGGACAACTGAAGTGGTGTATATGTGTCGTATTGTCCAATAGCTAAGTCTAAATAGTTACCAGGATTATTAGTTAAGGGCTCTATTTGGCCTGGCGTTTCGTTCGGTAAGTCAATGCCTGTTTTTAAGCCAAGACCTACTTGATTTAACCCTTTACGCAATTTACGACCCGCATCTGCTATATTATTAGGTAATGACATACCTGAAGTATAGGGGTCACCTGCTAATTTAAGTGCGGTTTTAAACATGTATACGTTTGATGAATGCATAAGTGCTTGTTTATCATCGATAGATACATGACCATTTTTATTAAAATATGATCGTTTAGTTAAACCACCTTGGAATTTTAATGGCTCATCTACCATAGTTTCTCCAACATTAATAGCTTTATTTTGGTACCCAGCTAATAATGTTCCTCCTTTTACTGAAGAACCGACCGTGTATTGAGCTGTAAAGTTGCCAATATCATAATCTTTGAGTTTACCCTGCTTATCAATTTGCTTCCCTGCCATAGCAAGTATGTCTCCATTTCTAGGATTTTGGACAACCATTAACGCATTGTCCATATCCTTAGCACCTTGACTACGTAACTTAGAAATTTGTTTTTCTAATAAAGATTCTACTTTTTTCTGTAAATCAATATCTATAGTTAATTGTAAATCATGACCTCTTGAACCAGGATTAAGTACTTCTGAACTTATTACTCTACCAGATTTATCAGTTGTATATTTCATTTGTTTCTTCGTGCCTTTAAGAACATCTTCGTATTGATATTCAAGATAAGATTTACCGACACGATCATTGCGTGAATAACCTTTTGATAAATATTGTTCGGTTAATTCTTTAGGTATACCTTCAGTCGAAGTCGACACATCTCCAAATATACCTCTTAAAGTATCACCGTATGGGTATTTTCTATCCCAATCCATTGTAGTGTTTACACCAGGTAATTTAGAAAGTTGTTGTGATACGGCTGCATATTCTTTCTCGCTTACGTCTTCATTTTTAATTGTTTGAGGATCTAGAGTTGACCCAGCATTCATTTCCCGATAAATTGCTAAAACTTGCAAATCTTTTTTAGTTAACTGTTTTAATTGTTTTTTTCCTATTTTATCTCTTAATTGTGTATCAAATTGTTCTTGTGAAATACTGCCATCTTCTAACATTAATTGTTCTTTTCTCATTAACTTTTTAGCAGATGACGGATACATTTGAATCCAAAAATCCTTTTTATCTCTCTCAGTAATTTTATCCGTATCCATTTTAATTAAATCTGTCAGTTTCTTAGCAGTATTTAACATTTCCTTTTGTGAAGTTTTACGGTTTCTAGTGTATGTAATAGACATCTTTGAAGCATTATCAACTAGTACTTTGCCATTTCTATCTAGTATTCTGCCTCTTGGTACTGATTCATTAACAGTTATATTTTCATCGTTTTTGATTAATTGTTTGTAATGAGATCCTTGTGCTATTTGTAAATAACCTAATCTCAATACGACTATAGCAAAGATAAATACTATAAATCCAAATATGAAATTGATTCTTTTATTCATGGTGTTTCTCATTTTTTCATCATTTGTTTTTTCTTTTAATCTTTTCAGCAAAACAACCTACCTCTATTCAAAGTCTCTCATACAAATGATATATGATATTAGATTATTTTTCTATCATTTTAACAAAAAAGAGACGCAGAAAAATTCCTTTATCAATTGATAATCAAATTTATAAATATACTTTTAAACAATAATCAATAATAAAAATTTTTACATCGGTTTCATCAGTATTGTAATTCAAACTAAATGCATATACTTTTATGTTAATTTAGATTTTAATAAAAATGGATATTAAGTAATGAATCTCATTTCTCACGTGTTGTAGATAGTATTTAGTTTTATATGTAATTAGCCCTTAGATGACGATCATCTAAGGGCTACAACAAAAAATATAAGGTATTGTTTAAACTGATTTTTAGAATTTCTATGTTCTAAAGTTATTTAATATTGATTATTTAGTTGCATTATATAATTCATTAACTTTTTCCCAGTTAACAACATTCCAGAATGCATTGATATAGTCTGGGCGTTTATTTTGATATTTAAGATAATAAGCATGCTCCCAAACATCTAAACCTAAAATTGGTGTTTTTCCTTCAGTAATTGGATTATCTTGATTTGGTGTTGTAACAATTTCTAATTGTCCATTGTTTACAACTAACCAAGCCCATCCTGAACCAAAGCGTGCTGCAGCTTTATCTGCAAATTCTTTTTTAAATTCGTCTAAAGAACCCCATTGTTCTTTTATTTTATCTACAACTTCACCTTTTTCTTCAGAATTTGGTGATAATAGTTCCCAGAACAATGAATGGTTAAGGTGTCCACCGCCATTATTACGAACAGCTGTTTGAATATTAGATGGCACACTATCTAAATTAGCAACAATTTCTTCGATTGATTTAGCTTCTAAATCTGTCCCTTCAACTGCTGAATTTAATTTTGTAACATATGTGTTATGGTGTTTGTCATGATGAATTTCCATAGTTTGTTTGTCGATGTGTGGTTCTAATGCATCATATGCATAAGGTAAATTTGGTAATTCAAAAGCCATAAATAATCATCCTCCTAAATTGTCTATAACTATATCATAACAAGTAGATTTATAAGCAACAAAGAATATGCTTTCAAAAAAGTTTTAATTGCTGAATTGTTTTCCCGACCCACACTACAATTTATCAAAATTGTTAATGTGAATCTTCTTAATATTTTTCTAAATCTACTAATTGATATACTATAAATATATCTCAAATTTGTGAAGATTAAACATAAAAATACATAAATTTTAATAAATACGACTAATGGCCTATAATTAGTAAAAGAACCTCAGTTATTATCACAAGGTTCTTTTGCTACAAATCATGAGTATTCATTTTATATTAAATATTTAAAATTCCATGACCGAAAATCTTAAATTGAAATGATGAAATCTGCCAGTATTATGATCCGAATGTTTTTTAGTTTGCTTTACGTTGACATTCTTCACAAATACCATACACTTCTAGTTTATGAGTATGAATATTTACATTGGGTAATTGACTTTTAATCTTCTCAATTGGACAAAAATCAATCACTTTAGTTTCTCCGCAATTTTCGCAAATAAAATGATGATGGTGATGATTTGTGCATGCGATTCTGAATTTCATTTCTCCATCTAATTCGGTACTCTCTATAATGCCTAAATCTTTAAATAAATGAAGATTTCTGTATACAGTATCAAATGATATTCCAGGATAGTCCTTATCCATTTGTTGTTGAATATGTTTAGCATTTAAATATTTATCCTCTTTAACAAAGATATCTAGCATATCTTTACGTTTATCAGTGTATTTAAGTCCGTTTTCTTTTAAAACTTTAATTGCATCATTTGTATTCATTCTTAAACGACTCCCTTTTTGAACTTAATTTTTAACTTCTGAATAGTCATCGTTAGTATGAGCATTACTACTAATAGTACAACAATGACACCACCAGGTGATATATTCATATAAAAAGCTATAATTAATCCTAGAATTACAGACAGTTCTCCTAATATAATACTTAATGCTATTAATTGTTTAAATCCTTTAGTTATTCTCATTGAAATTGCTATAGGAAGAGTTATTAACGCGCTTACTAATAATATACCTACAACTCTCATTGATGCAGATATAACCATTGCAACAATTACTATAAACAAAAATTGAATCCACTTTGGTATACCTATGACCTTACTATATTCTTCGTCAAATGATAAAATAAATAATTCTTTATAAAATAAAACAATAAATATGAGAACAATTATTGTAATGATAATAATTGTAGTTAAATCACTAATATTTACTGCACTAATTGATCCAAATAGTAGGCCTACGATTTCTTGATTAAAACCATCTGCTAGAGAAATAAAAATAGCACTTAGGGCAATACCAGCGCTCATTATAATAGGAATTGCAATTTCTTGATAATTA
Source organism: Staphylococcus sp. HMSC34G04 (assembly GCF_001838765.1). Classification (NCBI taxonomy): domain Bacteria; kingdom Bacillati; phylum Bacillota; class Bacilli; order Caryophanales; family Staphylococcaceae; genus Staphylococcus; species Staphylococcus sp. HMSC34G04. The sequence continues at coordinate 397,756 of NZ_KV838739.1, forward strand.
GAAAATGAAGTTCTTAATTTTTCAATTAATAACGCTCCAATAACAGCAAAAAGAATACCAAACCACATAGGGTTTATTACTGAGAATACGGGAATAATGGTAAGCAAAAACATACCAAAGGAAATGCCACCTAATGTCACGTGGCTCAAAGCGTCAGCAATTAATGATAGTCTTCGAACTACAATAAATGCACCTATTAATGGTGCGATAAAGCCAATAAGCAGACCGCTAATCAAAGAATATCTAATAAAATCAAAATTTAATAACGCATCTATCAAAAGTTACACTTCCTCTTTGTTTCTAATATAAATTTATTCATTTCCCTCATTACAACATGTTCGGTTGTGTTGATGATCAACAAATTGAATAGGATGACCATAAATTTTTGAAATTTCCACTTCATCTAAAGACTTGAATGCTTCTGTAGAACCATGGAAATGAAGATGTTTATTTAAACATGCTACTTCTGTAGCGGTATCTGCTACAATGCCAATATCATGGGTGACTAAAATTATTGTAATCCCCTGCTTTTTTAATTTATCAAGTGTATCGTAAAATTCGCTTACATGTTTTGCATCAATTCCGTTTGTAGGTTCATCTAACACTAGCACACTTGGGTTAGAAATAAGTGCTCTAGCAATAAGTACACGTTGTTGTTGTCCACCAGATAGTTCAGCTATATTTTTATTTATTAAATGAGATATATTTAATCTCTCTAATACCTTTTTGACTTTTTGATAATCACTTTTATTGAATCTTTGAAATATTTTTTTGGTTTTAGTCAGACCACTTAAAACAACTTCCTTTACACTAGCTGGGAAACCTGCATTGAAGGCAGAAGCTTTCTGAGAGACATAGCTAATTTTCAATGAAGATTTATTATCTTTAAATGGTTTTCCTTCAACAATTATCTCCCCTTTTTGTATAGGCAATAGCCCTAATATGACTTTTAGTAAAGTAGATTTACCTGCCCCGTTTGGACCAACAATTGCTAAAAATTCGCCCTTATTAATTTTGATATTTATGTTCTCTAATACATGCTTATTATCGAAATAATAATCTAAATTTCGTAATTCAAAAACTGGCGTTGTCATGGTTTTCACCTCGCATATAACTATACAACTTATTAATTTTTATGTAAATAGTAATGTTTACGACTATTTTAAATTACATATAGTTTTGGTTGTTCTATAATTAGTCTAATGACTTGATAGTCGTAATTAAAAAGATATTATTTTTATTTAACATGATGAAATAATTAAGCCATTCACTGAATGAAAAGACGATGAATGGCTTGATTTTATAACTATTTTATTGATTTAAAATTTTGTTCTTGAGGTCTGGATCAAATTCTTGTGATTTTAACATGTCTATTTCTAATTTATACGGTGGTTTTTTATTTTTTTTATCTTCACCAACATATGGAGTTTCTAATATTTTTGGAATATTTTTAAAAGTATCATGATGCACTACGTAATTAAGTGCATCAAAGCCAATATGACCAAAGCCGATATTTTCGTGACGATCTTTCTGTGCACCTCTTAGGTTTTTACTGTCATTAACATGTACTACTTTAATTCGATCTACTCCAATTATATTGTCGAATTTTTCTAGTACACCATCAAAATCTTCTTTGACGTTATATCCGGCATCATGAGTGTGGCACGTATCAAAACATACTGATAAGCGATCATTATGTGTAACACCATCAATTATTTGAGCAATTTCTTCAAAAGATCTCCCTACTTCTGTTCCTTTACCCGCCATAGTTTCAAGTGCTATTCTTACATCATTATCATGTGTGAGCACTTCATTAAGTCCTTCAATAATTTTTTGGATTCCTTTATCTACACCTGCTCCGACATGCGCCCCAGGATGTAGTACAATATCTTTTGCTCCAAGTGCTTGAGTTCTTTCGATTTCTTTTTGTAGAAAGTCAACTCCTAAATTAAATACTTCAGGTTTGGTTGTATTTGCAATGTTAATGATATATGGTGCATGTACAACGATATTTGATAAACCATATGTTTTCATTGCCTGTTGGCCTTTTTCGATATTTAAATCTTCAATATTTTTACGTCTTGTATTTTGTGGTGCACCTGTATAAATCATAAATGTGGATTCACCATATTTATGTGCTTCTTCTGCCGACCCTTGCAGCATTTTTTTGCCACTCATTGAAACATGTGATCCTAGTAACATTCATTTCACCTATCCTTTATTAGTTTTTCGTTTTTGTCTTTTTTGCTTTTTACTATACTGCTTTCTTTCTTGACGTTTCATTTTTTCAACTTCTTGTTTAAATTTCTTTTTATACCCTGGTTTAACTTTACGTTTTGATTTACTTCTTACTTTGTGTTTAACTTCATTGGTTAAATGATCATCTTTACGTTGTCTTGATCTACGCATATTGTGTGCCTTAATCGGTTTTAATTCACCATTCTTGATATCTACATTTTTAAATTTATAACCTCTGTCTTCGATAAGAGTAATATTACTTTCTTCATCAGGACTATATAATGTAATGGCTACTCCTTTATAATTACCTCTTCCTGTTCGACCTACGCGATGTGTGAAGAAATCGATGTCATTGGGTACATCGAAATTAATAACATGACTTACGCCTTCAATGTCTATTCCTCTAGAAGCAAGATCGCTTGCAATGACAAATTGAAAATCTAAATTTCTTATTCTTTTCATTTGTTGTTTACGTTCTCTTGGTGTTAAACCACCATGAATCATACCTATTTTAATTCCTTCTTTATTTAAAGTGTCTGCCAATTCATCGGCATTTTCACGACTGTTACAGAAAATAATACATAGATAAGGATTCAATATATCTATCAGTTCCAATGTTTTATCTACCTTGGCAGAACCTTTTGTAGGAATTAGATAAAATTCGATATTTTCTTTATTATGAGCTTTACCATCTACTTCTACAAATTCTGGTTGACTTAAATATTTATTTAAAAATGGTTGTAATGATTTAGGTATTGTTGCACTAAATACCGCTAGATGAGCATTTTCATCATCTAATCTCGCTGCAATATGGTCAACATCTTCAATGAGACCCAGGTCAATCATTAAATCCGCTTCATCTATAATTAAATATGAGGCTAAATGTGCATGAAGATAACCTGAATGTGCTAAATCATTAATTCTTGTTGGTGTACCAATAATGAGTTGTGGTTGATGGCTACATCGTTGTTTATCTTTTTCTAAATCGGTGCCACCAATGAAAAGTTTTACCTTTATACCTTTTTTGAATTTTACCAAATGCATAGCAACTTGATAAAGTTGCTGAGCAAGTTCACGTGTTGGAGCTACTACGATGGCTTGTGGCTCTTGAATGTCACTTTCTATAAGTTGAATTAATGGTAAGAGAAAAGCGTGTGACTTTCCAGTTCCAGTTTGAGATTGTCCTATTAAATTTGTTCCTTTAAGAATTCTCGGTATGATTCTATTTTGGATTTCGGTCGGTTTTTCAAAATTGAGATTTTTAACAGCTTCAATTAAATTCTCATCTAAATTAAAGTGTTCAAATGGATGTTTTGACATAATTTGTTCTCCTTTAAATGTTTATCAATAACATTTATTTATATTTAAATGGATCTGTGTTGATTTCAGAGGCATATATCGGAAATTGATTTTCATATTTAAATAACCATTTTGCTAATAATTCTTTTAATCCTTCTTTCATAACATACTCACTATAATGATTGATGTCTAATAAATTTACATTTTGGATTTTAGCATCTAGAGCATCATGGTGTTTAATGTCACCAGTAACAAAAACGTCTGCTCCAAGTTGGCTAGCTTTATACTCAAATCCTATACCTGAACCGCCTATGATTGCTACTTTCTTAATTGGACTATCATGTTGACCTGTATATCGTACGCTTGGTATACTGAGTTGTTTTTTTGCATATTCAGAGAATTCATCTAAAGTCGTAGTTTTGTTTAATTGTCCAATAATCCCTAATCCATACTCACTTTCTTTGTTCATTTTAATAAAATCAAAAACTGGTGTTTCGTATGGGTGATTATCTAAAATAGCTCGCTTAGCTATTTCTAATTCATTGCTTTTTATCATAAACTCAAGTTTTATTTCATCAACATATTCGATACTATCTAACTTCCCTATATAAGGGTTTGCATCACCTACTGGTTTAAATTGTCCTTTACCTTCACTTTCAAAGAAACAATATTCGTAATTACCTTCTTTAGCTAATCCAAGTTCGTTTAAACTGTCTTTGAAATCTTCAACATAATTTTTAGGTATAAAAGTTTGAACTTTGTAATAATATGAGCTATTTGTATTAATCATGGATATGTTCTCTAAACCTAATTGATGCGCTAACATTCGATTGACACCTTCAGGATGTACATCAAGGTTAGTGTGTAATGCTATAAGATTGATATTATTTTGGATAAGTTTACGAATAATACTACCATATCCATCTTCAACAATGCGTTTTACTCCTTTGAAAATAAGTGGATGATGAGCAATGATGGTATTAGTATTAAGTTCAATTGCTTGGTTAACAACATCATCGGTGCAGTCGAGAGTTGTCAGAATACCTGTAATATCTAAATTATCATTACCAATTAATAATCCTACATTATCCCATGATTCAGCTTGATGAAATGGAACGTGATTATTTAAAATTTTCATCAGTTCACTAATTTTCATTAATTAACACCTCTTGTATTAAGTTGATTTCATCTTCTATTTCTTTTAGTCTCTCATGATGTGAAGTTGAATTCAATTGAGATTTTATATCACGCAGTGCTTGTAACTCTCTTTTCCATTTTTTTTGAAAAATGTTATTACAATCTCTAAGTAAAAATGGTCCGAATTTTTCTTGTAATATATTTAATTTAACTAAGTTATTATTAAACTCAGCTACCACGATTTCATATATGTGACCCTTTTCCTCAATGATTCTTTCATCAACGATTTCATATGAGAGTTTGTTAAGAGTTTGTCTTAATGCTTGAGTTTGTATATTACTTTGTAGTATGAGTCTTGGGTGGTTAACTAATTTATCTTTCCCATCGTTTAAAATTTTTGCAATTAATGGTCCTCCCATACCACAAACAGTTATATTATCAATTTGATCTTCTGCGTTTATAACGCTTAGACCATCGCCTAGACGTACATCAACCAGTTGATTTAATTCATAATTTGCAATATTTCTTTTAGCGGCCTTATAAGGTCCTTGAATAACTTCTCCTGCTATTGCTTTTGTGCATAAGTCGTTTTGAATTGCATATATAGGTAGATATGCGTGGTCTGAGCCAATATCAGCCAATGTTCCTCTTTTAATAAATGAGCATACAATTGATAATCTTTGGTTAAGGTTAATCATTTTTAAACTCCTTATATGTATTAAAAAAGAGTAGGATAGAATTCAGTAATAAGAAATTTGAATTCACTATCCCACCCTACTTTAGTGTGATGATTTAGTTAAACGACATTACTATTAATTAATAATTCAAACGCCAATGTCTTATTCCTTTAATTTAATCCATGAAATCTTTAAGACGTTTACTTCGGCTAGGATGTCTTAGTTTTCTTAAAGCTTTTGCTTCAATCTGACGAATTCTTTCACGTGTTACACCGAATACTTTTCCAACTTCTTCTAGTGTTCTTGTTCGTCCATCATCTAAACCGAAACGTAAACGTAAAACATTTTCTTCTCTGTCAGTAAGTGTATCTAAAACATCTTCTAATTGTTCTTTTAACAATTCGTATGCTGCATGATCAGATGGACTTTGAGCTTCTTGGTCTTCTATGAAGTCTCCTAAATGACTATCATCTTCTTCACCGATTGGCGTCTCTAAGGAAACGGGTTCTTGTGCAATTTTTAAAATCTCTCTGACTTTTTCTGGTGGTAAATCCATTTCTTCTCCAATTTCTTCAGGAGCTGGATCTCTGCCTAAATCTTGCAATAATTGACGTTGAACACGAATCAATTTATTAATCGTTTCTACCATGTGAACTGGTATTCGAATTGTACGCGCTTGGTCAGCAATTGCTCGTGTAATAGCTTGTCTAATCCACCAAGTGGCATATGTTGAAAATTTAAATCCTTTGCTAAAATCAAATTTTTCAACAGCTTTAATTAAGCCCATATTACCTTCTTGAATCAAATCTAAGAATAACATGCCACGACCAACATATCTTTTAGCAATACTAACAACTAAACGTAAGTTTGCTTCAGCTAATCGTGATTTAGCAATTTCATCACCTTGTTCAATTTTTTTTGCAAGCTCAATTTCTTCTTGAGCACTTAAAAGATTAACTCTACCAATTTCCTTTAAATACATACGCACTGGGTCATTGATTTTGACACCAGGAGGGGCACTCAAATCATTAGGATTGATTTTATCATCCGTGTCAGAACTATCTTTTTCATTGACAAGTGTAATGTCATTGTCATTCAATTGGTCGAAGAAATCATCCATTTGATCTGAGTCCATTTCAAAATTTTGTAGTTTTTCAGCGATTTCTTCGTGACTTAAATGACCTTCTTTTTTTCCTTTATCAATTAATTGTTTTTTAACATCTTCTAGTGTTAAAGTCGGATCAATTGTTTGCTTTTTAATTTTAACTTGGTTGTCAGACATGAAAAGGCCTCCCGATTTTAGTAAATACTGATAATCTATTAATAATTATATATTATATCAATTTAATATGATTTGTATATTCTAAATAATCACTGGATTACACTGAGTAAGTGAAAATCAAGTGATATGTGCTTAAATAAGTGGTGTTCAATTGAATAAATATACACTTTAGAAGTTCTGATATAACAAATTTACCCGTTAAATAATTAAAGTAACCATATTTGATTAACTACTCTTGAATTTTAAATTAAATTCTTATAAATATTGCTTTTACATTCGATTTTTATTTTTGTTAACGATAAGTTGCAAATAATATTTTTGTAATTCTGAATCTCCAATACGTGATGCTTCCCTTAATTTATAATTCAAACTTTCTAAAGAATCTTCGTTATTATTATTTTTAATAATTTGAATATAGTCCTCTATTTCGTTTTCATAAGGTTCATCATTTAGATGATATTGATCTAATTCAATAAGAACTTCTCTCAATTCATTAGATTCAATATATTGCATCATATCGCTAATTGTATAATAATCATTTTTTGAATAATAGTCGTACAAATAACTAAATATACGCTTTAAATAGCTATTTGTAAAGTCTTCTGGTACAACTTTTTGATAATAATTCAAAAAGGTATCTTTATCTTTCATTAAATGCTTAATTAAAGCTCTTTCTGCTTTCTCATTTTTAGTCAGACGACCGAGTATTAATTGTTGTTTACTTGGCTCATCTTGAAAAGTGGGATAAGTGTTCGACGGCATCTGATGTTGATAAGTTGCATCTAACTCATATTGAATGGTTTCTGGACTAACTTTAAATATATCAGCTATGTTTTGAATAAGTTTATTACGAATAATACCTGAATTGACTAAAGAAAGGTCTCGCACAGTTTCTTTAAAATGTTTTTCGTATGCAAGATCATTATGATTAATCTCATTTTGATACATTTTAACTTTAAATAGCACAAATGATTGTTTGTCTTGTTGAACAAATTTTATGAATTGTTCGTTATCATATTTTCTAATATAATCATCAGGATCCATACCTGAAGGTAGTTGAACCACAAACACATTTAATCCTTGATTCAACAGTGCTTGTCCAGTTTTTATAGTAGCTTCTTTACCAGCATAATCACCATCAAACATTAATGTTACGTTTTGAGTTAGTTTTTGTAAAAAAGTAATATGTTCTTGTGATAACTGGGTACCCATACTAGCGACAACTTGTTTTAATCCAGCGTAATCTGATTTAATTACATCCATGAAACCTTCTAATAAAATAATCTCATCTTGTTTTCGAATAAATTTACGTGCTTTATTTAAATTATATAAAATTTTACGCTTCTGGAAAATAGGTGTTTCCGGACTATTTAAATATTTTGGTTCTTGATTCGTATATGTCCGTCCTGAATACCCAACAATTCGTCCTTGTCCATTCTTTAAAGGAAACATAATTCTATTTCTAAATCTATCAAAATATGTGAAATTCTCTTCATTACGAGATAACAAACCTGCTTCAAATGCTAGTCCTATATCATATCCTTTTTTTTCAAGAAAATCATGACAAAAATGTGAGTTATCAGGTGCATACCCAATTTCTCTTTCCTTAATAAGGTCATCTGTAAAGCCACGTTCATGTAAATAATTGAGGGCTTCCTCACCTTCAACTGTTTTCATTAAAGCATAATGATAATAATCTTTAATGAGTTCATGCATCTCAATCATTTTCAACTCATCAGACGCAATTTTTGTCGAGGAATTTGTTTGGTTCTGCCCTATATCAACTTGGATATTAACTCGTTCACCCAAATCTTTTACAGCTTCAACAAATGATACGTCTTTAATTTCTTGCGTAAATTGAAAAACATTACCACCTTTTTTACATCCAAAACAATGACAAATTTGTTTATCTTCTGAAACTGTAAATGAGGGTGTCTTTTCATCATGAAAAGGACACAAACCGATATAATTGCGCCCTCTTTTTTCAAGTTTTACATATTCACTAACTAAATCTAATATATCAGTTTTATTTTTTATTTCATCAATGACGGATTGATCTATACGCAAAAGACATCACCTATCAATATTCATAATTGCTAATTCTTTATTTTTATGTGGTTACTAAAAGAATGAAGGAATATATTTCAAACTATAAATGCCACCTATAAAATACATTCATTTCTAAGATAGCAATCTTATTAAAGTTCTATTATTATACCTTCAATTTATTGGAAAAGAAATCATTTCGATTTATTTTTTTCAATAAAATGAATAATATCATTTGCTGTTTCTTCAATGGCTTTATCTGAAACATCGATAACAGGGCAACCAATCTTATCGACTAACTTTTCAAAGTAATCTAATTCTTCCTGAATTCTTGCTTCAGTTGCATATCTAGCTTTGTCACCTAATCCTAATTGTTTTAATCTCTCTTTACGTATACGATTTAATTTTTCTTCACTAATTTTTAACGCAATACATTTTGATGGATCAACATTAAATAAACCGTCTGGGGGAGTCACTTCAGGTACTATTGGAATATTCATTACTTTATAGCTTTTATGTGCTAAATATTGAGATAAAGGTGTTTTTGATGTTCTTGAAATGCCAAGTAACACAATATCTGCTTTCGGCAATCCTTTAGGATCTTTTCCGTCATCGTATTTAACAGCAAATTCGATTGCATCGATCTTTTTAAAATAAGCATCGTCCAATCGATGAACCATCCCAGGTTCATAATAAGGAGTTTCTTCTATAGAATTCGATAACAATTCCATTAATGGACCCATGATGTCAACAGATTTCAATGCATGTTCATTGACTTTTGATATCATATACTTTTTAATTTCGGGTTTTATTAATGTATAAACAATGATTGCATTCGTATCTTTAGCAACTTGAATGACTTCATCAACATTTTCGAATGATTCGATATATGGATATCGAAGGAATTCATGCTTACACTGTTTAGGATTGAATTGTGAAACGCCTGCTCTTGCAACGAGTTCCGCAGTTTCACCAATTGAATCAGAGGCAACAATTATCTTTATATTATCCATGTACTTACCACCTATTCTTTAAATAATGAAACGAATAATTTAGTGATTGTTGTTTTAGAGATGCGACCTATTACTTCAAATTTGTCGTTTTCTTTAGGTCTAACAATTGGTAATGAATCTATCTCCTTATCAATCATTTGGTTTGCAGCATAAATAACGAGTTCCTGTTCTTTTAAATATGAAACATTAGGCATTCTAGTCATATTTACACTGATAGGCATTGTATGTATGTCCTCACCAATCATTGAGGCACGAAGTAAGTCTTTCCTAGAACATACTCCTACAAAATCGTTATTCTCATTTGTAATAAATAATGTACTGACATCCTCTAAAAAGATGGTACATATAGCATCATAAACAGTCATGTTTTCTTTTATGACAACAGGATGCGACATATAATCTTTTACAACATATTTTCGTAATTTTTCGTTTATGATTTTATTTTTAGATTTACCAGAATAGAAATAACCTACTCGAGGACGTGCCTCTATAAAACCAGACATAGTGAGTATAGCCAAGTCAGGACGTAATGTAGCACGAGTCAAATTGATTTTTTCAGCTATATGCTCGCCCGTGATAGGTCCTTCCGATTTAACAATCTCTATTATTTGTTCTTGTCTTTGACTTAATTCTATAGGTCTTCACCCCTTTTTAATACTTACTCATTATAACTTTTATTTTCAATTGCTACAAATACATATAAACACTTGCTATTAAAAATTATTTCAATTAGAATTATTAATAAGCGAGTTAAGGATGGTGTGAGCTTAACAAACATATTTTGGCATATGATTAAATTTTTATAAAAGCGAGTGTTTACACTAATTTGGGTGGAACCGCGGGTTGAAATGTAAATAAACACATGTTATTTCAACAATGTGTTTTAAATAATTTAAACTCGTCCCAAGATAATATTGCATAATCTATGTGTATTGTCTTGGGGCGTTTTTATGTATAAGGAGAGGCTTTTATGGTTAAAAATATGGATACAATTGTACAACTTGCGAAGCATAGAGGATTTGTATTCCCTGGTAGTGATATTTATGGTGGATTATCAAATACATGGGATTATGGTCCGTTAGGTGTTGAATTAAAAAATAATATTAAAAAAGCTTGGTGGCAAAAATTTATTACGCAATCACCATACAATGTAGGTATTGATGCTGCGATTCTTATGAATCCAAAAACATGGGAAGCATCAGGACATTTAGGAAATTTTAATGATCCTATGATTGATAATAAGGACAGTAAAATTCGTTATCGTGCAGATAAATTAATCGAAGATTATATGCAAAATGAAAAAGGTGACGAAAACTTTATAGCAGATGGCTTAAGTTTTGATGAAATGAAAAAAATTATTGATGATGAAGGAATTGTTTGTCCGGTCAGTAAGACTGCAAACTGGACTGATATCCGTCAATTTAATCTTATGTTCAAGACTTTCCAAGGTGTTACTGAAGATTCTACTAATGAATTATTTTTACGACCTGAAACAGCTCAAGGTATTTTTGTGAACTATAAAAATGTTCAACGTTCTATGCGTAAAAAATTACCTTTTGGTATTGGTCAAATTGGTAAATCATTCCGTAATGAAATCACACCAGGAAACTTTATTTTCAGAACAAGAGAATTCGAACAAATGGAACTTGAATTCTTCTGTAAACCTGGTGAAGAAATTGAATGGCAAAATTATTGGAAAACTTTTGCAAGTGAATGGTTAACAGATTTAAACATCTCAGAAGACAATATGCGCCTTAGAGATCATGATGAAGATGAATTATCACACTATTCTAATGCTACTACTGATATTGAATACAAATTCCCATTTGGTTGGGGAGAATTATGGGGTATTGCGAGTCGTACAGACTATGATTTAAGACAACATAGTGAACATTCAGGTGAAGATTTTAAATATCACGATCCTGAAACTAACGAAAAATACATTCCTTATTGTATTGAACCATCTCTTGGTGCAGATCGTGTGACTTTAGCATTTTTATGTGATGCGTATGCTGAAGAAGGTGTTGAGGGTAGTAAAGATGCACGTACAGTTATGCATTTCCACCCAGCTTTAGCACCATATAAAGCGGCGGTACTACCATTGAGTAAAAAATTATCAAGTGAAGCTATTAAAATTTTTGAACAACTAAGCTCTAGCTTTGCAATAGACTTTGATGAATCACAATCTATTGGTAAACGTTATCGTCGTCAAGATGAAATAGGTACACCATATTGTATCACTTTTGATTTTGACTCATTAGAGGACAACCAAGTAACAGTGCGTGACAGAGATAGTATGGAACAAGTACGTATGCCAATATCAGAACTAGAAACATTTTTAGCTGACAAAGTTAAATTTTAGTTTACTATTTATTTATAAGTAAAAATTTTGATTATGAATAAAGCTCCTATCTTAAGTTTTAACAACAGCAGATAGGAGCTTTTTATGATAAATTTATTCTGAAATCTTTTCACAATGAATCTTTTTCTAATCTATTTAATTGGTTTATTAATTTTTGACTTTTAAAAAACATACCAGCATACTCACGATAAAGCATGATAAGTAATTCAGACATTTCATTTAATATGTCTTGCTGAATATTTAGATGATTCATCTTACTTATGGGTAATTGCTGTAGGATATTAAGAAGATATAAAGTGCGATTAGAGAGCTGAAAAGCATGTTGATCCTGATATAATGCAGATTCTGAAATAGCACCGTCATATTTAAAACTATACGCTATAAGTTTTGATTGATCTTGAATGCCGGTAATTGCACAGTGATCAAATGAAGCTGTGAATCCAAATTTAGACATACTTTTTAATAAGACGATTACAGACATTAATTGTGCTGGAGTTCCTTCGTTAATTTTGGAAAGAACAAATTGAAGCAAGTCATAATTATATTTTGAAACCTCATTCTCTTCCATTGATCGGTCAATTGTTTCAGCACATAAAGATGCATAGCTACTTTCAAATAAGTCGAGTTGGAGTTCATAATGTTGATTAATCACATCAACAGAATTTAGTGTTCCCATGCCTCGCCATTTATTATAAATAAATAAGCCATATACGAAAAGCTGTGTATTTGCTTGAAATCCAGACTTAACTTTTTTTGCTCGTCTGGCCATTAGTGGTATTTTAGCTCCGTATTCATTTAATATTGTAATGATTTTATCTGACTCACCATAATCAACAGATTTGATAATGATGCCCTTTTGTTTCATTAGCATCAGTTGATCACCAACTTTCTATTGATTAATCTTGATCTTCAACATATCCAATTTGTCTTATAAAATTAACCTTATTTCTCCAATCACGTTGTACTTTCACCCATAATTCAAGATAAACCTTCGAGCCAAGTAACATTTCGATATCTCTACGTGCACGTTTACCTACTTCTTTAAGCTTTTTACCACCTTTACCTATTACTATACCTTTTTGTGAATCTCTTTCAACATAAATTGTCGCCTCAATACGTACTTTATCTTCATCCTCTTTAATCATACGATCGACATTGACACCAATTGCATGTGGAATTTCTTCACTCGTCAAATGTAGAATTTTTTCTCTAATGATTTCACTCACTACAAATTGTTCAGGATGGTCAGAAATTTGATTGTCAGGATAATATTTAGGCCCTTCTGGTAAAAAAGATTTTAATACATCAATAAAATGATCAACATTCAACCCCTCTAAAGCAGAAATTGGAATTATGTCTGTAAAATCCATATATGACTGATATTGTTCAATTTTTGGCATCAATGTATCTGGATGAACCAAATCAATTTTATTTAAAACTAAAAATATAGGTGTTTTGACGTTTTTTAGCATTTCCATTATATACTCGTCTCCTCTACCTATATCTTCATTTACATTAACCATAAACATAATAGCATCAATTTCAGAAAGTGTATTTTTAGCTACTCTCATCATGTAATCTCCTAATTTATGTTTAGGCTTATGGATACCAGGTGTATCGATAAAGATGATTTGAGCATCATCTCTCGTCATTACACCTTGTATTTTATTTCTAGTCGTCTGAGCTTTATCTGACATAATAGCAATTTTATGTCCTATTACTCTGTTTACAAAGGTAGATTTACCTACATTAGGTCTACCGATTATTGAAACAAATCCTGATTTATGTTCTGTCATTAATTTAAATCCTTTCCAGAAAATCCTAATGGTAATAATTCACCAACTGTAGCTTCTATCATATCTCCGTTTTGATTGGTCATATATACAGGCATATCTTTATCACAAAGTTCCATCATCACCTGGCGACATGCGCCACATGGGGACGAGGGTTTATCAGCATCGACAGTAACTGTAATGGATTCAAAATCACCCGGTTGATAACCTTCTGATATAGCGCTTACTAAACTTGATCTTTCTGCACATATCCCCATCGGGTATGCAGCGTTCTCAACATTTGCTCCGTGAAAACACCGACCATCTTTCGTTCTTAAATAAGCACCAACTTTAAAGTTACTGTATGGTGCGTAAGCATTTTTTTGTGCCTCTCGGACTTCTTTAAAGTAGTGTGATTGATAACTCATTACATTCCTCCCTTAAATATTTCTAATATATATGGTATAAAAACAATTAGCCCAATACATATTGAAACGATTGAAACGATGACAACACTAAACGCAGCTATATCTTTAGCATATTTTGCATATTCATGATAGTCAGTGGTAATTAAGTCGACAACAAATTCAATTGAGGTATTAATAGCTTCAAAACTTAAAACAAGTCCTATAGCTACAATGATTAATATCCAATCTATACGATCAATATTTAACACAATTCCTAATATGATAACTATTACAGCCGCTAAAATGTGGAATAAGAAATTTTGGTCTTTTTTTAAAATTGCGCGAAAACCCTCATATGCATATTTAAAACGTTTCATATTAATTTCTAGTTAAACCAAATTCGTTAAGTATAGCATCTTGTCGACCAAACATTTCTTTTTCATCATTATCATTCATATGATCGTATCCTAGCAAATGTAAAAAGCCATGTAATGCTAAAAATCCTAATTCACGCTCAAATGAGTGTCCGTAGCTTTCTGCTTGTTCTTTGGCAACATCTGTACATATAATAATATCACCTAGAACACGTGGTATCTCAAAGTCATTGAAATCTATTTCTGGTTCATCTTCTTCTAGAGCAAATGAGATGACATCAGTAACTTTATCTTTGTTACGATATACTTTATTTATATTTTGAATTTCCTCTTTATCTACAAAAGTTACTGATAATTCAGCATCATTATGAATATTTTCTTTCTTTTTTGCGAATGTTAATAATTGATCTATTTGGTCAAACCAAGACGTTTCTACTAGACCCGTATGGTCACTAAAATCTATAGTAAACATTTATTCAACTCCTTCATAACGATTAATAATTTTACTTACAAGTGGATGTCTAACTACATCGCTTTGATCCATTTTCATAATACTTATGCCACTGACACCACTTAGTTTTTTTACCGCTTCTTTTAAACCACTTTTTACCCCTTTTGGTAAATCGATTTGAGTTTGGTCACCAGTGACAACCATTTTTGATCCAAATCCTAAACGGGTAAGAAACATTTTCATTTGTGCATGTGTCGTATTTTGAGCTTCATCTAATATAACAAATGCATCATCTAGGGTCCTACCTCTCATATATGCTAATGGTGCAATTTCTATTACACCTCGTTCGATGAGTCTTTGAGTTTGCTCTCTACCTAAAACAGTATTTAACCCATCGTAAAGGGGTCTTAAATATGGATCTACTTTTTCCTTTAAGTCACCTGGCAGAAATCCTAGAGATTCACCTGCTTCAACAGCAGGTCTCGTTAGAACAATACGCTTAACAGATCCTTTACGTAGTTGTTTAGCCGCATATACGACTGCTAAAAAAGTTTTACCAGTTCCAGCTGGACCAATACCGAATACTAAATCATTACGCTTCATAGCATTAATATATATACGTTGTCCCATAGTCTTAGCACGAATTGTTTTACCATAAGCATCTTTTGTAATTTCTTCATCATATAAATCTAACAAATGATGAATTGTATTATTGTCGGCCATTTTTATAGCAGCTTCTACATCTTTAAGCGTAATTGTATTACCTAATTCAATTACTTTAAGTAAATTTTTTAGAACTAATTCTGCTTTTTCAACATGCTCTAGTTTTTCACCTTTAACAGCAATTTCTTGACCTCTAGCATGTATTACGACATTAAAATGTGCTTCAATCGCTTTTAGGTTTTCATCATTATTTCCTATTAAAGCTTGAGATTGATTAATATCGTCAATTTGAATTATTCCTGGCATAAACGCGCTCCTTTTCAAGTTACGTAAATTTAATGTTTCATCAACATGAGATAAATTTCATAATATAAAATTTAGCTTGATACATCAATATTGTATCATGCTTGCTATGAATAAATGATGAATTAAACTCTTACTATCATTCATAGCTAAATTTCATTTTAAATCTTAATTAAATTTTACTAAAATACCTGTTTTTAGACAAACTAAAAAGAGAGTATACCGTAATAAATTACAATATACTCTCTCATATACTTAAATATTTAAATTAATGTTTGAAAATTTAAAACTAATTAAAGCTGTTTTGGTTTACTTAAAATTTCTGACCAAATAATACCATTTATAACTTCATCACTATCATATTGAAAAGCAGAGTGCGACATGTTTTTTTCAACATTCCTAGAATTTAGTAGTTGTTTTAATCGATATCGCTTTGTTCTTTCTGAGAGATATTTATCGTTGATAATGTCTTGAGCTTTTCTCTCAATCATAACAAGTTGCTTTTCTTTTTCTTTATCAATTTCTCTCCGTACATCACTTAAATTTTTAGTTACATCTTGTTCAAGTTCCTGTTTAAGTTTTTCATAATTATCATCTCTTGATGTTGTCTTATCTAGCTGAGGAATATTTTGATGTTCATGAGTAGACGTTGTTTGACGTTTGGATTGTGAAGTATTTTGTTTTTCTTTAGGATGTGATGTGTTTTTCTTTTCATTTTTATTCCAATCTTCATTCAGTGGTGGTAATGAAGGTTCAAAAGGTTTACTCTGCTTTTTTTCAGGTTCATCATTTAATTCGTCACTAATTTCTTTAAAAGTTTTTTCTAATTTTTCAAAGAAACCACCTTCTTGAGGTTGGTCGTTTGAGGGTTTTTGATTGGGTCTTTGATTTTGTCTGTCCTCGTGACTTTTATCTCGTAATGCGCTAACACCTGTAATTATCACAGATATGATGAAAATGATAATGCCAATATTCATCTTATCACCTCTTCATTATTGTTGTGGTGATTCATCATCGTTTTGATCAGTGCGCTTATTTATTGCATTTCTCATACCTGTATCTGCTTCAATATTTTTAAGGTTATAATAATCTTTAACTCCAATATTGCCTGACCTTAATGCTTCAGCCATAGCTAAAGGTACTTCGGATTCAGCTTCAACAACTTTAGCTCTCATTTCTTGAACGCGCGCTTTCATTTCTTGTTCAGAAGCAACAGCCATTGCGCGACGTTCTTCTGCTTTTGCTTGTGCAATGTTCTTATCAGCAAGTGCTTGTTCTGTTTGTAAATCAGCACCGATGTTTTTGCTAATATCAACATCGGCAATATCGATAGATAGAATTTCGAATGCAGTTCCAGAGTCTAAACCTTTACTTAGAACTGTTTTTGAGATATTATCTGGATTCTCGAGCACTTCTGTATGATGCTCACTAGAACCAATTGTAGATACTATACCTTCTCCGACCCTAGCAATGATTGTTTCTTCACCAGCACCACCAACAAGTCTTGCTATGTTAGCGCGTACGGTAATACGAGCTTTTGCCTTAACTTCGATACCATTCATAGCTACACCAGCAATAAATGGCGTTTCAATAACTTTTGGATTAACTGACATTTGTACTGCTTCTAATACATCTCTACCAGCTAAATCAATGGCAGCGCCTCGCTCAAATGGTAAATCGATATCAGCTCGTTGTGCTGCAATGTTTGCATCAACAACACGATCAACATTACCACCTGCTAAGTAATGAGACTCAAGTTGATTTGTAGTTAAGTTTAAACCAGCTTTATGCGCTTTGATCAGAGGTGCGATAACTTTTCTTGGTGAAACCCGTCTTAAACGCATCCCCACAAGCGTGCCTATTCCAACATGTACTCCAGCAGCTAGTGCTGAAATCCATAATCCGACTGGAACAAATGAAAACAGAATGAGTAGTGCAACTACTATAATGACTGCAATGATTATAAAACCAATACTAAACATTAAATCGCTCCTTTTTATTTTTCGATTTCTCTAACAACAACACGTGTACCTTCCACTTCAAGAATCTTAACTTGTCGATTACGTAAAATAAATGATCCATCAGATACTGCGTCTATTCGATCATTGTCACAAGTTATAATTCCTGCTGGTCTTAAATCGGTAACAGTATGTGCGGTTTTTCCTAAAAGATGAGAGCGGTCGTCATGTGAACGATAACCTGCTTCAGAATTTGTTGAATCCTTTAAAATAACTTTATCTAAAAATGGAATTTTTCTATTGAATATTTTCACTAAAATCACCCATTCTATAATTGATAATATTAATGCAACTATAACATTTCCAAGCATTAATAAAATATTGTCACCAAGTATAATAATACTTAGTGTTATTAGAATAATACCAATAATACCAATTACAGCCCCTATAACAAATAATTCAATGATGAGTAGTATGAGACCAATTGTAAACAGTAATACTGACATCACGTTGACGTCGCCATTAATTAGGAATGCTAAAAATAAAAGTAGTAAAGCAAGTAATGCAATTATTCCCATTAAGTTTATGCGTTTTGAATATAGTTGGTATAAAAAGCCAATAAATATAATACAAGTGAAAATAAGAGAAACAAAAGGTTGAGTGATAAACTGTGCAAGGTTTTCAACCCAATTCATTCCATTTAAAGGTTTTGTCATAAACAGCATATGTATTAGATGTAAGTTATCCATTTTTTCACCTCGCCCTCAAAATAATTATACATGAAATGAAACATATCATATAGTCATTTACATATCTATAATAAAAATAGTATGTTAATTTAGTAAAATAAAAACGCAATATAAGACGATATAAAATCAAAGCATTTTAACTATTACTCAAACGCATTTAAATATAGTTGCAACAGTTTGTTACAGTTACAAGCGTATAGTCGGACATAAAAATGAAAAAACTGAGACATATCAATAACACACACTTGAAAATATTATAAACTTTCTATTATGGTAATTTAGATATACGCATGACTTCTATTATTAGTTCGGACAGATATTTTAGTTTTAAGTGATCCACTAAATCAATCATTACTGCTGATACCTTTTTTCATTACCTTATAGTTTTTTAATATCCAATTCTATATCTTTTCTAATATTTTCTAGTATGTTGAGAAAATGTGTAGCTTTCAGCATTTTGATATCATCGCTAACAATACTTGACTTGTGTTTTATTTTGAAGATTCAATGGTTCCATAATTGTTTTAAATCATACTCATCTACTTTCATTTCAACTGCTTGATATTTTGTTTCTATCGAATAAGATTTTCTTTTAATAGAAAAACACTTTCGCATGAATCAATTTAATATGAATTCAACGAAAGTGTTTTTTACCGATATTTGGGAGATAGCTCAATCATTGTCCCAAGCTTTGACTTATTAACAATTAAAGACTAGAACTGAAATACGTTAAAAACAAATAAATCAGTTCTAGTCTTCATTTCTAGATAGAACAGTGAATTCAATTCAAATTCTGTCCTAATATATAATTAACATTCTTGTTGAGGGAGTCAACAGAGCTATTAATTATTTGAATTTACGTTTACGTGCAGCTTCAGATTTCTTTTTACGTTTTACGCTTGGTTTTTCGTAAAATTCACGTTTACGTACTTCTTGAATAGTTCCACTTTTTGATACTGAACGTTTAAATCTACGTAAAGCATCTTCTAGTGATTCGTTTTTACGTACTACTGTTTTAGACATCTGTATTTCCCTCCCTCCAAATATCAACGGAACTTTATAGTCATTGCATAGTAAAACTATGCAGTTATTAGTATAATATAACTCTAAATGACGGTCAATCAGTAAAATTTACAATTTTTTATTAATTAAACAAGTACTTCTTTTTCAGATTGATTCGTTGCATGTTTAACAACACGTATTGCTTTGCCTTCATTAATTGGATAATTAGCTTTAACTATCTTAACTTTCACTATTTGACCTATTAATGAGTCATCTCCTTCAAATCTTACCTTCATATAATTGTCAGCATAGCCAACAAGTGTTTGTGGTTCTTCACCCATTTCTTCAGGTATAACTTCTAAAACTTCATCTTCAAATTTAGAAGCATATTCTTTGGCTAATTGATTACTTAGACTAATTAGTTTGTGCACACGAACATTTTTTGTTTCTTCATCAATTTGATTGTCCATTCTTGCAGCAGGCGTTCCTATTCTAGGAGAATAAGGGAATACGTGTAACTCTGAAAAATGATGATTTACGATGAAATCGTAAGTTTCTTGGAATTCCTCTTCAGATTCTCCAGGGAAACCAACAATTACATCACTAGTAACTGCTAAATCTGGTAATGCTTGATGTAATTTTGTCAATCTTTCTGAAAAGTGTGCCATCGTATATTTACGTCTCATACGTTTTAACACATCATCAGACCCAGATTGTAACGGTATATGTAAATGACGTACTACCTTATTTGAGTTTCCAATGACATCAATAACTTCATCAGTAAGTTGACTTGCTTCAATCGAAGAAATACGTATACGTTCAAGCCCTTCAATAGTATCTAGATCTCTTAGCAATTGTGCTAGATTATAATTTTTAAGGTCTTGCCCATAACCACCAGTGTGAATACCCGTTAAGACAATTTCCTTATAACCAGAGTTAACAAGTTGAGTAGCTTGTTCTACTACTTTTTCTGGATCTCTAGAACGCATCAATCCACGTGCCCACGGGATAATACAGAACGTGCAAAAATTATTGCACCCTTCCTGTATTTTTAATGAAGCACGCGTTCTATCAGTAAAGTAAGGAACTTCTAATTCTTCATAAGTTCTATTTTTCATAATATTACCTACACCATTAATAGGTTGTCTCTCTTCCTGAAATTGTTGAATATAATCTAACAATTTATGTCGGTCTTGAGTACCTACAACGATGTCAACACCAGGGATTTCCATAATCTCGGCAGATGATGTTTGTGCATAACATCCAGTTACACAAACGACTGCATCAGGATTTTGTCTAATCGCTCTTCTAATTATCTGACGACTTTTTTTATCCCCTGTATTTGTCACCGTACATGTATTAATAACAAATACATCAGCATTTGTTTCAAATTCTACTCTTTCATAATTTGCATCTTTAAATAATTGCCAAATTGCCTCAGTTTCGTAATGATTTACTTTACAACCTAATGTGTGAAACGCAACTGTTGACATAATCTTCACCCCAATAATTCTTTTTCATAACTTACTGCACTTAAAGCGTAAAGAGGTGCAGTTTCAGCACGCAAGATACGTGGACCTAATCCAACTATAGTACTTACATCATCGAATAATGCAATTTCACTATCTGATAACCCACCTTCAGGTCCAAATATGATTAAAACACGGTCCTGTGTCTTAAATTGTTTAATTGTTTGCTTAAATTGACTTAATTCACCGTGCTTTGCTTGTTCTTCATATGCTATAAGAACATAGTCATATTGATTTATCATACCATAAATTTCTTTTAAATTCGACTTAAATTTTATATTTGGTATTGTTAAACGATAACTTTGTTCTGCAGCTTCCTTTATAATTTTTTGCCATCTCGATAATTTCTTTTCTACTTTAGAATCATTGAGCTTGACCACAGAGCGTTCCATAGCTACAGCTATAAATTCGTTTGCCCCCATTTCAGTTGCTTTTTGTATCATCCATTCATATTTATCTGCTTTGATTAAACCACTACATATTGTAATGTTCTGAGGTAGTTCAGTGTTAATTTGTTGTTTTTCTTCTAATTTAATTTCAATCGATTGATCGTTTATTGAAATAATTTTACATCTAAATACATTTTCATCTGAAAAAGTGACAATGATATTTTGTCCTTCTTTATAACGCATAACATTCAAGATATGATGATAGTCTTCTTTGTTCTCAATAAAAAAGCACTGATTTTCATCAGCGCTTTGATTCATAAAATATCTTTGCAAATTATCCACTCACTTTCTGACCAACTATACAAACCCAGCCATTGTCATGTTCTACTGAAATAATTTTGAAACCAATACGCTTCATTTGTGATTCTATGTCTTGATACTTTTCTTCAATAATACCTGATGTGATAAAATAACCATCTTCAATTAAAGTATTATAAGTATCTTCAATCATTTCTTCAATAATATGGGCAAGAATATTTGCAATAACGATATTAAATTTCTCATTTTCATTTTTTAATAAATTACCTGGAACTGCTTCAATTGCATCATCACAATGATTTTTCTTAAAGTTTTCTTTTGCCACATTTACAGCCATTTCATCTATATCTAATGCCTTTATTCTTTGAACTCCAAGTAAATGACTAGCAATACTTAAAATGCCTGAGCCTGTTCCAACGTCGATAACTGAATCCGTTGGTTTTACAAAAGTTTCAATTGCTTTTAAACACATACTTGTAGTTGGATGATCACCTGTTCCAAAAGCCATACCTGGATCTAATTCAATGCACAATTCGTTATCATTTTCTTTAACATATGATTCCCAACTTGGTACTATCGTAAATTGTTTTGAAGCTCTAAATGGATGAAAATAATTCTTCCATTCATTTTCCCAATCTACTTCGGCAATAAGTTTTTCCTGATAATCATAAATTGTTTTATCAATTTGCTGAAGATTCAATATTTCATGATTAATGTTGGATTTTAAGTTTTCATTATAAGTGAACTCATTAAAATAAGCTTTTAATCGAACTCCTTTTTCAGGATAATCTTCAGGGTTTAAATCATAAATTTCTCCAAACTTATCAACAGGTTGTTCTTCTAAAATATGTGAATCTTCAATTACAACTCCATTAGAGCCATAACTTTCAAGAATTTCCGTAACATCGTATTCTACTTCGTGATTAACTACAATTGAGAGTTCCATCCAATTCATTGACTATTCTCCTTTAAAGAATCTTTTTGCTCTATCTTTAAAATTAGATGACTGTTCATTTATATCTTCACCATTAATTTCAGCAAATTCTTTTAATAATTCTTTTTGACGGTCATTTAATTTTGTTGGTGTAACCACTTTTATGTTGACAAATAAGTCCCCGTAACCATAACCATGAACATTCTTTACACCTTTATCTTTAAGTCGGAATTGTTTACCCGTTTGTGTACCAGCAGGAATGGTTAAAACAACATTACTTTTAAGTGTAGGTATCTTTATTTCATCACCTAGTGCAGCCTGTGAAAAGCTAATATCTAGATTATAGTAGATATCGTCTCCATCACGTTCAAACGTATTGGATGGTTTAACTCTGAACACCACATATAGGTCACCATGCGGTCCGCCATTAACACCAGGTGAACCTTCTCCAGCTAAACGAACTTGTTGTTCGTTATCCACACCTTCAGGAACAGTTACTTCTAGTTTAACTGTTTTATTTTCAGTACCTTTTCCTTTACATGTTGGACATGGCTCTTCAAATTCTTGTCCACTACCTTCACATTTAGGACAAACTTGTTCAGTTCTAACTCTACCCAAAATAGTATTTTGTTCAACAGAAACACGACCAGCGCCATTACAATAGCTACAAGTTTTTTTACTTGTACCAGGTTTAGCGCCATCACCGTTACATGTATGACATGTTACATCTTTTTTTATTGATATTTCTTTTTTTGTCCCAAATACAGCCTCTTCAAATGTTATTGTCATTGTGTATTGAAGGTCATCACCTTTGCGAGGTGCATTAGGATCCCTTTGACGTGAACCGCCACCAAAGAATGAGCTGAAAATATCTTCAAATCCACCAAAGTCACTGCCACCAAAGCCTTGACTGCCAAATCCACCTTGTGGTCCGTCATGACCAAATTGATCATAATTTGCACGTTTGTTTTCATCACTTAAGACTTCATATGCTTCGGAGATTTCTTTGAATTTTTCGTCTGCGCCTTCTTCTTTATTTATATCTGGATGGTATTTTTTTGATAATTTACGATAAGCTTTTTTAATTTCGTCTTTAGAAGCGCTTTTGCTTACGCCTAAGACCTCATAGTAGTCTCTTTTGGCCATAATTACCTCTCCTTTTATACGTTTAACAAGAATAGTTTATCTAATTGTTTCTTAATATCCAAATAAAAAGTCAAAGTCAATGATCGATTGACTTTGACTTTTTTACTAAAAACTTAATAGATAATTATAAGTTAGATACTAAACTTATTTTTTATCTTCGTCATCTTTAACTTCTTTAAAGTCTGCATCTTCAACAGTACTATCTTGAGAACCTTGTTCTTCTTGAGCTTGTTGTTGTGCTTGTTGAGCTTGTTCATAAACTTTTGCAGATAATTCTTGAATTACTTTTTCAAGTTCTTCTTTTTTAGCTTTAATATCATCGATGTCTTCACCTTCTAATGCTGTTTTAAGTGCATCTTTTTTCTCTTCAGCATTTTTCTTATCTTCATCACTAATATTTTCGCCTAAGTCTTTAACTGTTTTTTCAACTTGGAATACTAGACTATCTGCTTCGTTTCTCAAGTCAACTTCTTCACGACGTTTTTTATCTGCTTCAGCATTTTCTTCAGCATCTTTAACCATGCGATCGATTTCTTCATCAGATAGAGATGAGCTTGATTGTATTGTGATATTTTGTTCTTTATTAGTACCTAAATCTTTAGCTGTAACGTTAACAATACCGTTTTTATCGATATCAAATGTTACTTCGATTTGAGGTACACCACGTGGTGCAGGTGGAATGTCAGTTAATTGGAATCTTCCTAAAGTTTTGTTGTCAGATGCCATTGGACGTTCACCTTGTAATACATGAATATCTACCGCTGGTTGATTGTCAGCTGCTGTAGAATAAACTTGTGATTTGGATGTTGGAATAGTAGTATTACGTTCAATTAATGTGTTCATACGTCCACCCATAATTTCGATACCTAAAGATAATGGCGTAACATCAAGTAATACCACATCTTTAACATCACCAGTGATTACACCAGCTTGAATAGCAGCACCCATTGCTACAACTTCATCTGGGTTAACACCTTTATGTGGTTCTTTACCAATTTCTTTTTTAACAGCTTCTTGAACGGCCGGAATACGTGTTGAACCACCAACTAAAATAACTTCATCTATTTCTGAAGTAGATAAACCAGCATCTTTTAATGCTTGACGAGTCGGTTCCATAGTTTTTTTGATTAATGAATCAGCTAATTCTTCAAATTTAGAACGAGTCAAACTAATTTCTAGGTGTAATGGTCCATTTTCTCCAGCAGAAATGAATGGTAATGAAATTTGAGTTTGAGAAACACCTGATAAATCTTTTTTAGCTTTTTCAGCAGCATCTTTTAATCTTTGTAATGCCATTTTATCTTGTGATAAATCAACACCATTCTCTTTCTTGAATTCTGAAACAAGATAATCAATAATTACTTGGTCAAAGTCATCGCCACCAAGTTTATTATCTCCGGCAGTTGATAATACTTCAAATACACCGTCGCCTAACTCTAGAATAGATACGTCAAATGTTCCCCCACCTAAGTCAAATACGAGAACTTTTTGATCTGTTTCAGTTTTATCTAACCCATAAGCAAGTGCAGCAGCTGTAGGTTCGTTGATAATACGTTCAACTTCTAAGCCTGCAATTTTACCAGCATCTTTAGTTGCTTGACGTTCACCATCATTGAAATAAGCAGGGACAGTGATAACAGCTTTGTCTACTGTATCTCCTAAATAGTTTTCTGCAGTGCTTTTTAAGTTTTGTAAAATCATTGCTGAAAGCTCTTGTGGTGTATAAGATTTACCTTCAATATCAACTTTATAATCTGTACCCATATGACGTTTAATAGACTGTACAGTGTTAGGATTTGTGATAGCTTGTCGTTTTGCTACTTCACCTACTTGAGTTTCACCATTTTTAAATGCAACCACTGATGGTGTAGTACGTGCACCTTCTGGGTTTTGAATTACTTTTGGTTCATCTCCTTCTAAGATAGAAACACAAGAGTTAGTTGTACCTAAATCAATTCCAATTACTTTACCCATAATATAATTCCTCCAATTTAATCATTTTATTTATTTCAATGTATTTTCAATCTAATTATTGATTTACTTTTACCATTGATGGTCTTAAAACACGATCCTTAAGTTTGTATCCTTTTTGCAATTCTTGAGTAACTTCACCTGATTTAAAATCAGGATTGTCATCTTGAACGACAGCTTGATGTAAATTAGGATCGAATTCCTTACCTTCAGCTAAAATTTCTTCAAGACCATTGTCTTTTAAAGCTCTTAGTAAACTTTCATGAACCATCTGCACTCCTTTTTGAAGTGATTTGAACGATTCATCATCACCTTCAATTTGTAGTGCACGCTCAATATTATCTATAGACGGTAAAATGTCAGTTAAAACACCTTGAGCTTTATAAGTAGCATTAATTTGATTTTCTTTTTGAATTCGGCGTTTATAATTTTCGAATTCAGCATATAATCTTAAATATTTTTCTTCATTATCATTTGCAAGCTTTTCTAATTCTTTAATTTTAGTATCTTGAGACTCTGACTCTTCATCCTTGATACTTTCTTCTGAATTATTTTCTGAATCGCTAGCATTAGCTTCACTATTATCTGTGTTAGATACTGAGTTTTCAATCTTTGTATCATTCTGATTATCTTCAGTTTCTACATTAATATCTTTCTCAGTATTATTCACTGACTGATCTTTTTCTGACATAGTCTGACCTCCAATACATTTCCAATTACTACCATATACGGTTTAATAATTGAATTACATTTTGATAATGCATTGCAGTTGGTCCGATTACTGCAATTTGACCTTTTAGTGACTCATCAAAATGATACTGACTAGTCACAATTGATATATCGCTTAAACTATCATCAATCTCTTTACCAATTCGGACAGTGATTTGAGAAGTTGATATATCTTCTAATAATTCAGTTATTTTATTTGATTCTATATATTGAAGAATCGGTTGAATAGATGAAACGTTGGACTCATTTAACGCATCAATAAGTTTAACCTTTCCACCCATATAAATGCTATTACTTTGATTACCAATTTGTAAATTTATCATCTCAACTACTTCATTTGCAAGCAATAGCTCTTCTTTTTGACTAAAGTAAGACTCGATGTTTTGAGTTAGTACTTTACGATTAAAACTGAAATGTTCGGTCAAAAAGTTTGCTATTTTATTTAAATTAATATTATTTAGTTGAGCATGCGATACAAAATGTATATTTTCAACATGTCCAGAAGAAAATACCATTACTAAAATAATCAAATGGTTATTAGCACGAATAAGATGTATATCATTTATAACATCTTGCTTGTGATTCGGGCGGACTACCAACGTTGCATATTGAGATTTCATAGATAATTCGTGTGCAAAGTTTGAAAGTGCAGTCGAACTATCATAATGATTCTCAATTAATAATTGATTTAAACGTTGAATTTTGTTTTGACTTTGATGAGATGTTTGTTCTAAAAGGCGATTGACATAATATCTAATCCCTGATTCAGATGGAACCCTTCCAGAAGATGTGTGTGTCTTCTCAATGAAATGCATTTCTTCGAGTTGCTTCATTTCATTTCTAATGGTAGCTGGACTCACATCCAAGTGATGACGATGAATTAGAGTTTTAGATCCAATCGGTTGTCCAAAATCAACATAATCTTCAACAATAGCATTAAGGATGCTTAATTGTCTTTTTGTAATCATGTTTTCACCTCATTAGCACTCTTTTATCTCAAGTGCTAATTACAATTTATCAAATTGGTCAAAGTAAGTCAATGTTAAAGCACTAAAATTTCTAACTTTTTATGAATTTAGCAAAAATGCTTCAAAAACCTCGTTACCTATGACTTTTCCACGTTCGGTTAAAGATATAAATTCTCTTTCTTCTTTTATGAGTCCCCTACACCTCAAATCTTTAATAGTTTCACCAAACACCTCATCGATTAATTTATTAAACTTTTTCTTAAAACGGCTTTTACTCACACCTTGATTCATTCTTAAACCAAGAAACATTTCTTCTTCCATTCTTTCGTTATAAGTAGGAGATGTTTCAGATAGTATTGGTTTTTTCCCTTCATTTATCGCTTTAATATAATGATTTACTGGATTAAGATTTGTGTAACGTACACCGTTTACATAACCACTTGCACCAGCACCAAAGCCATAGTATTCTTCATTTAACCAATATACTTTATTATGGTTTGATTCATGATTAAGTTTACTAAAATTAGAAATCTCATATTGATGGAATGATGAGTTTTTCATACGATCCATTAAAAATTGATACATTTCTGCCCCTAAATCTTCATTTGGTAATTTTAAATGTCCCTTTCTATACAAATTATAAAACTGGGTTTTAGGTTCAAGAATTAATCCATAACTTGAAATATGATCAATATCCAATGCAATGGCACGTTCTAGGCTGTCTTTAAAATCGTCGATAGTTTGTTGTGGTAAATGGTACATTAAATCCAAACTTATTGATTCAATACCTGCTTTTCGGGCATGACTAACAGCATTATATATATCTTCAGTTTTATGAGTTCTGCCTAAAATTTTTAATAGTTCAGGTTTAAATGTTTGTACACCCATTGATATTCTATTTACGCCATATTGTTTTAAAAGTACAACTTTTTCATAAGTTAACTCATCAGGATTAGCTTCAAAAGAAAATTCTCCGCTAATTGTAAATGTTTGATTAATTGCTTTAAGTAGCTTCTCAAGTTGTCTCATATTCAAGGCTGTCGGTGTACCACCTCCGACATACATTGTTTCAAGATTTCTGTTATTATCAACTTGCATCTCGTTAATAAGTGCGTCTAAGTATTCATCGACTGGCTGTTTATCGATAAAGTATTTATTGAAATCACAATAAGTACAAATTCTATAGCAAAATGGAATATGAATATATGCACTTTTTACACTCACTTTATAACCACCAATCTTTAAATCATTTATATAGTTTTCACATTATATACTTATATCATTCTAGACATTATAAAATGAGGTAAGACATAAAGAATGTCTATACCCCATTCATCTACATTATTCATCATCCATTTTTAATACTGCTAAAAATGCATCTTGAGGAATTTCCACATTGCCTACTGCTTTCATTTTAGCTTTACCTGCTTTTTGTTTTTCTAAAAGTTTTCGTTTACGACTGATATCTCCACCATAACATTTAGATAAAACATTTTTACCCATAGATTTAATGTTTGTTCGTGCAACAATTTTTTGACCAATAGCCGCCTGAACTGGCACTTCAAATTGTTGTCGTGGAATTAATGTTTTTAATTTTTCGACAAGCGCTTTTCCTCTTTCATATGCAAAATCTCTATGGACAATAAAACTTAGAGCATCAACTTTATCTCCATTCAGTAATATATCCATTTTAACAAGATTACTTTCTTTATTTTCAATAAATTCATAATCAAAAGAAGCATAACCTTTTGTATTAGATTTAAGTTGATCAAAGAAATCGAAAACTACTTCAGATAATGGAATTTCATAAACAATATTAACCCTTATATCATCAAGATAATCCATGTTTATAAATTGCCCTCTTTTACGTTGACATAACTCCATCACTGCACCTACATAATCATTCGGCACCATCATCGTAGCTTTGACAAATGGTTCATAAATATGTTCTATTTTATCTCTTTCGGGCATTTGTGCTGGATTATCAACTGAAACTTCAGAACCATCTTTTAAAATACATTGATAGATAACAGAAGGCGCTGTTGCAATGAGTTCAATACCAAATTCTCTTTCGATTCTTTCTTGAATAATCTCCATATGTAACATTCCTAAAAATCCAGTTCTGTATCCAAAACCAAGGGCTTGTGAAGACTCTGGTTCAAACTCTAAGGATGCGTCATTAAGTTGTAATTTTTCTAAAGCTTCTCTTAGGTCATTATAGTCTTTATTGTCAATAGGGAATAGACCACAATATACCATTGGATTCATCTTTTTATATCCTTGTAACGGCTTGTCAGCAGGTCTTTCAGCTAAAGTAATTGTGTCACCTACTCTAGAATCATCAACATTTTTGATGCTTGCGATAATATAGCCCACATCACCAACTGTTAATTCTTCTATCGGTAGTTGCTTAGGTGTATTGATTCCCACTTCTGTAACTTCAAATTCTTTACCGGTAGCCATCATTTTAATTCTATCACCAGCTTTAACAACACCATCAATAATTCGAATTGAAGATATTACTCCTCTGTATGGATCATATTCTGAATCAAAGATAAGTGCTTTAAGTGGGGCTTCAGGATCACCGTCCGGTGCTGGCACAACATCAACTATTTTCTCTAAAATTTCTTCAATACCTATATTTGACTTAGCACTTGCGAGTACTACATCTTCTTGATCTATACCTATAACATCTTCTAATTCTTGCTTAACTCTATCAGGCTCAGCTGCAGGCAAGTCTATTTTATTAACAACTGGCAAAAGTTCCAAATCATTATCTAATGCTAGATAAACGTTTGCTAAGGTTTGTGCTTCTATTCCTTGGGCAGCATCAACTACAAGAATTGCACCTTCACATGCAGCTAATGAGCGAGAAACCTCATACGTAAAGTCGACATGCCCTGGTGTATCTATCAAATGAAATGTATAAGTTTCTCCATCTTTAGCTTCGTATTTTAATCGAACAGCATTTAGTTTAATAGTGATGCCTCGTTCTCTTTCCAAATCCATAGAGTCAAGTAATTGATCTTGCATTTCTCGAGTTTCAACTGATTTTGTATTCTCTAAAATTCGATCAGCTAATGTCGATTTACCATGGTCTATATGCGCAATAATGGAGAAATTTCTAATATTTTCTCTTCTATTGTATCGTTCTTGCTTATCCATTTTATCCTTCTCGCTTTCATCTTTATAACCTGTCACTTCTATGTATCTTTGATATAGTAACGTTTTTATTACTTTAATGCAATATATCTTTGACATAATTAATTAAATGTAAATTCTAACATAACTATTATATCTAGTTCAGTAGTTCATTCCAACAATTAAAAAGTAATAAATTCAATTGAAGTTACTTTTAAATAAATGATTGCACAAATATAAGACATTTGATAAAATATTTCTTGTTGTAATCAAATAAATTTTGATAAGTTATGATCACTTTTAGGAGGTGACAGTAATGCCAAACATTAAATCTGCAATTAAACGTGTAAGAACAACTGAAACAGCTGAAGAAAGAAATATTTCTAAGAAAAACGCTATGCGTACAGCTGTGAAACGAGCTAAAACAGCTATCTCTACTGATGCTGAAAACAAAGATGAATTATTAAGATTTGCTATCAAACAAGTTGATAAAGCATCTCAAAGTAATTTAATCCATTCTAATAAAGCTGACCGTATTAAATCTAAACTTATGTCAGCTAATAAATAATGATTATTAAAACAGAGAGGCTGGGACATAATTCCTAGCAAAATAGC
>NZ_KV838740.1:0-206 GCF_001838765.1 Staphylococcus sp. HMSC34G04
CCCAAAATAGCCTTCATAAATCCAAAAACAGGTTCCACATCAATTTTTCTTTGACTGTAGATATTTTTTGTTTCTGGTTCTGAAAGCTTTTTGTTAATTTGGGATTTAAAATATTCCCAGTTATAATTCTTCATTATTTTTTTGTTTGTTTTTGAATTGAAGTTCATACATTGATTTTTCAGAGGACATTCTGAACAATCATCACA
>NZ_KV838741.1:0-1033 GCF_001838765.1 Staphylococcus sp. HMSC34G04
AATTAATATACACCCTAATCATACGTTTTAGTTGCTATAAATTCAACAACTATATTTGTATGATTAGGGTGTACCCTAAATATATAATTGAGTTTAAAATAAAAAACAGTAAATTAAGATGGAAATTTCATATCCTTGCTTTCCTTATCACTATAAATATTTGTAAAAAAGGTGATTTTTTTATATACGATATTTTATTATTGAATTATAAAAAAATATATGCGATAGGTGTTACTATAATTAAACTCAATACAGTTCTCTCAAACCATATAACCACTAAATCTCTTATGCGGATGGGTATATCAGTAGAGAGAATACTAGGCACACTAGCTGAAAAGAATATAATTGTAGAAACAGAAGTAACAGCAATTATAAATTTAGTGATTAATGGTGCTTCGACTACAATTAATGAAGGCAAAAACATTTCTGTTATACCAATAGCTGCGCCTTTTGCAGTTAAAAAGGAATCTGGTATTTGAAGTATCCAAGTTAATGGATAAAAAACATATGCTAAATAATCGAAAATCACTGTATATTCTGCGAGTAACAAGCAAATTAAACCTATTGATAATATGGTGGGTAAGATATTCATAGTCATAATCAGACTTTCTTTGAAATTCAACCAAATATTTTTCATCACGTTAGGTGATGATTCAACAGTTTCCATTGCTTTTTCCCATGCAAAAAGTAGCTTTTTTTTACCTTTTAATTCGCTTGTATCTTCTTCTATAAATGGCTGATCATAATATGTGTTGCTAATTTTACTGATAGGCCAAATCCTAACTGTACAAGCTGTTACTGCAGCAGTAACAAACAAGGTAGACCAAAAATATAAATTCCATATATCCATTAAGTGTAAGGTTTTAGCAATAACTATCATAAAAGCTACAGTAACTGTAGAAAAGCCGGTTGCTATGATAACAGCTTGTTTTTCCGTGAATTTACCTTCTTTATACTCTTTATTCGTTATAAGTAAACCCACAGCAAAACTAGCAACAAAAGGTTCTGTTGCAAAGTAAAAAATATAGCTAAC
>NZ_KV838742.1:0-9266 GCF_001838765.1 Staphylococcus sp. HMSC34G04
TTAATAAACATCACTAAACTAAATTAACGAGGCGCCTTATGTATAAAGATTATAACATGGCTCAACTTATTCTACCAATGGAAACTTCAGTTCTTATCCCCACAAATGATATTTCACGACATGTGAATGATATTGTAGAAATTCCCAAGACTGAATTCAGACATCATCGAGGTGCAACATCATATTATCCAAAAATGATGTTAAAAGTAGTTCAATATGCTTACACACAATCTGTATTTTCTGATAGAAAAATTGATGTGGATCCTGTTTTTAGATTGCTGAAAATAATCAAAAAAATTATAAAAAAGACAATTTCTATATTATTTCAATAGAAATTGTCTTTATTTACTTATCCTAGAACTTTATGTCGCAGCCTCTTTTATTTGTAGACATTTCTAAAATGAAACATCTTTTGAGCTAAGGTCATAAGTGATTGGATTAGGCATATTTTTTAGACAGTCTAATACAGAATTGAGAATATCTTTATAGCAATTTCCAATTTAAACACTTGATTCAATAAGAAAATGTCACTGAGAAATTTCACTTGTTATATAAGTTGTGTCGAACTCATATTAGGATAAAGAATTCAAAATGAATACCCTCGTCCTCCAACTGTTAATTCATATTAATTTTCAATATTGACACCTTTTCTTCATTTTATCTCTTTTATTTATTTCATTTTTTATTTATCAAGCCTATTACATTCTAATAAAACTCTTTCATTTTTATAATTATAAATAAAAATCATTTTGATTTAATTCTTTTTTAAATGTAGTTAAGAAACAGTTAATGGTTATGTTCACGTATTCCGATTAAACTATTCTTAAATAAAAACAGAAAAGAGGAATACATTATGAATACAAAATATTTATTAGCAGTCGGAGCAATTGTTACATCACTTACGTTAGGCGCATGTGGAAATTCTAACTCAGAAAGCGATCACGCTAATCACAAAGATAAACAACAAGAAGAAAGTAATGTAAAAACAGACACAACGAAAAAATTATCTGGTAATTTTGAATCTAAAAACGGAGAAAAAGTAGAAGGTAAAGCTAAAATTGAAAATGGCAAACTTATGTTAGAGAATTACAAATCTTCAAAAGGTCCAGACCTGTATGTTTACCTAACTAAAAACGGAGATATTAAATCCGGTAAAAAGATTTCAACAGTAGACTACAATAAATCCAAACAAACTTTTGACTTAAAAAATGTAGATATAGAAAAATACAATGAAGTAACAATTTATTGCGAAAAAGCACATGTCATTTTTGGTGGCGCTAAATTAAAATAATTTAGCTATTAAATGTAGACGTTTTTAACTATAGAAAGAGAGTGTTAATCATGAAGAAAATAAGTTTATTTATAATATTTTTAATTCGTGTAATTTCAGGCATTGTTATTTTCAGACAAGGATGGGAGAAATTTACAGGTGATTTTACATTAAACGGGCTAGTTCCAGTAATTAGAGATAACACAGACTCTCCACAATGGTATAAATGGTTTTTTGAACATATTGTTGCACACACAACAGGATTATTTAATATAATCGTGCCTTTAGGGGAAATGGCCATTGGTTTAGGTTTAATTTTAGGTATATTTGCATACGCTGCAAGTTTCTTTGGAGCCTTCGTTATGATAAATTATATTTTAGCAGATATGATTTTTACGTACCCTCTACAATTAGCTTTCTTTATTATTTTACTCATGAGCCACTCTTTATTGGCTAAGGTATCACTTAAAGAAATCATCGCTTATTTTAGAGACCGTAATAACCGAGGTGAAGATAAGCATGACCCACTTACTAATCGTGGATGATGAAAAAGATATTGTAGACATTTGTCAAACGTATTTCGAATATGAGGGATATCAGGTTACGACAACAACATGTGGTAAAGAAGCACTAAAATTATTATCTTCAGATATTGATATTATGATTTTAGACATTATGATGCCTGAAGTTAATGGATACGATATTGTCAAAAAAATGAAAGATATGCAACTTGATATACCTTTCATATATCTAACAGCAAAAACTCAAGAACATGACACGATATACGCACTGACATTAGGTGCTGATGACTATATTAAAAAACCCTTTAGCCCAAGAGAACTAGTATTACGTACTAATAACCTTCTCGCTAGATTGAGCAAATCAAATTATTCTAATAAAATTGAACAATTAGAATTTGATGGTTTAGTTTTAAAAAATTTAAGCAAGACGCTTACCATTAACAATATAGAGATACCTATGCGCATTAAAGAATTTGAATTGCTTTGGTATCTTGCTTCTAGAGAAGGTGAAGTTATTTCTAAATCCGAACTTCTAGAAAAAGTATGGGGGTATGACTACTACGAAGATGCTAACACTGTCAATGTCCACATACATAGAATTCGCGAGAAATTAGAAAAACATGATTTTTTACCCTACACTATTACAACTGTATGGGGACTTGGTTATAAGTTTGAAAGGAGCCGATAACTATTTTTTCAATAAGAAGTCAAATCATTATCGGTGTCATTTCAAGCGTTATTTTAACAACAATTATACTGGTTATTGCATATAAGCTCATGTGGTTTAATGGTCACATGACACTCACTTTAGCCATCACTACTATGATAACAAGCTGTTTAACACTTTCGATTTGTAGTATTTTTATTAATCCTTTAATTCAGAAGATTAAGCAATTCAACATTAAGACTAAGCAATTTATAAATCACGAAAAATTCATCGATGATGAAACATTCCAGTCTCCTAGAGAAATTAAAGAGTTGAATGATTCATTTAATAAAATGGCATATGAAATTAATAATCAAATGAATATGATAAAAAACGAGCAACAAGAAAAAACTGAAATTATACAAAACCTTGCACATGATTTAAAAACACCTTTAGCTGGTATTCGATCATATTCTGAAGGTCTACGAGATGGTGTCATTAGTAATCCTCAAGAAGTTCATGAAGCATATGAAACATTAATCAAACAAGCAAATCGTTTATCAATTTTATTTGATGACATTACACATGTGATTAATTTAAATACTGGACGTTCTTATCCTTTGGAATTAATACAGCTCGATCAATTACTTGTTAATATATTACAACCATACGAACAACACATAAAACAAGAAAATCGTACGCTTGAAGTTAATTTCTGCACAGATATTGATGCATTCTACCAGTATCGACCTCCAATCGAACGTATTTTGACTAATTTACTAGATAATGCATTAAAATTTTCTAATTCTGGTAGCCGTATTGATATTATTATTTCTGAGTGTAAAGAAAACGACGCCATTAGTATTGCAATAAAAGATGAGGGGATAGGTATCGTTCCAGAACTTCAATCACGTATCTTTGAAAGAACGTTTAGAGTTGAAGACTCTCGAAATACTAAGACTGGTGGTTCGGGGTTAGGGTTATACATTGCAAATGAGTTAGCACAACAAATTGACGCCTCTATCACAGTCCAAAGTGATTTAGACATTGGAACCACGATGACACTTACCTTAAAAAAATTTCAATTTAAAAAGTAATTTGTACTGTATAAAAAACCGAATGTAGCTGGAATGAGTTTGAACATTCCAGCTACATTCGGTTTTCATTAATGTACACGCTCTTTAAAGCCTTCTTCTTGAGAATAATTTGATGCATACGTATCACTATATGTTTTAACTTTATAAAAAGAACTTAATTTATATAAATCATTACTACGCTTGTTATTTCTATTTTTATTCAGGTTTAAAGCATTATATCTCATGTCGAGATTCTCAGTCTGAATATTAGAATTTTCAACAATATACTTCGGTCTATGTTTAACTTCATAATAAATACGACCGATATATTCTCCTACTACGCCAATAGACATTAATTGAATACCACCCAACAATAATATAGCGGCAATCGTAGTAAAATAACCAGGTATATTTATACCATTAATCAAAATATTTATTAACAAATAAATTATATATAAAATACTGATAGAAAACGTGAACATACCTAGGTATATCATCATGCGTAAAGGCTTATTGTTAAAAGAGATGAGTCCATCTATACCATAGTTGAGTAACTTTCTAAAAGTCCACTTAGATTCTCCATCTTCTCGGGTCACATTTTCATATTGAAATACTTTTGTTTCATAACCTATCCATTCAAATAGACCTTTAGAGAAACGATTATATTCATCAAGGGTTGTTAAAGCTTGAACTGCACGTCGACTGAGTAATCTAAAATCACCAACGCCGTCTTCAAATTGGATATCCTCTACAAATGCATTAATTAACTTATAATAACATCGAGACAACGTTTTACGTACAAAATTCTCTCCCTGACGATTCCTCTTAGCAATCACTTGATCGTAACCTTCAATGTAACCCTCTATCATTTGTGGAATATATTCAGGCGGATGTTGTAAATCTCCATCAATCATAATCACCGCGTCGTGCATTGTGCTATGCTCATAGCCAGCAATCATTGCAGCTTCTTTGCCAAAGTTTCGACTGAACGAAAGATATTTAACATGGTTATCATACGCAACAATATTCTTGATATGATGTATTGTTGTATCTATACTACCATCGTTAATAAAGAGTAAATCGTATTCATAGTTTTTGATTAAACTATCTTTCTTCATTATTTCAGTTAATTTGTCATAAGTTTTCAAAACGACTTCGCCTTCATTATAGCAAGGGACGATGACTCTGATTTTCATTAAATGACATCCTTTTCTCTGAACTATTTGCTATCATTTTATCAATTTCCTTGTCATACATTCTAGTTAAATACTGTGTATTTACATAATCTTAAATTAAGCTTAATAGTTTTAAACATTATCATTTATGAGGAACACATTAACTTTTAGTAAAAAGTATTTAATTATCTTTTAAAAGTTAACGCTAACTGGTTAATTATATTTATTTCAAATCTCCAATACTGACATCATCAGGATCTTTTCCTTGTCTAGCATTTTTATTTAAACTATCTATTTCTGCAACATCTGTTAACTCAAGATTAAAATCAAAAATATCAAAATTTTCTTTAATACGTTGAGGTGTTTGTGATTTAGGAATGATAATACGATTATGTGCGAGATGCCAACGTAAGACAATTTGTGCAGGTGTTTTATCATAACGATGAGCAATATCTGTAATAACAGGATCATCAAGCAATCCTTTATTACGCATTAAAGGCATCCAAGCTGTTACTTTAATATCATGTTCATCACAAAAGTCTTGTACATCTTGTTGGTTAAAGTACGGATGCAACTCAATTTGATTCACCTGTGGTGTAATTTTAGTTTCTCTCATTAACTTTTCTAAATGATGTATCTTAAAGTTACATACACCAATGGCTTTTATTTTACCTTCTTCATATAAATGTTCTAAGGCTTTATATGATTCAATATACAATTGATCATTTTCGCAAGGCCAATGAATTAAAAATAAATCTAAATAGTCTAACCCTAAATTGTCCAATGATTTATTAAAGTACTCTATTGTTTGGTCATAACCTTGATAATCATTCCAAAGTTTAGATGTTATGAATAGCTCGTCCCTCTCAATATTTGATTGTTTTAATGCACTACCTAACGCTTTTTCATTTCCATAAAAGTAAGCCGTATCAAATGCGCAATATCCTGCATCTAAAGCTGTACGAACAACCTCTTCCATCTGGTCATCCGCTATCTTATAAACTCCTAACCCAACTGCAGGCATTGGATAACCGTTATTTAAAATTTGAACATCATTTGTCATAGTACATTAACTCTCCTTATTTACATAAATATTATTCGCTTATTATCATTTTAATACCTTTTTTATTTACTGATAAAACAAATTTGATCTATTCATTTTGTTATTTTAATACAATGCAATTTATTGCTCCTTAAATGATGAGTATCTTCGTTACCCTCTACATTTTAATTATCCTTTTTCAAAACAAAAAGTGGGATAGAACTCACTTGGCATTCTATCCCACAACTTATCTTTTTAAGTATTAATCACGTTCGTCATCTTCTTGTTCTTCATCAACAGAAGGACGTCCACTATTAAATTCATAATTCAAATTGACCCAAATAATTTGATGATTGTCGATTTCTGTAATCGTCCAACGATCATATTCAGTATCAACGAAGTCATCTTTTTGCAAATTAGTATTTTGTGATTGTAACCAACCACCAATAGTATCAATATCCTCAGAATCTTCAAACTCTATGTCAAATTTTTCATTTAAATCATCAAGTAAAACACGACCATTAATTTGATAAGTATGATCATCAAGTTTAACTATATCGTTAACTTCATCATCATCAAATTCGTCTCTGATTTCACCAACAATTTCTTCTAAAATATCTTCCATTGTTAAAATACCTGCTGTCCCACCATATTCATCTATAATCAAACTAATATGTACATGCTCTCTTTGCATTCTTACAAGAGCATCACTTATTCTAGTTGTTTCTGAAATCATGGGTAATTCATGAATATAATTGGCGATTTTAATCGGTTTACCTGACGCATATTCTGTTAAAAACTCTTTAACATTTATAAATCCTTTTACATGGTCTTTATCACCATCTTCAGTGATTGGATATCTTGTAAACTGATGTTCTTTGATAGTATCTAATAATTCATCTACGTTAAATGGTTCGTTGAGCGTAACCATTTGTGTACGTGGCACCATAATATCTTTTGCATGACGTTCATCAAATGAAAAAATATTTTGCATATACGCAAGCTCGGTTTGGTTAATCTCTCCACCATTATAACTATTGTTTATAATAATTTTTATTTCTTCTTCTGACATTGCATCAGTTTGAGCATCTGGATCAAATCCAAACATTCTGACAATCACACGAGAAGAACCATTCATTAACCATATAAGTGGTTTCATAAAATTACCAAAATAAAATAGTGGTCTTGAATATAAAAGTGCAAGTTGTTCTGTATGTTGAATAGCAAATGATTTAGGTGCCAATTCGCCTAATACAACATGTAAATATGTCACAACAATGAATGAAACAACAAATGAAATCGTCGTTGTTAAAGGACTCGGTAAATGTAATAACTCGAATAGTGGGTGCATCATCTTTTCAAATGTTGGTTCACCTAACCAACCTAAGCCTAAAGACGTTACTGTGATACCTAATTGACAGGCAGATAAGTAATAGTCAAGATTGTCTATCATCTTTTTGACAATTTTTGCACTCTTATTACCCTCATCTACTAATTGTTCAATACGCGTTGATCTCACTTTTACTAATGCAAATTCTGACCCAACGAATACTGTTGTTAATGCAATCAAAAGAAAAAATATAACTAAACTAATTATGGTCGAAGTTTCCAATTAATTCCCTATTTCTAGGGATTCACCTCCATATATATTGTGTCACGCTTAGGTAACACGTATTTAAATCATCATGAATCAATAAGTGACAACTACATGCTAAGACCTTCCCATCGTGACACTCCCCGTAAAAAATGTGATTGGCTTCATTCTATCATAAATCTTTTGTTATATGTTAAACATATGCCAATGCTATATTGTAGACAAAATAATTTTTTTGTTCAACCAATGATAAATCATTTGAAAGCATGATATTTTCCATTTTTAATCGTCGTTTCAACATTACATGCATCATCTATGATAACAATATCTGCATCTTTCCCGATTTTAATACTACCTTTTACGTCATCTATGCCTAATGTCACCGCTTGATTTAAACTTGTTACTCTCCATAAATGCTCAATCGTGTCACCTGTAAATTGTATTAAGTTTTTAAGTCCTTCGTTCATTTTGAGTATACTTCCAGCTAAAGCCCCAGAAGACAGACGTGCTTCACTTCCCTTTACAATCACATCCTGACCACCTAAATCATAATGTCCTTCTGGCATTCCTTTAGCTCTCATCGCATCTGTAATTAAATAACAACTTTGATTCCCCTTAAGCCTATATGCAAGTGCGATGGATGCCGGATGTGAATGAATACCGTCCACAATCATTTCAGTATGCAATCCTTGATTTAACCAGGCTGCACCAAATACGCCCGGTTCTCGATGTTGAAAGCCGGTCGCTGCATTATACAAATGAGTGATATGTTTGGCACCATGACTTACAGCTGCATTCGCTTGATCAAACGTTGCCACCGTATGTCCGATTGAAAAAATGATATCATTTTTCATTGTCTTTAAAGTTTCTGTTGCTCCATCAACTTCAGGAGCGTACGTAATAATCTTAATTAGTCCATTCGCTACTTTCTGAAACGACTTTATTTTATCAACCGTAGGACGTTGTACGAATTGAGGGTGTTGTGCGCCTACTTTATGTTCTGAAATAAATGGACCTTCAAGATGTACTCCGACAATTTCGGCAGCATTTGTAACATCTTGTTGTTGAGTATATTTAGCAATAGTTTGAAGAGCCCGCTCAATGTTGACCGTTGACTGTGTCATTGTTGTTGCTAAAAAAGATGTTGTCCCCTCAGAAAGGAGTGATTCTGCTAAATGTTGTAAACCCTGTTCAGATGCATCCATGGCATCTTCACCATACCCCCCATGAATGTGAATATCTATAAACCCAGGCAGTATATGTCGTTTTTTTACATCAATAATGTCAATTGTATTATGAGACGATGACGGATGAAAAGGACACTTACCAACGTCCAAAATTTTCCCATCTTTAATATGAACATATCCATTGTTAATCATTTCATTTTCTGTATATACGATGCCATTCGTTAAAACATATTCTGACATGATTGAACCCTTCTTTTCTTTAAATTATTAGTAGTTGATTGAACTATTTTATTATATCTTTCTTCGTATTGAATATCACTTTTTCAATATTTCACCGGTTAACAGATGAATTTTACTATATATTCTTAATTTAATAACAGTATTTTTAATTTAAGATATTATTTTCATACACAATAACTATTTAATTATGGTTATGTTGCAAAGTTAGAAAAATATAGCTAATTACCATTTTATCATGTCATTGTTCGTTTAACTGGCTAACATATGCCTAATTTCGTGGCATGACGAAAATCCGTAGATCTGAAGAGACCTGCGGTTCTTTTTATATAGAGCGTAAATACATTCAATACCTTTTAAA
The DNA here is from genome assembly GCF_001838765.1 of Staphylococcus sp. HMSC34G04. Taxonomy (NCBI): domain Bacteria; kingdom Bacillati; phylum Bacillota; class Bacilli; order Caryophanales; family Staphylococcaceae; genus Staphylococcus; species Staphylococcus sp. HMSC34G04. The sequence continues at coordinate 9,110 of NZ_KV838742.1, forward strand.
GTATTCTTTGCCGTATTGATACTTTGATATCTTGTCTTTCTTACTTTAATATGACGGTGATCTTGCTCAATGAGGTTATTCAGATATTTGGATGTGCAATGACAGTCAGTATTCAGTTTAAACGTTTTAATGACTTTAGCCATTGCGACCTTCGTTG
>NZ_KV838743.1:0-6526 GCF_001838765.1 Staphylococcus sp. HMSC34G04
AACAATACGAAGTATTTAGAAATTTACTTTAGTATGCTTAGTCTGAATACATGGTTTTGCATTTCTCTACTAACCAGTGTTATAATTTAGTTAACAAGGAAACTAGCATAGATGTACCAATCCCCTCACTACGGCAATAGTGAGGGGATTTTTAGGTGTGGCTATAGTCGCCTATTTATTATTGCGATTACGTAGCTAATGCGTAAATAACGCAATAATACAACCACTGATGACTGTGGTCGTGATGTGAACAAGAATTTCTAGCATAGATTAGCACCTCCTCTCTGCGTCTGAATTGACGCCTGAGAGATAGGCAACCTTTATATTATACCATCTGTAATGGATGAGTTACAGATAACTTCCGATAAGCCATCTTATTTATATAAAACCTATATTATCATCGTGGTCAAAATGGGTGGACTTGCTATTTATCTTAAATTCTTTTTCATTTTTTAAATTTTATTCGATAACTTTGATAGAAATAGGAAGATTGATTTTGCCTCTTTTACTTTTACCATTGACTAATCATAGATAGCCCATAAAAGCGCCACACCTTTAACACATTGTATAGCTCTACAGTCACTATCATAAATGTTACTCATCCCAATCAATTTGCAGCTGCTTTAAAAAAGCTTCTCGATCCTTTTCTAGTTGAGGATCTATATCACTTCTAACCTTTTTAGTATATTTTCGATCTTCTAACCATTGTGGTGTTTTTTCTCTACTAATATATTGTCTTGAATCGACTGTATTTTTACTTTTAGCGTACTTTTTATTATAGATACGATTTTCAGGTTCGAATATAAATTCTAGGTATTCTATTTTGCGTCCCTTTTTTGCTCTAACTTTATGTATCTTTAATGCTTTAAAAATATAACTGAGTTCGTTAATAATAGGTTTTAATACATTCTTATTAATATCGGTCATTCTATACGATGTTGGAATATCTAATCGCTCTCTAAAATCATTTATTTTCATTTTTAAATAACCTGTATGTTTAAACTGCTTAAGTATTCTAAACATGTTTTTAGAATACGTTGATTTAAGCGTTGTCATTTCTTCTAGTTCAAATTTTGTAAAATTATTCGTAATTGAATTAAGTATATGCTTTAGATTAGGGGATGTTGAAATCTCTAAATATTGTTCCTTTTTATGAATTCTATAATGATTAAACAATACAAAGCGCTCTATGATATCATCATCTTCATACTTAATTGTTAATTCCAACATTTTTTTGTATACATCATCCAAATCTTTCACAAATCTATTAATATTACGCGTTTTAGGATTATAGTTACTTAATTCTTTTAATTCATCAAAAGTCAGATGTAACGTATAGGTGTCTTGTTCTTTTAACTTATTGCACATCGCAAAAAACAAATTAATTTCTATGCTTGTAAATTTTCTTAATGGGACGAGGTTTAGATCGTTTTTATATACAACTGTTTCACCAGACATTTTATTATCACTCCATCATTAACTACATCATATAAAGGAGTACTAAAAAAATGAATACTCCTTTATACTAATTGAATATAAGCATAAAACACTTTTATAGCGGCGTCAATGAATAAAAGGAGTGATGATATTTAAACTACTCCTTTTATGTGGCAAAACTACTCCTTTTATGTGGCAAAACCACTCCCTTTAACACCTTGAATCCATTGTCTCTCTAAGTATAAAACAATCCCTAAAAAGGTTTTAAAAATATTTATAAAAATATATTAAAAAGAGCGACGTTTATAAGGCAGTAGCCACGATGAAAAAAATTTGTAAATACCATGTTACATACATTTATACTTATATGGTTATTTATATATGTATCATTACACCACTATTGTACAATTTAAAGTACGTTATAATGATTGAAGCTTTATGTAAAATAAGTATATTAATTATTTTAAAATTATTTTCGATACACAGACATTGATTAAAACGTTAAAGCAAACCAAACATGAAGGTAGTACAGTTTGAATTAATAAAAAACATCAACTCGAAGTATAGACGTATCTCCTAAGCATACATCTATAGAAAAATATAAGTCTTATGTTTATATTGGTGGATTTGAAAGTTTATTCATGAAAATAGAAAGGGAATAACTTTCTAATGCTGGACTAGTCCACTTTTTTGCTTTCATCTTAATAAATACATAAATGAAGCAATTATTATTGCCCTCGTACTTATAAACGAAGGCTTATTTTTTTGACTTCGAATCATTAGAGAATCTAAAACACAAAAATGATTAGAGGGATTATCATTTTTAATTTCATAGATTTAATAAACTTTTCAATCTATCATTTACTTCTATTACCTTTTCAGTTGTCAATATATCAAAATGTCGATATGAACGAGCATGTATATCAACAGATTTAATTTGTGTGCAGTCGATAACACCATTTATATGTTGATTTTTAGTCTTCACTAATACATCTGTTGGGTATTGCTCATCGTATCTTTTTGTAATAGGAATAACCCAAGCAAAACCGGAAACCTTATTAAATTCAGTATCACTTATGACTAAACAAGGACGATAGTTTTCTTTTTCATTACCAATGACTGGATTAAAATCTCATTTAATTAAATCATATTGATTTACCATAATTCACGTCCAACTGGTTGACCCCAATCATACTCGTTATGATCATATTTACCACCACTTTCAACAAAATCTCTTCATTTTTCTTTAAAGGAATCGGATTTAGTTAAAACAATTTGTCCTGATTTGACTTTTACTTCTATATCATCGCCAACTTTTAATCCTGCTTCCTGTAATGTATTTTTCTTTAAGCTAATTGCTTGTCCGTTTCCGCTTTTATATATTTTCACATATGTTGTTTGCACAAAATAAGCCTCCGTTAGTAATTTACGTGTCTTTACATAAATTATAATATGTTTACATCGATTTACCATTATCCTATCCTGCTTCAACTTCAATATACGACACAATGCATCAGTGTTCATTGTTAACCTCTCCGTAATTTTTTTGATTTTGTTCTAACTCTAATTGAAATCAATATAATTTTTCGGTACTATCTAACATTAATTTGTTCAGTTGGCGTTCGCCACTTCGTAAACGTTGAATACTTGATGCCGTCACACCTGTTTTTTGATGAATATAATACGCAGATAAATCGCTATTTAGGAGTCTTTCAATTGTTTCGATAATCATATTAAATGAGTGAAACGTTTAGAAAATACTAAAAGTAAAAGATTATGAATAAGGCTAGGGCGATAACAGAAACACCTATCATATAGTTACAGAATGTTTTGATTTTGATTCGAGTAATTTTTGTCATTTTTATCACCTCATTTTATAGTTGAGGTAAGGGAGGAGAATATCCCCCGATTACCTAATGAATATAACTTAATATTAGTTTGAATGTCAGTTGGCATGCAGTAAAGGAGATAGTGCTTTTTTATTGATTTTGAACATAAAAAAGATGACCATCGCAACAATCATCTCAAGTACACTCTTCAGATATGTACCGCAATTTGATATTTATCTCCATACATGCAATTCATACTTAACGGACTTATATGGACGGCTGAGAGGGCTTAAAATTCAAATTCATTGTGGTTTTTTCTGCCATCAACAATTTTATATATTTTAAACCGTGATTCGATGTTTCTGATGTCCTCAACCACATATTTGAGTATCTTTTCATTGATAGCTTTCATGTATACGTTTAACAAATATTAAATATCAGTATGAACGCAGTCACTAAATTCAAAAAGAATTAATAAAATAGGGACTTATTGATGTTACTTCAAAAATGGATAAATAACGTCTTTACATCTACATGCCTAAAATCAAGGATCAACAATTCTATTATTATAATAAAGAAAAGAAATTCAACAAATACACATATGACCGTTTCATAGACGTATTGAACATCAAATCAAAGCATACACTAAAAAACATATTAATACCCTAATGAAACACAAGCTATTAATCGTGAGCAATGTAGGAACTACAACTTAAGATATAAATGTTGAACAAAATGAGTCAAAGAATGTAGATACTAAATTACACAATAATAAGAATAATTCATCTGATTCACACAATATGCATTTAGTAACACTATAAACATAATCAACTCTACGGAACAAATTATTGCCTTGAAGATTTGAAGAGTGAAATTGAAGAAATCTTAATCCGTGTAAATCGAAAATAGAAAATACACAATAAAACGATTACTAAAGTATATAATTATCTATTTATAAGTATTAAAGGAGCATTTACTCAAAGATACGAAGAAGATTATAACAAAGATGTTATTACAAAAAGTCCAAAAAAGGCTTTATTTGGACATCCATAGAATATTGTGACTGCGCTAATTAAATCTATGATTAATAGATGATACAAGTTTTATATAAGACCTTGAGTTGCAGAAATAAAATGATTTATCTAAATTAATAATTTTTAATTGGAATATAGATGAGCACAAACATACACATCAATATGCTGATGTGTATGTTTGTGCGCTGTCCTTATTACTTTATTTAAAGGAAAACAGTATATAGTATTACTGAAACTAAGTAATACTAAAATATAAAGTCTTATATTTTGTTTACTGCTCTAATTATTTCTTCTTTTGTTAGATCAATAATAGACTGATATTTTTCTTTATTAAGATCTAGTTTGCTTATTTCAATTTCAATTTTTTCTAATTCTTCAATTATATACTCTCCTTGAGACAGTATTTTAGAGTATATAGCTATTTCAGATGGTTCTTTTTGTGTTTTAAAGGTGGATGCATCTTCATTTAATTCTTTTTCTAAAATAGTTGAAATATCATCGGTAATATTAATTTGCTGACTATTCCATTTCTGTAATCTACCCTCTATGTAATTTTCCTTACGATATTGTGAAAGAATATTTACATCTATTCCAGAATCCCTAAATATATCTTCGGGTTCTTTGCCTTGATTATATTCTTCTACAGCTTTAAGTTTGAAATCATCTGTATAATATATGTTCTTACTAGTTACTTTATAAATATGAATATTAGACTCCAATTTTTGTCTAACCTCTTTGGGTAAAGTTGCCATTTTTCTCCCTTTCTTTCTTTTTTTCTTTCTTTTTTATTTCATTACTATAAATTGGTTAAAGTTAAAAGTCAAAATATATATTTATATCATGAATAAAGAGAAGCGGATTTTCGACACACCCTCATAAATATGTGTATATTTATGTTAAGATGGTAAAGGAGGTGTCCAAATGGAAATAATCACATTCGCAGCTGTTAAAGGTGGAGTAGGAAAAACAACATTATCCTATAATTTTTCTGGATATTTAGCTGACTTGGGATACAAAGTATTAATGATAGATTTTGATCACCAATGCAATTTATCTCAAATATTAGGAATTTATGATCAAAAGAATACTGTCTTATCTATATTCGAAAAAATAGATGCACTACATATTGAAGAAAAAGTTAAGGTACACCGTATTAATAACAATATAGATCTTATCAGTGGATTTTTACGTTTAGATGAGTATGAGAAGCATATGAGTACGACAGATGGAAAAGACATGCAATTATATATGTGGCTAGATGATTACTATGAAGAATATAATATTGGTCAATATGACTATATTATTATTGATACACATCCTGATTTCAGTACATCAACAAGAAATGCAATTGTGGTAAGCCATAAAGTAATTTCTCCTAATAAGCCAAGTGGCTTTAGTGATGATTCAAATGCAAACATTTCATATCGTATTAATAAATTAAAGAAGGATTTAATTGACTTTAGGACACGAGAAAGTTATGTAACAGCTAAACTTTTTTTCGTTGGAAATATGGTAAAACATAATACTAAATCATCAATCAATTTTAAAAAAAGCATTGAAAATCAAGAAGATTATATAACTTATTTTCCTGATAAGGAATTAATTACACGCAGTGTTTTAGAAAAAAAACCAATTGTATCATTTAAACAAGAACCTACAATATACTTAAAGGAAAAAAGTTTTTTTCAGCAATTTATAAATAGTTGTAAAGCTATTAAAGATGCTTGATTAATACAAATTAAAAAAAGTGCTTTAATTTGTAATTACATCAACACATGTATATACGTCAACATGTGTATGTTTATGTATATAATACATTATGAAAGGTGTTTTAAAATGGCATTTAATAAAAAAATAGATAGTAATAATCAAGAAAAGAATATAGAAAAAGCTTTAGAGAATGCAGTATCACCCAATACATCGTATAAAAAAATAGAGATTAAAAAGGATAAAATTAAAGAAAAGAAAAAGAGATATCAATTTATGTTACAGCCTTCAGTTAGAAAAAAACTAGATGAGTTAGTTGAAGAAAATAATTATTCATCATCTTCAGAATTTTTAAATGAGATTATAAAACAATTATATGTAAACTAGTTTTACATATAATATTTCAGATAAATGCAGGGGAAGTTAAGAAAACCCTATTAACAAAGAATTTGATTTGTTAATAGGGTTTATTTTTGTGTTTACACAAAAATAAACTTGTAAGTATATATATAAATAAGA
>NZ_KV838744.1:0-791 GCF_001838765.1 Staphylococcus sp. HMSC34G04
AGGAGGATATTTAACAATGAAAAAAATCGCTACAGCTACAATTGCAACTGCAGGAATCGCTACTTTCGCTTTTGCACACCATGACGCACAAGCAGCAGAACAAAATAATAATGGGTACAATCCTAACGACCCTTATTCATATAGCTATACTTACACAATCGATGCTGAAGGTAACTACCACTACACTTGGAAAGGTAACTGGAGTCCAGATCGTGTAAATACTTCATATAACTATAATAGTTATAATAACTACAACAACTATGGTTACAATAACTATAGCAACTACAATAACTACAGTAATTACAACAATTACAACAACTATCAATCAAATAACACGCAATCACAAAGAACAACTCAACCGACTGGTGGTTTAGGCGCAAGCTATTCAACATCAAGTAGTAATGTTCACGTTACAACAACTTCTGCACCATCATCAAACGGTGTATCTTTATCAAACGCTCGCTCAGCATCTGGTAACTTATACACTTCAGGTCAATGTACATATTATGTATTTGACAGAGTAGGTGGCAAAATCGGTTCAACATGGGGTAACGCAAACAACTGGGCAAACGCTGCAGCACGTTCTGGTTACACAGTAAACAATTCACCAGCTAAAGGTGCAATCTTACAAACATCACAAGGTGCATACGGACACGTAGCATACGTTGAAGGTGTAAACAGCAATGGTTCAATCAGAGTTTCAGAAATGAACTACGGTCACGGTGCAGGTGTTGTCACTTCACGTACAATCTCTGCGAGCCAAGCTGCTTCATATAATTATATTCACTAAT
>NZ_KV838745.1:0-215 GCF_001838765.1 Staphylococcus sp. HMSC34G04
AATGATATTTCACGACATGTAAATGATATTGTTGAAACAATTCCTGACAATGAATTCGACGAATTCAGACATCACCGTGGTGCAACTTCGTACCATCCTAAAATGATGTTAAAAGTGATTCTATATGCCTACACACAATCTGTATTCTCAGGTCGTAAAATAGAAAAAATGCTTAATGATAGCATCCGAATGATGTGGCTATCACAAAATCAAAA